>NZ_JBFBIL010000010.1:0-140840 GCF_040685575.1 Kitasatospora sp. NPDC088351 | reverse complement strand
GCTCAGTTGGTTAGAGCAGCTGACTCTTAATCAGCGGGTCCGGGGTTCGAGTCCCTGGCGGCGCACAGACAGCCGAGAGGCCCCTTGCGAAAGCAAGGGGCCTCTCGGCGTTTCCCGTGCGAGGGAGCATCCGCAGGGCGGGGCCGCCCGCCGGAGCGGACGGCCCCGCCCGGGCTCAGCGGCCGCGCAGCGAGCGGTAGCGGGCGACCAGCTCGGCGGTGGAGCTGTCCAGCGCGTCGGCGCCCTCCCCGGTGAGCAGCACGGGCTCGATCCGCTTGGCGAGCACCTTGCCCAGCTCGACGCCCCACTGGTCGAAGGAGTCGATGTTCCAGATCGCACCCTGGACGAACACCTTGTGCTCGTACAGGGCGACCAGCTGGCCGAGCACCGACGGGGTGAGCTCGGCGGCCAGCACGGTGGTGGTCGGGTGGTTGCCCTTGAAGGTCTTGTGCGGGACCAGCTCGGCCGGCACCCCCTCGGCGGCGACCTCCTCCGGGGTCTTGCCGAAGGCCAGCGCCTGGGTCTGGGCGAAGAAGTTGGCGAGCAGCAGGTCGTGCTGGGCGACCAGGCCGGGGGGCAGGTCGGCGACCGGCCTGGCGAAGCCGATGAAGTCGGCCGGGATCAGCTTGGTGCCCTGGTGCAGCAGCTGGTAGTAGGCGTGCTGGCCGTTGGTGCCGGGGGTTCCCCAGACCACCGGGCCGGTCTGCCAGTTCACCGGGTTGCCGTCGCGGTCCACCGACTTGCCGTTGGACTCCATGTCCAGCTGCTGGAGGTAGGCGGTGAACTTCGACAGATAGTGCGAGTAGGGCAGCACGGCGTGCGCCTGGGCGTCGAAGAAGGCGCCGTACCAGACGCCGAGCAGGCCGAGCAGCAGCGGCACGTTCTGCTCCGGCGGCGCGGTGCGGAAGTGCTCGTCGACCAGGTGGAAGCCGTCGAGCATCTCGCGGAAGGCGTCCGGGCCGATGGCGATCATCAGCGAGAGGCCGATCGCCGAGTCGTAGGAGTAGCGGCCGCCGACCCAGTCCCAGAACTCGAACATGTTGGCGGTGTCGATGCCGAAGTCGGCGACGCCCTCGGCGTTGGTGGAGAGCGCGACGAAGTGCCTGGCCACCGCGTCGGTGTCGGCCCTCAGCTCGGTGAGCAGCCAGTTGCGGGCCGAGACGGCGTTGGTGATGGTCTCGATGGTGGTGAAGGTCTTGGACGCGACGATGAAGAGCGTCTCGGCGGCGTCCAGGTCGCGGACGGCCTCGTGCAGGTCCGCGCCGTCCACGTTGGAGACGAAGCGCACGTCGAGGTCGCGGGCGGCGTAGGAGCGCAGCACCTCGTAGGCCATGGCGGGGCCGAGGTCGGAGCCGCCGATGCCGATGTTGACGACCGTCCGGATCCGCTTGCCGGTGTGGCCGCGCCACTCACCACTGCGGACCTTGTCGGCGAAGGCGGCCATCTGGTCGAGCACGGCGTGCACGGCGGGCACCACGTTCTCGCCGTCGACCTCGACGACGGCGCCGCGCGGGGCGCGCAGCGCGGTGTGCAGGACGGCGCGGTGCTCGGTGTTGTTGATCTTCTCGCCGCGGAACATGGCGTCCCGCAGCCCGGCGACGCCGGTGGCTTCGGCGAGCTCGCGCAGCAGGGCCAGCGTCTCGTCCGTCACCAGCTGCTTGGCGTAGTCCACGTGCAGGTCGCCGACGCGCAGGGTGTAGCGGCGGCCGCGCTCCGGGTCGGCGGCGAACAGCTCACGCAGGTGCGTGTCGCCCAGCTCCGCCCGGTGCTTGCCGAGGGCGGCCCACTGCGGGGTGCGGTCGAGCGGGGTACGGGCGTCGGCGCGGGTCTCCGACATCGGTGGCTCCTCGATTCATCTGGGTGCAGATACCGGCAGGGCCAGGCGGGAGGGTTTTCGCGAGGTCGTGCGGGTACTGGTTAGTGCGCCGACTCCGTTGACGGCCTGCCCGGGGTCAGCCTATGCAACGTCGGGACCGGCCGTGCGCATTCCGTTCGGTCACGTCCGGCCCCGGCTCGCCGACCGTCCGTCACTTCCGTTCGGAGCGCAGGTCGAGCCCGCGCAGCACCTGGTCGACGAGCTCCGGGTCGGCGCCGGGTTCGCTGCGGGCGACCACCATCTCGCGGCGGGAGGCGGCGATCATCTCCTGCTCGACGGCGTGCGCGGCCCGCCACTGGGTGAGCCGCTGCTTCGCCTCGACGGCCTCCTCCTCGGCGTAGTTCTCCGGGCAGAGCCGGGCCAGCCGGTCGTGCTGACGGTCCCGCAGCCGGTCGGCGACCTCGGCGGGCAGCTTGTCCTGCTTCTCCAGTTCGCCGAGCCGCGTCAGCCCGGCCTTGGCGGCCCGCCACCAGAGCCGGCGGACCGCCTGCTCGTGCTTGTCCTGGTCGATGTCCAGGCGCAGCCGCTTGGCCAGCCAGGGCAGGGTGAGGCCTTGGACCAGCAGGGTGAAGAGCACCACGCTGAAGGCGATGAAGACCAGCCGGCCGCGTTCGGGGAAGCCTTCGCCGGAGTGCACGGTGAGCGGGATGGCCAGGGACAGGGCGACGGTGGCCACCCCGCGCATCCCGGACCACCAGAGCACCACGCTCTCCTGCCAGCTGATCGGGGTGTCCTCCTCGGCCCCGGAGCGCAGCCTCCTGGAGAGCCAGCCGGCCGGCAGCAGCCAGAGCAGCCGGACCAGGACCACGACCGCGATGACGACGGCGGCGTCGCCGAGCATGCTCGTCCAGCCGGTGCCCGCCTCCTTGAGGACGGTGGCCAGCTCCAGGCCGATCAGGCCGAAGGCGACGCCGGTGATCAGGATCTCGACGATCTCCCAGAAGGCGTTGCCGACCAGCCGGTAGGAGACGTCGTCGGCGTCGGCGGCCCGCTCGGCGAGGTAGAGCGCGCAGACCACCACGGCGAGCACGCCGGAGCCGTGGATCTCCTCGGCGAGGGCGTAGGCGGCGAACGGCACCAGCAGGTTGAGCGCGACCTGCTGGGTGGGGTCCTCCAGGAGGGCGGCGAGCTTGGTGTTGAGCCAGCCGAGGGCGATGCCGACGACGACGGCGAGTACCGCCGAGAGCACGAAGCGCAGCACCGCGTGGCCGGCCGAGAAGTCGCCGCTGACCACGGCGTCGATGGCCAGCGAGTAGATCACGATCGCGGTGACGTCGTTGAAGAGGCCCTCGCTCTCCAGGATCGCCACCAGGCGGCGCGGCAGGCCGACGCTGCCGGCCACCGCGACGGCGGCGACCGGGTCCGGCGGCGAGACCAGCGCGCCGACCGCGATGGCGGCCGCGAGCGGCAGCGTGGGCAGCAGCCAGTGCACGGCGCCGGCCACCGCGACCGTGGTGACCACCACCAGGGCGACGGCAAGCAGCAGGATCGAGCGGATGTTGGCCCGGAAGTAGCGGACGGACGAGCGCCGGGCGACGGCGAAGATCAGCGGTGGCAGGACCAGCGGCAGGATCAGCTCGGGGTCGATGGCGATGTTCGGGATCTGCGGCATCAGTGCCATGACGATGCCGAGCAGGGTCATCAGCACGGGTTGTGGCACGCCGGTCTTCCGGGCGAGCGGCATGGTCACCACTGAGGCCAGCAGCACCAGGAAGAGCAGGGGCAGCTGGCCCACGGGAAGGTCCTCTCGGTGGTGAGTCGGCGACCGGTGGTCGACGGGTCGGGCGGCGGCCCGGAGCATGATCCGGGCCGCCGTCAAGGATAAATCTGACAATGCGCCCAACCGTGACAACACGCCGGGCAGCGCTTGACCTCAAGCGCACTTCAGGTCTGATCATCTGAGGAAAGGGTCGACCGACAGGCAGGAGCAGCCCCTCATGAAGGCAGTCACCGTCCCCGCGTTCGGCGGGCCCGAGGTCCTGCGGACCACCGAGGTGCCCACGCCCACCGCCGGACCGGGCGAGGTGCGGGTCCGGGTCTACGCGGCCGGAGTACAGCCCGTCGACCTCGCCGTCCGGGGCGGCTGGAGCCCGCCGGGCGTCCGGGTCGAACCGCCGGTGATCCCGGGCAACGAGTTCGCCGGGGTGGTGGACCAGCTCGGCCCGGGCAGCCGGGGCTGGGCGGTCGGCGACGAGGTGCTGGGCTTCCGGCTGCTCCGGGCGCACGCCGAGTACGTCACCGTGGACGCCGCCCAGCTGGTCGCCAAGCCGGCCGGCATGCCCTGGGAGCAGGCCGGCTCGCTCTCCGCGTCCGGCCAGACCGCGCACATCGGGCTCACCGCGCTGAAGGTCGGCCCCGGCGACACCGTGCTGGTCCACGGCGCCTCCGGCGGGGTCGGCACCGTCGCCGTCCAGCTCGCCCGGGCCTGGGGCGCCACCGTGATCGGGACGGCGAGCGAGCGCAACCACGCCTACCTGCGCGAGCTGGGCGCGGTCCCGGTCCCCTACGGCGAGGGGCTGGTCGAGCGGGTCCGCGCGGTGGCGCCGCAGGGCGTGGACGCGGCCTTCGACGCCGCCGGGCGCGGCGCGCTGGAGGCCTCCGTCGAACTGGTGGCCGACCGGGACCGGATCGGCACCATCGTGGACTACCCGGCCGCCGAACGGCTCGGCGTGCGCGGGCTGCGCGCCGAGCGGACGGCGGCCCGGCTGGGCGAGCTGGTCGCCCTCTGGGAGGACGGGGGCCTGCGGCTGGAGATCGCCGACACCTTCCCGCTGGAGCGCGCCGCCGACGCCCACCGGCTGGTCGGCGACGGGCACGTCCGGGGGAAGGTCGTCCTCGCCCCGTGAGCGGCGGGGCCCGGGGCGGGCGCCGGGCCCGATTGTGAGTTTCGGCCGCTGACCAGGTAATGTTTTCCACGTCAGCAGGCGCCGCTAGCTCAGTTGGTTAGAGCAGCTGACTCTTAATCAGCGGGTCCGGGGTTCGAGTCCCTGGCGGCGCACAGACAGCCGAGAGGCCCCTTGCGAAAGCAGGGGGCCTCTCGGCGTTCCCGCCGGCGGCGGCTCAGTGCGGGATCGCGGCGATCAGTTCGGCCGCCCCCTGCCGCTTCAGTGCCAGGGCGGTCGCGGTGCCGAGGTCCTCCGGGGTGAGTGAGCCGGCCCACTCGTGGGCGTCCAGGACCTGCTTGCCGTCCGGGGAGAAGACCCGCCCGCGCAGCGAGAGGCGCCCGTCCGGCTCGGCCTTGGCGTAGCCGGCGATGGGCGAGTTGCAGTGGCCCTGGAGGACGTGCAGGAACATCCGCTCGGCGTTCGCCTCCCGCCAGGTCGGACGGTGGCCCAGCCCGCTCACCGCCTCGATGGTGGCGGTGTCCTCCTCGCGGCACTGGAGGGCGAGGATGCCGGCGCCGATCGGCGGACACATCGACTCCAGGGGCAGGATCTCGCTGATCCGCCCCTTCTCGCCGATCCGCTCCAGTCCGGACACCGCGAGCAGCAGCGCGTCCGCCTCGCCGGCCGCCAGTTTGGCCAGCCGGCTGTTGGCGTTGCCGCGGATCGGCACGCAGGCCAGGTGCGGGTGGGAGGCGGCGAGCTGGGCCCGGCGCCGGACGGACGAGGTGCCGATCCGCGCCCCGGCCGGGAGCCCGTCGAGGGTCAGGCCACCCGGGTGGACCAGCGCGTCGCGGATGTCGTCGCGCCGGAGGTAGGCGGCGAACACCGTCCCGGCGGGCAGCGGCCGGTCGGCGGGCACGTCCTTGAGGCAGTGCACCGCCAGGTCCGCCTCCCCGGCCAGCAACGCGGCGTCCACCTCCTTGGTGAACGCGCCCTTCCCGCCGAGCCGCGCCAGGTCGCCCATCCACCGGTCCCCCGAGGTGGTCACCGGGACCACCTCGGTGCGCACCCCCGGGTGCAGGACGGCGAGTTCGGCCCGGACCCGTTCCACCTGGGCGAGGGCCATGGGCGAGGATCGGGAGACGATGCGGATCAACTCAGTTGAGGACATGGCTGGATGATAGGACGTCATATTCGGTCCGGCGGCATCGGACACCCGGGGGCGCACCCTCGGGCCGCGCCAGGACGCAGCGCGGCCGACCGCCCCGGACCGGTCACGCCCCCGTCCCGGACCGGTCACGCCCCGGCCGGGGACCGGGACCCCGGGCGATCACGTACTCGGCCACCAGCAGGTTGATCAGCCAGGACGTCCAGGCCGCGGTCGCGTACGCCTGCTCGAAGGGGACGCCGACGGCCGGCATCACGGTGAGCCAGACCCGGAGCGTCGCCGCGGCGAAGATCAGTCCGTACGACCGGGTCATCCAGGCACGGTGGCGGGCGATCGCACCCCGGCGGGCGGCGGCGAACCCGGCGGCGGAGGTGGCCAGCAGGAGGATGTCGAGGACGGCGAAGCCGATCGGCGCGATCGGGCCGACCATCGAGTCCGGTACCAGGAAGAGACCGGCGGCACCGGTGACCAGCGCGGCCACCAGATAGCCCCGGCCGACCACGCGGTGCACCACCGGGCGGCGCGCGCGAAGCCGGGGCAGGAACTGCCAGGGGCCGAGCAGGATCGCCAGCACGCCGCCTCCGACGTGCAGTGTGAGGGGGAGCAGATGGGCGAGGTAGACGGCCCGCTGCTCGGTGAGGAAGGTGTCCGGGTCGAGGGTGAGGTAGCGGCTGGTGATCAGGGCGGTGGCGGCGGCGAGGACGATCATCGCGATCCAGCCGGTACGGCGCAGGGCGGCGGCCGGGGCCCGCCGCCGCCGTTCTCCTCGGGCGGCGGCGGGGCCCGTCGGCCCCTGGGACTCAAGGGAGTTCATGCCCCGAAAGCTACGGACCGGGCCCGC
This sequence comes from Kitasatospora sp. NPDC088351, assembly GCF_040685575.1. Taxonomy (NCBI): domain Bacteria; kingdom Bacillati; phylum Actinomycetota; class Actinomycetes; order Kitasatosporales; family Streptomycetaceae; genus Kitasatospora; species Kitasatospora sp. NPDC088351. The sequence goes on along the minus strand of NZ_JBFBIL010000010.1, from coordinate 134,130 downwards.
TCGGCGCCTCCCCCGCCGGGGTCCGGCGGACGTGCCCCGGGGGGCGTACGGAGGTGGGCCGCTCGGGGTGGCGGGAGAACCCGGGGAGGCGGCTCCGGTCGCCCGGGTACCCCCGGAGGGGTACACCCGGGATACCCCCCTGCGGCGATGCGCGGGCCGGACCGGCCTCGGTACGGTACGGACCGTGCGCCCGCACCACCGCGCAGCAGCGATCACCGCCCCAGCCCCGGAGCCGCGATGAGCCCGCCCGTCCCGATCCGGACCAGTCCCCTGGACACCGCCCTGGCCTGCGCGTTCCTCGGCGCCATGGTGGTCGAGCGGCTCGGCGCGGCCGCGGGGCTCCGCACCGGGATACCGCTCGCCCTGGCGCTGAGCGCCGCCGTCGCCGGCCCGCTCGCCGTCCGGCGCACCCTGCCGCTGGCCGGGTATCTGACCGGTTCCGCCGCGCTGTCGGCGGAGGCGCTGTTCGTCCTGCCCAGCCCGCTGACGCCGTACGCGAACCTGATCGGCCTGTACTCGCTCGGCCTGTACGCCACGCGCCGCCGGGCCTGGCTGGGCCCGTTCGCCGCGCTCCTCGGGATGGCCGCCTACTTCGCGGACTTCGGGCACGCCTACCCGGTGATCCCGGCCGGCGTCCTCTTCTTCTGGCTGCTCGGCTGGGCTTTCGGGTACGGGGCGGCCCGGCGCGCCGAGGAGCGGGACGCGGCCCGGTCGCTGCTGCGCCAGCGGGTCGTCGCCGAGGAACGGGCCCGGCTGGCCCGCGAACTCCACGACCTGGTCGGCCACACGGTGAACGTGATGCTCATCCAGGCCGGCGCGGCCCGCCGGCTGCTCGACCGCGAACCGGACCGCACCCGCGAGCTGCTGTCCGGGCTGGAGCACACCGGCCGGGAGGCCCTGGACGACCTGGACCGGGTGCTCGGCCTGCTCCGGCGGAGCGCCGGGGCGCCGGAGCGGGGCGGCCCCGGCGGCCGTACCGGCCCCGCCGACGACGAGCCGCTCCTGCAGCCCGGCCTGGCCGACCTGGGCCAGCTCACCGGCCGGATCGGGCAGGCCGGGATCCGGGTCACCGTACGGGTCGACCCGGCCGCCCGGCAGGTGCCGCGCAGCATCGACGTCTCGGCGTACCGCATCGTCCAGGAGGCGCTCACCAACACCGTGAAGCACGCACAGGCCGGATCCGCCGATGTCACCGTCCAGTGCGCCGGGGGCGCGCTCGACATCGAGGTGTGCGACGACGGCCGCGGCGCCGCCCCGGGGTACGCGCCCGGCCGGGGGCTGCTCGGCATCGCGGAACGGGTCTCGGTGCTCGGCGGCAGCGTGGAGCACGAGAGGGGTGAACGGGGCGGGTTCCGGCTCCACGCCGTCCTCCCGATCCCATGACGGTCCGGGTGGTGGTGGCCGACGACGATGCCCTGCTGCGCGCCGGGGTGGCCCTCGTACTGGAGACCGGCGACGGCATCGAGGTGGTCGGCGAGGCGGCGGACGGGCTGCGGGCGGTCGAGCTGTGCCGCTCACTGCGGCCGGACGTCGTCCTGATGGACGTCCGGATGCCCGGCATCGACGGCGTCGAGGCGACCCGCCGGGTGGTCGCGGCCGGCCTGCCCACCCGGGTCCTGGTGCTGACGACGTTCCACCACGACGACTACGTGTGGGGTGCGCTGCGGGCCGGGGCCGGCGGCTTCCTGCTCAAGCGGGCCTCGCCGGAGCGCCTCATCGACGCCGTGCACACCCTCGCCGCCGGCGAGTCCGTGCTGGACCCGGCGGTCACCCGCGACCTGGTCGCCCAGGTCGTCGGCCGGACCACGGACCCCCCGCGGCCCACGCCGGACGATCTCAGGCTCGCCCGGCTCACCGCCCGTGAACGCCAGGTCCTCCGGCTGGCCGCGGAGGGGCACTCGAACGCCGAGATCGCCGATCTCCTCGTCCTGGCCCAATCGACCGTCAAGACCCATATGAAACGGATCCTGCTGAAGATCGACGCCCGCGACCGCGCCCAGGCGGTCGCCATCTCCTACCGCAGCGGGCTGATGTCGCCCCCGGGCGCGGGCGGCGGCATCCTCGGCGGCGCCTGACCGGATGTCAGAGGCAGGCCTTAGGGTCGGCGCATGACCGATCGCGAGTCCTTCGCCCCACTGACCTTCTTCGAGTACGACCACCGGCCGGGCACCTACTGCCTGCTCCTGAGTGACGGCTGGATGCCCGAGGCGGACGACGTCTTCGAGGCGGCCGGCCACGACGCGGGCGGCTACGGCTGGGAGGGGGTGGCGAGGTCCGCGATCCGGGAGCGGGCGCCGGAGCTGGCGGGCCGGATCTCCTTCGACTCCGAGGCGGGCATGTTCGTCGCCTACGGGGACGACGCCGACGCGCTGAGGGCACTGGGGGCGCTCCTGCGGGAGGCCTGCCGGGACCGCGCCCTGCTCCGCGAACTGGTCGAGGCCGGCGACCCCGACTGGTTCGACTAGAACGTCCGGGGCCCGGACGTCACCCGGTCCGGCGCCGGGCGGGGAAGCCGTGGACGCGGGCGGCGGTGACCACGGCCAGGACGGGGAGGAGCAGCGCGAGGACGGTCCAGGGGAAGGAGCCGGCGCCGAAGCGGTCGAGCAGGAAGCCGCCGGCCACGCCGCCGCCCGCCATGGCGGCGTTCCAGAGCGTGACCAGCATGGCCTGGGCGGCGTCCGCCTGTTCGCCGCCCGCGTCGCCGACGGCGGTCTGCAGCAGGGTCGGGATGCCGCCCCAGCCCAGGCCCCAGAGCACCGCCGCCACGTAGACGGGCGCGGGGCCGTCGACGGGCACCGCCAGGACGGCGGCCGCGCCGGCGACCAGCAGGCCGCTCGCGAGGGTGAGGGTGCGCAGCCGCCGGTGGATGTGGACGCCGGTGAACCAGATGCCCGCGAGCGAGGCGACGCCGAAGACGAGCAGCACCAGGCCGGTGGCATCGCCCAGGCCGGCCCGGTCGAGGTACGGGGCGATGTAGGTGTAGAGGACGGTGTGGGCCAGGACGAAGACGAAGGTCACGAAGAGCACCGGCACCACCCCCGGGACGGCGAGCGCCCGCAGGGCCGGGGCCCGTTCGGCCCGGCCCTGGCCGGGGTGGTCGGGGACGGTCGCGGCGATCCAGCCGATCACGCCGACCGCCAGCACGGTCATCAGCAGGAACGCCACCCACCAGCCGAGCGCCGTGCCGAGGAAGGTCCCGGCGGGCACGCCCAGCGACAGGGCGACGGGCGCGCCGGTCATCGCGATGGCGATCGCCTTGCCCTGGAGGGGTGCCGGCGCCAGTCGGCGCGCGTACCCGGCGAGCAGGGCCCAGGCCAGGCCGGCCGCCACCCCGGCGACGAACCGGGCCGCCATGGTGAGCGGATAGCCGGACGAGAGGGCGGTGACGGTGTTGGCGGCGGCGAACCCGGCCATCGCGGTGAGCAGCAGCCGCTTGCGCCGCCATCCGGCGGTGGCCGCGGTGAGCGGGAGGGCGGTGACCGCCGTCCCGATCGCGTAGATGGTGACCGACTGGCCCATCGCGGACTCGCTGACGCCGAGGTCGGTGCTCATGGCGGGCAGGACGCCGGCCGGCAGGGTCTCGGTGAGGGCCGTGATGAAGACGGCGGTGGCCAGGGCCAGCAGCGCCGACAGGGGAAGTCCCGTCTGCTTGACGGCAGTTGACGGCCGCACAGGCGGCTGTGCGGATGGCTGTGTGGTTCGCATGACGGCTATGCTCAAACCCTCACATTGATGTGAGGGTCAACGCGTCCCGGTGTGAGGTGGGCCACATGATGATCGGGGAGCTGGCGGAGCGCACCGGCACGTCCCGCCGGCTGCTGCGCTACTACGAGGAGCAGCGGCTGATCGTCGCCGACCGCCGGGCCAACAGCTACCGGGACTACGCCGAGTCCTGCGTCGACCGGGTCCTGCAGATCCGGGGCCTGCTCGACGCCGGGCTGCCGACCCGCCTCATCCGGCAGATCCTGCCCTGCCTGGACAAGCCCCGGGTCATCCACTTCGCCGACGCCACCCCGGAGATGATCGCCACCCTGGAGCACGAACTCGCCGGTATGACCGAGCGGATCAGGTTCCTCACCCGCAACCGGGACGCCATCGCCGAGTACCTGGAAGCGGTGCGGGTGGAGCACTGACCGCCCCGGGGCGCCGGACGGTTCCGTCCGGCGCCCCGGGAGGCCGGGCCCAGGGGTCGGGCCCGGCCGGGCCGGTCAGCGGCGGAAGTAGCCGTCGAAGTTCTTGGAGAACTCCCGCCCGGCGAACTGGTCCCAGTTGATCGACCAGGTCATCAGGCCGCGCAGGTTGGGCTGGGCGCCGGCCTTGGGGACGTAACTGCCGCAGTTGGCCAGCTTGGTGAGGCAGTCCAGGGCCTTGTTGACCTCGGCGGGGGCGACGTAGCCGTTGCCCGCGTTGGTGGTGGCCGGCATGCCGATGGCGAGCTTGGAGGCGGGCAGCGGCGGGAACATGTTGGCGGTGTTGCCCGCGACCGGGAAGCCCTTGAGCAGCATGTCGGTCATCGCGACGTGGAAGTCGGCGCCGCCCATCGAGTGGTACTGGTTGTCCAGGCCCATGATGGAGCCGGAGTTGTAGTCCTGCACGTGCAGCAGGGTGAGGTCGTCACGCAGGGCGTAGATGACCGGCAGGTAGGCTCCGGCACGCGGGTCCTGGCCGCCCCACGGACCGGATCCGTAGTACTGGTAGCCGAGTTGGACGAAGAAGGTCTCCGGGGCCATCGAGAGGACGAAGCCCGGGCCGTACTTGGCCTTCAGGGTCTTCAGCGCGGAGATCAGGTTGACGACGACCGGGCTGGTCGGGTTCTTGAAGTCGGTGTCACCGGTGTTCAGCGACAGCGAGTGGCCCTCGAAGTCGACGTCCAGGCCGTCCAGGCCCCACTTGTCGATGATCGCCGAGACCGAGCTGACGAAGGTGTCGCGGGCGGCCGTGGTGGTGAGCTGGACCTGGCCGTTCTGGCCGCCGATCGAGATCAGCACCTTCTTGCCCTGGGCCCGCTTGGCGGCGATGGCCGCCTTGAAGTCGGCGTCCGACTCGACGCCCGGGCACTCGGTGACCGGGCAGCGGTTGAACCGGATGTCACCGGAGGTGACGGAGGTCGGCTCGCCGAAGGAGAGGTTGATGAAGTCCCAGGAGTTCGGGATGTCGGCGACCCGGGTGTACCCGGCGCCGTTGGCGAAGCTGGCGTGCAGGTAGCCGACCAGGGTGTGGCCCCCGGCGGGCGGGGAGGTGGGCGTGGCGGTGTCGGTCGGGGTCGCCGTCGCGGTGGGCGAGCCGGTGTCGGTGGGCGTCACCGTCGGGGAGGCCGTCGCGGTCGGGGAGGCGGTCGCCGTCGGGCTCGGCGCGCCGGGGCCGTCCAGCGAGACGTCGTCCGCGTAGTACGTGCCCTGGCCGTACCAGCCGTGCGTGTACACGGTGGCGCTGGTCTGGCCGGCGCCCGTGGTGAAGCTGACGCTGAGCTTCTGGTACGCGCCACCGGTGCCGGGCGTCCAGGTGCTGGTGCCACCGTCCACGCCGAGGTAGACGTACGAGCCCTTGAGGTACGCGCTGAGCGTGTAGGTGGTGTTCGGGGCGACGGTGACGGTCTGGGCGCAGCGGGCGATGTCGCTCGCCGAGGCGGCCGCGGCGAGCGCGTAAGTGCCGCCGTGGGCCTGGCCGGTGACGACGCTTCCGGTGCCGCCGGTGCAGCTCCAGGGGGCCAGGGAGCCGCTCTCGAAACCGCCGTTGACCAGGAACTCCCCGGCCGAGGCGGCGGGCGCCAGGCCCAGGGTGAGGCCGACCATGGTGGCGGCGGCGACGGCCGAGGCGGTGCCGGCGGCGAGCAGCGTCCGGGGACGGCGGCGGCCGGGGGTGGTGGTGGGCAGGGGCACTGTTCTGCGCATGCGGGGACTCCTGCGGGGGCGCGATCGTGGGGGACGTCCGAGGGCACGGCAGAGGTACGCGCCAGTGGGGGATCGGCCCGACCTCGCACCCAAGTTGGACTAGACCACTGAAGTGGATCCGGCCGTGCGGTGTCAATGGTCCAGACCGGTCCGGTAGCGGACAGCCGCACACCGGGCCGCCTTCCCGGTTGCCGGGAGTGACACCCCGTCGAAGGATGGAGGGGTGACCTCGCCCGGCTACCTCCGCCACCCCCACCTGCACGGGGGCCTGCTGGCGTTCACCGCCGAGGACGACGTCTGGCTCGCGCCGCTCGCCCCGGACGGCGGCACCGGCCGGGCCTGGCGGGTCAGCTGCGACCGCACCCGGGTCAGCCACCCCCGGTTCTCCCCCGACGGCCGCACCCTCGCCTGGACCAGCTGGCAGAGCCCGGCCCCCGAGGTGTGGACGGCCCCGGTCGAGGGCGGCGAGGGCGTCCGGCTCAGTTACTGGGGCAGCCAGGACACCCGGGTCCGCGGCTGGCTGCCCGACGGTGAGGTGCTGGCCGTCACCTCCTTCCACGAGCCCTTCGGCCACTACACCTGGGCGCACGCGCTGCCATCCGACGGCTCCCCCGGCCGCCGGATGCCCTGGGGACCGGTCGGCGACGCCCAGATGGGCCGCGCCAACACCGTGCTGCTCACCGGTTCGGCCCCGCACGAGCCCGCCGCGTGGAAGCGCTACCGGGGCGGCGCCACCGGCCGGCTCTGGGTGGACGGCGAGCAGATCCTCCCGGGCCACCCCGGCCACCTCTCCTCACCGATGCCGGTGGGAGGGCCCGGCGATCCCAGGATCGCCTTCCTCTCGGACCACGAGGGCATCGGCAACCTCTACTCCTGCCGCCCCGACGGCGGCGACCTGCGCCGGCACACCGACCACGCCTCGTACTACGCCCGGGAGGCCGCCACCGACGGCACCCGGATCGTCTACCAGCACGCCGGCGACCTCTGGCTGCTGGAGAGCCTGGAGGCGTCCGCGCCGCGCCGGCTGCGCGTCCCGCTCGGCGGTGCCCGGGCCGGCCGGCGGCCGTACCAGGTGAACGCCGCCGCCCACGTCAAGGACCTGGCCTGCGACCAGACCGGCCGGGCCGGGGTGGTCACCGTACGCGGCAGCCAGTACTGGCTGACCCACCGCGACGGCCCCGCCCGGGCGCTCGCCGACACCCCGGGCGTGCGCACCCGGCTGCCGGTCGTGCTCGGCCACACCGGCGAGGCCGCCTGGATCACCGACGCCGAGGGCGCGGACGCGGTCGAGGTCGTCCCCCTCCCCGGGCACGAACCGGCCGGGTACCAGGCCACCGGGCACCCGGCGACCGCGCACGGGCCGACCGGACACCCGGCCGCAGAGCCCGGGACGCCGACGCCGCGCCACCACCACCGCCTGCTCGCCGCCGGGCGGATCGGGCGCGTCCTGGAACTCACCGCCTCCCCCGACGGCACCCGGCTGGCCGCCGCCACCTCCGACGGACGGCTGCTCCTGGTCGCCACCGCCGACGGCGCCGTCCGTGAAGTGGCCGCCTCCGACTACGGCCCGGTCTCCGCCGCCCGCTTCTCCCCCGACTCGCACTGGATCGCCTGGTCCCAGCCGTCGGCCGGGCGCTCGCTGCGCCGCATCCGGCTCACCCGCGCCGACGCGCCCGCGCCGATCACCGAGGTCACCGACGGCCGGTTCGAGGACGAGCAGCCGGTGTTCACCCGGGACGGCCGCTACCTCGCCTTCCTCTCCTGGCGCGGCTTCGACCCCGTCCACGACGTGCACACCGGCGACCTCTCCTTCCCGCTCGGCTGCCGCCCCTACCTCGTCCCGCTCACCGCCGACACCCCCTCCCCGTTCGCCGCCCCCGCCGAGGACGGCGCCCCGCGCGACGACGGCGACGGCACCGTGCGGGTGGATCCGCAGAACATCGGCGAGCGGCTGGTGCAGTTCCCGGTGGTCGCCTCCAAGTACTCGGCCACCGACGCCGTGCGCGGCGGGCTGGTCTGGCTGCGCTGGCCGATCTCCGGCACCCTCGGGCAGACCTTCACCAACCCGGACGACACCTCCGGCCGCCCCTCCCTGGAGTACTTCGACCTGGTCCGGGGCACCCGCACCACCCTGGTCGACAAGCTGGACGGCTACGCGGTCTCCGGCGACGGCGGCTCGATCTCCGTCTACTCGGCGGGCACCCTGCGGGTCGTCCCGGTCGGCGCCCCCTCCGCCGGGACCGGCGTCGACCTGCGCCGGATCACCCACACCGTGCACCCGGCCGCCGAGTGGCGCCAGGCGTACCACGAGGCGGCCCGGATCGTCCGGGACCAGTTCTGGGACACCGGCATGTCCGGGCTGGACTGGCCCGCCCTGGTCGCCCAGTACGAGCCGCTGCTGGAGCGGATCGCCGGGCCGGACGACTTCGCCGACCTGCTGCGCGAACTCCTCGGCGAACTCGGCACCTCGCACGCCTATGTCACCCCGTCCCGGCGCAGCGAGGGCACCTCACCGGGCCTGCAGCCGCTCGGCCTGCTCGGCGCCGACGCCCACCGCGCGCCCGACGGGCGCTGGCTGGTCGACCGCGTCCTGCCCGGCGAATCCTCCGACCCGCGCGCCCGCGCACCGCTCGCCACCCGGGGCGTCCAGCCGGGCGACGAACTGCTCGCGGTGGCCGGGCGCCCGGTGGACCCGGTGCGCGGCCCGGCGCCGCTGCTGGCCGGCACCGGCGGCACCACCGTGGAACTCACCCTGCGCGGGGCGGCCGGCCCGGACGCCCCGGTCCGGCGGATCACCGTCACCCCGCTGACCGACGAACGGGCCGTCCGCTACCAGTACTGGGTGACCAAACGCCGCGCGCTGGTCCGGGAGTTCAGCGACGGCCGGTGCGGCTACCTGCACATCCCTGACCTCGGCGGCTCCGGCTGGGCCCAGTTCAACCGCGACCTGCGCCGCGAGCTGGACAAGCCGGCCCTGGTGCTGGACGTGCGCGGCAACGCCGGGGGCAACGTCTCCGAGCTGGTGCTGGAGAAGCTCACCCGGCGCGTGCTGGCCTGGGACTTCAGCCGCGGGCGGCAGCCGGTGCGGTGGCCGCGCTACGCCCCGCGCGGCCCGGTGGTGGCGCTGGCCGACGAGGCCACCAGCTCGGACGGCGATGTGATCATCGCGGCGATCAAGCTGCTGGGGCTGGGCCCGGTGGTCGGCAACCGCACCTGGGGCGGGGTGGTCGGCATGACCGGTCGGCACCTGCTCGGCGACGGGACGCAGATCTCGGTACCGAAGAACGCCTCCTGGTTCACCGGCGGGCTCGGCTGGTCGGTGGAGAACCACGGCGTGGAACCGGACGTGCACGTGCTGCGCACCCCGCACGACTGGGCCCGGGGCCGGCACACCGAGCTGGTCACCGCGGTGCAGCTGGCGCTGGAGCTGCTGGAGGACGCCCCGGCCGCCGTCCCGCCGCCCGACGACACCCCGCGTCCGGATCTGCGGCGGCCGCCGCTGCCCCCGCGTGAGCGCTGAACCGGGCGCTGCCGCGGTGGACGCCGAACGGCGCGAGCGCCGACGGATACGCCCCGTCGGCGCTCGCGCCGTTCAGTCCCGCTCAGTCCCAGGGATCGCCCTCGGCGGTCATGTCCTCGCGGGCCCGTTCCTCGGCCTCCCGCTCGGTGAGCCGCTCCGCCGACCTGGCCTCGCGGACCTTCTCCGTCTCGTCGCTGAACGCGTCGGCGGCCTCGTCGTGGGCGAGGGCGGCACGCCGGGCGGCCTCCGTCGCCGCGGTGGTGTCCTGCTCATGGCTCCCGCCGAGGGAGGACCTGGCCTCCCCGGCGTCGTGCGCCCTGTGGCGGAACCTGTCGAAGATGCCCATGACTCCTCCTCCGGACGGATACCGGGCTGCCCCCACTCTCACACCGGGGCCGGACAAGCGCATCCGCAGACGGCCGGAGCGGACGACCTGAGCAGACGGCCGGACCGGACCGGCCGCCGGTTGGGTCCTTGGTCCCGGGTAGGAAGCATCCAAGGGCCGTAGCCACCCCGTACGGGGCGGGCGGAGGGTGGAGACGTCAGCCGCTCCCGGCAGCGCCGCCGGGCGACCCCGCAGCCCACCCGCGAAAGGCCACCCCGAACAGGCCGTCCCCGAACAGGTCACCCCGAAAGGTCACGGCCGCGCGCGGGATCCCCACCGCGCACGGGCCGGACGCGATCCGCCGCCTCTCACCGCTGGAGCCTGCCATGCCTGTCGCCGCCGAGCCGGAACCGACCGCCCGCCGCCGCGCCCACGAGGAACACGTCGGCGGACCGCGCCGACTGGTCGGACCGCTGGCCGCGCTGGACGGGCGGCTGCCCGGGACGCACGACCTGCTGCTGATGCAGTGCCCGAGCTCGCTGCGGCCGCTCGGCGGCGGCGAGCTGCCGGACTGGGCGCGGCTGGTGCTGCGCGCACACCCCTGGGTGACGGTCGGGCGGGCGCCCGCCCGGGTGGGCGCTCCGGTGGACACCCCGCACCCGGTGCGCTGCACCCGGGACGTCTCGGCCGCGCCCGAGCACTGGCTCCCGGTGACGGTGCGCGGCCCCGAGCGCGGGCAGCGGCTGGACGCCCTGGCGCCGAAGGCGGCGGTGGCGCGCACGCTGCGGCCCGAGCAGCTGATCGGACGGCACGCCCTGCTGCCGGCCGCCCGGGTGGCGGCCGTACCCGCGCTGGCGGTGCTGCCGGTGGTCGACGAGCTGGTCGCGGACCACCGGCTGGCCTGGGGCCCGATCGGCGCGATCGGCTACGAGCTGGCCACCGGCGAACCGGTGACCGGACCGCTGAGCCCGCTGCGGCTGGTGCTGCGCGCCCCGCAGCCGGTCAGCCGACGGGACGCGCTGCACCTGCGACGGGCGCTGAGCAAGCTGCCCGTACCGGTGCAGGCCGAACTGGAGACCCGGCACGGCGCGGTGCTGCTGGCCGAGTACGCGGCCGGGCCGCTGACCCTCACCCTGCTGACGCCCGACGGGCCCCGGGAGGTCCACGACCCGTGGTTCCCCCAGGGCCTGCGGCCCGGGCCGTTCAACCGCTGACGCTGGCCGTGCCGCTCTCCAGGTGGCCGGTGAACCGCTGCGACCAGGTGGCGTCGGCGTCCACCGTGACGGTGAAGTCGTACCAGCCGTCGGTGTAGGCCACCGCGTTGAAGAAGTCGCTCACGCTGCCGCCGGCCGGCACCTGGTACGTCCAGGGGCCGTCCGTGCGGTAGTTGTTCGAGGCGATGGTGAAGGTCAGCGCGGTGGTGCCGGAGTTGGCGAGCCGGAGGTAGAGGGCCAGCCGGCCGGTGCCCGGCTCGACCGCGTACGAGGCGGTGACGGCCGCGTTCCGGCCCGCCTTGGTGGTGTCGCCCTTGAAGCGGCGCAGGAAGCGGTTGGGGCCGACCACGGACAGGTCGTACTGGCCGCCGCCGTAGCCGGTGCCGCAGTTGAAGAAGTCGCTCTGCCTGCCGCCGGGGTCGACGGTGTACTGCCAGGGCCCGCCGCTGCGGTAGGCGTTGGCGTAGGCCGCGAAGTGGGCCGACTTCCGGGCCGCCGGGCCCTCGTTGGCCATCGCCAGCCAGACCTTGACCGCGCCGCCGGAGCCGAACTCCAGGTGGTCCAGGTTGGCGTTCGGCTGGTACGGCAGGGCGCGCGCCGGGCGGGTGCCGGGCTCCTGGACGGGCAGCTTGTTGTCGACCGGCGCCGGGTTGGGCAGCGGTCCACAGCTCGCCATGCCGATCACCGCGTCGGTGTTGGGCAGCGCCGGGAGGCCGTAGACCGGGTTGGCGAAGTCGAAGGCGCTGGTCAGGTCGCCGCAGACGCGACGCCGCCAGTCGCTGATGCTGGGGCAGCTGGCGGGCTTGCCGAGGGCGGCCGTCCACTGCTCCAGGAAGCGCAGGACGGAGGTGTGGTCGAAGACCTCGGAGTTCACCCAGCCACCTCGGGTCCAGGGCGAGATGGCGATCATCGGGACGCGGAAGCCGAGGCCGATGTTGGTCCCGTTGTAGAACTCGCCCGGGGTGCCGGCCGGGGCCGCGGGCGGCGGGACGTGGTCGAAGAAGCCGTCGTTCTCGTCGTAGTTGAGGAAGAGGACGGTGGAGTTGAAGACGTCCGGGTCCGCGTTGAGCGCGTCGATCACGTTGTGGACGAAGTGCGCGCCGTCGGTGGGGGTCGAGTACGGGTGCTCCGAGGAGCCCTGGTCGGGGACGATCCAGGAGACCTGCGGAAGGGTGCCGCCGCGGACGTCGGCCTTGATCGCGGCGACGATGTCGTCCGGGGTGCGGCCGGTCGCCCTGGGGACGGAGCCCATGCCCTTGACGGCCAGCGGGCTGCCGGCCGGGGCACCGGTGAACTGCGTGAAATAGGCCAGGGCGTTGTCGCCGTAGTTGTCGGCGGCGTTCTGGTAGACCTTCCAGCTCACACCGGCGTTCTCCAGCGCCTCGGCGTAGGTCTGCCAGCGCAGGCCCTTCTCGTCGCCGCCGTCGTACGCCGGGCCGCCCGCGGTGCCGGCCGGGTCGATCTGGCCGGACCAGTGGTAGGTGCGGTTGGGGCCGGTGGCGCTGAGGACGGAGCAGAAGTAGGCGTCGCAGATGGTCCAGTTCTCGGCGAGCGCGTAGTGGAACGGGATGTCCTGGCGGGTGAGGTGGCCGAGGGTGCGGACGTTCCCCTTGGCGGCGACCCAGGAGTCCAGCTTGCCGCCGTTCCACGCCCGGTGCTGGTCGCTCCAGGCATGACTCAGATCCCCATTGCACTGGGCCAGGCGCGCGGGGTCGGCGCCGCCGGCCGGTTTGGTGGCGCTGAACTGCCAGGGGTACTGCCGGCCGAGCCCGTTGGGCTGGTTGAAGACGCTGTAGCCGCCGGCGATCTGGATCGCGCTGCGGTCGGCGAAGCCGCGCACGCCGCGCAGCAGGCCGAAGTAGTGGTCGAAGCTGCGGTTCTCCTGCATCAGGATCACGATGTGGCGCGCGTCGGCGATGGTGCCGGTCTGCGACAGCGCCGCCGAGGGCACGGTGGCGGGCCCCGCGGCGGGCGCCGCCCCCGCTCCGGTGCTCCCGGCCACGGCCAGACCCGCCGCGGCGGCGCCGGACAGCGTGACGAACTTCCTACGACTCAGCTCGGCCATCAGCCCGGCCCGTCCCTTCGCTGGCGATGTTGTGCACACAAGTCGGCGCTCATCGATCGCGCAGCATCCTCCTCCCGCCCCGAACGGCCCCACCAGAGGGCCGCGCCAGGGTTGGCGGACTGTTCTCCCCGCCGTCACCGAGCGGCCGGGAGCTGAACGGCGGGCCGCCCCACCGGGGTGCCGGACCCGGCGGCGGGCCGGGCCTGAGGGCGGGTCGGGCGCGAGCTCAGCCGTCCTTCACGGTGATGCCCAGGGCGTGGGCGAACTGGGGCGCCAGCTCCATCAGTTGGAGCGAGCTGATCAGGGCGCCACGCAGGCCCTCGGGCCCGTCGGTGAGGCCGAGCCGGACGGCGCCGCGCAGATCGGTCCTGGTCATCCTGGCGCCGCGCAGCCGGACCTCCTCCAGGGTCGAACCGGGGAAGGAGACATCGGTCAGCTTCGCGTCGCCGAAGTCCACGTCGCGCAGCAGGCAGTCCTCGAAGACGACGTCCCGCAGGACGGCGGCGCGCAGATTGACGGCCTCCAGCTTGCAGCCGCGGAACACCACCCGGCGCAGCGCCGAGCCGTGCGCGGCGACGCCGGCCAGGACGCCGCCGGTGACGGCGCTGTCCTGCCAGTCGCTGTCGCTGAGTTCGCAGGCCACCCAGCGGCCGGCCTGTGCCCACACCTCGTTGAAGCGGGCCTGGCGGAGCTTCATCCCGCTCAGCGAGACGCCGGTGAACGCGCACTCCAGGAAGGTGGCACCGCCGGCCGACTGGTCGCGGTACTCGCCGCCGTCGAAGTGGACGGTGTCGTAGCGCTCGTCACTGCGCAGCGGCCCGGTGTGCGGGCGCAGCAGTGCCGCGTACGGCAGGTCGGCCAGGCGGTCGGGGACGGACAGGGGCATGGCGGTGGCACCTCACGGTCGGCGGACGGGTCCTCGTCCGCATGCTCGCACGCGGCACCGACAGCGACACCGACACCGACAGCGCCGCGACGGCGGGATCGCGGCGCCGGAAGGACCGCGCGGACGCGTGCGGCCCGGCCGCTCCGGGGAGCGGCCGGGCCGTCAGGGCTGCGGCCGGTGCGAACCGGTCAGCCGCGGAGCCAGAGGGAGTTCACCCGGCTGCGCTCGGCGCTGTTCGGGTAGGGGTTGGTGCAGGAGGTGCCGGGGCCGCCGCCCGACATCAGCTCGCTGCACGGGCCGGAGTAGTGGTCGGGCAGGCCGAGCACGTGGCCGGTCTCGTGCGCGGTGACCCGGACGGAGCTGTACTGCCGGTTCTGCTGGTAGTCCAGGAAGATGTAGCCCCGGCCGTGACCGTCGGTGCTGGCGTACGAGCCGCGCGAGTCGTTGCCCTCGTAGTAGCGGAAGTCGGCCGCCGAGCCCGAGCGGAGCTGGACGTTGGCGACCGAGCTGTTCCAGATCTGGGCGGACTGGGCTATCTGGCTGCCGAAGCTCGGGGCGCTGCTGGCGTCGTAGGTGACCACGACGGCCTTGAGGTACGGGGTGGCCGCCCGCTTGGCGAGCGCGGACTTCATCACGGCCTCGTAGAACGCCTTGTTGCCGGCGTCCTCGGCGGCCGAGCCCGCGTACCCCGTGGTGGCCGTGTAGCCCTGGACCGGCGCGGCGGCGGCCGCGGTGGGCAGGGCGACCAGGCCGGCGGCGAGCGCGAGACCGACGGCGGCGGAGAACGTCCGTGAAATGCGGTTCATGTGGGGGCTCCGATTCATGAGCGCCGCGGCCGATGGGGGTCGGCGGCGGGACACCTGTCGAGCGGGTCGATGCCCAGAGCTTCGGGCAGCGCGGCGGCCCGGCGCATGATGTCAACCGGTGATAGTGCCGCCCAATACCCCTGCTATCCGGGGCCTTTGAGGTGTCTTTGAATCGCCTTGACTCTGACATGCCCCTGGCATTCCACTCGGGCGGCGGTTAGGCTCCCGGCGAGGAGGCGGACATGGACAGGACGAGCGGAAAACGCGAACGCGTAGCGGGCCGCCCGTACCGGCCGGGCGGCCCGCTACCGGTGCCGGTCGGGCGTCAGTGCGCGGCCCGCAGGCCGTTCTCCCAGAGGGCGTCGACCTGCTGGCGCTCGGCGGCGTCCGGGTAGGGGTTGGTGCAGGACGGGCCGGGACCGCCGCCGGACATCAGCTCGCTGCACGGGCCGGAGTAGTCGTCCGGCAGGCCGAGCACGTGGCCGGTCTCGTGCGCGGTGACGCGCAGTGAGCTGTACTGCTGGTTCTGGGTGTAGTCGAGGAAGATGTACCCGTGGCCGTGGCCGTCGGTGCTGGCGTACGAGCCGTTGCTCGGGTCGTCTCCCTCGTAGTAGGAGAAGTCGGCGTTGCCGCCCTCCTGGAGCTGGACGTTGCCGACCGAGCCGTTCCAGATCTGGGCGGCCTGGGCTATCTCACCGGCGAAGGACGGCGCATTGGTGGTGTCGTAGGTGACCACGACGGACTTGAGGTAGGGCGTCTTCGCCTGCCTGGCCAGGGCCGACTTCATCACGGCCTGGTAGAAGGCGAGGTTGTCGGACCGGTGCGCGGCCGTCCCGGCATGGGCGGTGGCCGTGTAGCCCTGGACGGGCGCGGCGACGGCGGCCGTCGCGGTGGCGGGGACTGCGGCGAGACCGGTCGCGAGGACCAGGCCGAGGGCGGCCGACAGAACGGATCGCTTCACGTGGGGGCTCCGATTCACGGATGCCGGAGCGCCGTCGGCCGATGGGGGCCGGCCGCGGCGGCGGCGGGGATGGGCTCTCTGCCCCAGAGCTTCGACCCGGCCCGCCTCCCGGCGGATGATGTCAATCGGCGATAGCGGCGCCCAATACCGCAGGACCGTCACAACCTTGACGCATGTCATGTCCTTGGCGAGTCAGGTTGGCGCCGTTATGCTCCCGATGTGGAGCTCGACGTGAGACACCTCCGGGTGCTGTGCGCGATCGCCGACACCGGCAGCCTCCGCAAGGCCGCGTTGCAGCTCGGCATGACCCAGCCCTCCCTCACCACCCAGTTGCACCGCATCGAACGGACCGTCGGCGGCAGCCTGTTCACCCGTGAGCAGACCGGCAGCCGGCCCACCGCGCTCGGCCACTCGGTGCTGTCCCGGGCCAGACCGGTGATCGCCGAGATGACCGCGCTGGTCGCCGCCGCCCGGCAGGAGGCCCTGGAGTCCGCGGGCAGCGAGCGCAAACGGCGGCTGCGGATCGGCAGCGTGGGCAGCCGGGCGGTGGCGGCCTGGCTGCGCCGGGTGCACGACCGGCTGCCGGAGACGGACACCACCATCCACATCGACATCTCCGCCAACGCCCTGCTGCGGATGGTCGCCGCCGACCAGTTGGACGTCGCCTTCGTGCACGAGAGCGAGGGCTTCCCGCTGCGGGTGCCGCCCGATGCCGAACACCGGGTACTGATGGCCCGTGAGCCGCAGTTCGTCGCACTCGCCGCCGGCCATCCGGCCGCCACACTGCCCGTCGTCCACCTGGCCGACCTCGCCGAGGACACCTGGATGGTGGACCCGACGGCCGACCACGAATACGCGGCGATGCGCCGGGTGTTCACCGAGGCCGGGCTCAACCCGCGGGTGGTACAGGTCCGCGACAACGCCACCGCCGCCGAACTCGTCGCCTCCGGCGAGGCCGTCCGGCCCTGCCAGCCGACCTCGTCCCCCGGGCCCGGCACGGTCGTCCGGCCGGTGCACGGCGACCCGTTGGCCGTCCGGCTGCTGCTGGCCTGGCGGCCGCGCGCGCTCAGCCCGCGCGCGCTCGACGCGCTCTACGGGGAGTTGCGCGCCGCCTACCTGGACCTGGCCCGGGTGAATCCGGCCTATCTGGCCTGGCTGGTCCGACACGACCAGGTACTGCACCACCTGCTGGGCCAGGACCTCGACGACCGCCCGTCCGAGGGGCAGGCCCGCGCGGCTCAGTCCGCCCCGGCGGCTCCGCCCTCCCTGGCGTGCGGCACCTCGGGCGACGGCACGGCGCGATGAGGGCACTCCCGACATGCCCGTTTCGCCCGTTTCGCCGCTCCGTCAGCCCCAGTTGACGCCGCCGTGCGCGAACCGGGTGACAGCTCGGCGGGTTTCCGGGCATGCCCGCGCGCCGTACGCCACGGCCCGGCGGATCACCCCGCTAGATTCGTCCCGGTTGACAGGGAGCGGGTCCGGGCGGACTCCACGACACGGGTGGCCTGCGGGCAACGCGGAAGGTCAAGGCCGGTGGCAGGACAGCGGGGGCGGCGCCGTTCCCCCCGTGTCCGCACCACCGGCCTCGTGATCACCGCGCTGCTCGCCAGCGCCTGCCATGCCGTCGCTGTGGCCGCGGCCCTCCCGCGGGCGGCCGCGGTCCTTCCGCGGAGGGCGGCGAAGGCGAGCCACTTCTCCCGGCCCACCTTGACGCAGTCCACGCCCGCCAGACCGGGCGAGCCCAGGCCGGCCAGGCCCTTGCGGGTCGCCACCACGACGGCGACGAGGTTGACCTCGCTCGCGACGGAGTGTGGCCGCGCGGTCGCGATTCGGCGGATCGGCCCGGCTCCGTGTAACCTCTTCCAGGTCAGCAGGCGCCGCTAGCTCAGTTGGTTAGAGCAGCTGACTCTTAATCAGCGGGTCCGGGGTTCGAGTCCCTGGCGGCGCACATGGCAAGGTCTCAGGCCGTTCACCTCAGGTGGACGGCCTGAGGCGTTTCCGGGGCAGGGCACCGGACGCCGAGTGCGGGGCGGCGTGCCCCGTCTCAGCGGGTGTCCAGGATCGCCGAGGCCACCGCGTCCGGCCGGTCGAACATCAGCAGGTGACCGGCCGGTGCGGTGGTCCGGAAGTCGGCCCCGAGCAACGCCGCGAGTTCCCGCTGGCCGCCCAGCCAGTCCTGGGTACGGCGGGTCCGACACCCGTCGTCGGCGGCGAGCACGGTGACCGGCAGGTCGTCCGGCAGCGGCGCGGTGCACCGCAGTTCGTCCAGCTCGGCGGCCATGTCCAGGTAGCGCGCGTTCTCCCGGAGCAGCGCGCGCAGGGCCCGGCCGGTCCGGTAGCAGTGCCGCACCAGGGGCGCCGGGGCGAGGTCCTCCCGGCGGACCGTGGACGCTCTGGCGGTCAGCCGGCGCGCGGTCGGCCCGAAGAGGTAGGGCACCGCGACCGCCGTGGCCGCGCCCGCGATGGTACGGGCCGCCAGATCCCGCAGTCCGGGAGCCGGGCGCGGGCGCGGGTCCGACTCGACACTGCCGTCCAGCAGGACCAGCCCGGCCACCCGCTCCGGGTGCAGCCGGGAGAAGGCCTCGACGTGGAACCCCGCCAGCGAGTGGCCCGCCACCGTGCAGGGCCCGTGCAGCCCGAGCGCGTCCAGCACGCCCCGGATGCGTTCGGCCTCGCCCGCCGCCGAGGGGGCCGGACGGGTCGCGGGCTCCGGCGCGCTCAACCCGTACCCGGGCCGGTCGAACCGGACCACGGTGCGGTACGGGGCGAGGAAGGAGACGACGAGGTCCCAGTCGAACCAACTGCTGCCGAGCCCGCCGGTGAGCAGGCAGACCGGCCCGTCGCCCTCGATGCGCACATGCAGGGGTATGCCGTCGATGCGTAGGAACGTCGCCGTCGCGCCCCCTCTTTCCATGGTCATCGCGACTCCCACCCCTCGGCCCCGGCCTGGCCCTGCGCCGCGTCGTGCTCGACGTGCCGTTCGGGGTGCCGCCCGGTGCACTGCCCGGCGTGCCGTCCGGTGCCGCCGTGAACGGCCGCCGGCCCCTCGAAGCGGGCGACGCTCCGGGCCAGGACCGCCAGCCAGAGTGCGACCAGGAGGACCTGGAGCCGCTGGCCCGCGCCCAGTGACCAGGTGCCGTGACCGGCCTCGAAGGCGGCGATCGCGGCCAGGCTCCAGCCGGTGGCCAGCAGCTCGCCGGCCAGCAGCCACGGTCCGAACCGGCGGACCGGCGGCCACCAGCCGTAGCGCCGGGCCGCGACGGTGAGCGCGATCAGCCCGGTGAGCGCCCCGACCATGGCGAGGCTGCTGGTCACGGCGTGCGCGGTATGGGTGGCCGGGACCAGCCCGGCCGTCTCCCGGGCCGCGCACATCTCGTCGCTGGTGGGCGCGCAGCTCAGTGGCAGGCGGGAGTCGGCAGCCGTGGCCACGCCGAACAGGGCCAGCGCCGCCCAGCCGGTCACCGCCCAGGGGAGCCAGGGCCCCACGCCGCCGACCGGCCCGGTACCGGCTCGGGCGCCGTCGGCCCGCGCGGTGCGGCGCGCCGCGGACCGGGCGCCCGCGACCAGGGCCGTGACGGCCGCCGCGAGGACGGCGAGCCCGGCGACCAGGTCGGTGGCCCGGAACAGCCCGCCCAGCGGCTGGTCCTCGGCGGCGAGTTCGCTGATGTACGCCTGGACCGGGTCGAGGCCGGTGCTCAGCACCACCTCCAGCACCCACGCCGTGTACGCCACCGCGCTGAGCAGCAGCAGGGCTGCGACGGCGAGCCGAGCTTTCCGGCGGCCGGGGTCTGGGCTGGGCACGTTTCCACCCTAACCGGCGGAAAACTCCGCCCCAACCGGGCGGAAACGGGCACCTTCGGCGGGCAGCGGACCCCCGGCCGGACCGCGGCGGTACGACGCACCCCTCGAAACCGTGTATTGTTTTCCAGGTCAGCAGGCGCCGCTAGCTCAGTTGGTTAGAGCAGCTGACTCTTAATCAGCGGGTCCGGGGTTCGAGTCCCTGGCGGCGCACAGACATTGGGGAGCCTCTCGCACACGCGAGGGGCTCCCCGATTTTTTTGCCCATGGTGCCCGATTTGCGTGTGATGTCGGTCTCGCTTCCTGTTCTGGCGGAGCCAACCGACCCTTTCCACGCGTTCTGGGCTGTAAACCGGAAACGGGACAAAGGTCCCTAACCGTCGACGAACCCGTCTGTGCAGGCTGGCTCGGTCCACCCACAGGAAAGGCCGCCGCTTTGTCCCGAAACGCCCAGAGCGGCCGCCGTGTGCCGTCCGTCAGACTCCGCCCGGTGAAGCGCCTGAAGCGTTCATCGGAGCGCCCCGCCCGCAGCGGCAAGCCGAAGCGTCCGAAGCGCACCGGCTGGCGCCGGCTGATCCCGACCTGGCGGATGACCCTGCTCGGGCTCGCGGCCTCGCTGCTGCTCGGCGTCGGCCTGTTCGCCCTGGGCGTCGCCCTGGTGAAGGTGCCGGACGCGCACGCCGCCGCGACCGCCCAGAGCAACACCTGGCTCTACCAGGACGGCTCGGTGATCGCCCGGACCGGCCAGACCAACCGGCAGAACGTCGGCCTGGACAAGGTCTCCCCCGCCGCCCAGCACGCCGCGCTGGCCGCCGAGGACCGCAACTTCTACCACGAGGGCGCCGTCAACGTGCCCGGTCTGGCCCGCGCCGCCTTCAACACCGCCAAGGGCGAGGGCACCCAGGGCGGCTCCACGATCACCCAGCAGTACGTGAAGAACACGTACCTGAGCCAGAAGCAGTCCGTCACCCGCAAGGTGAAGGAACTCTTCATAGCGATCAAGGTGGACGCCACCGAGAGCAAGGACGAGATCCTCTCCGGCTACCTCAACACCTCCTACTACGGGCGCGGCGCCTACGGCATCCAGGCCGCCGCCCAGGCGTACTTCGGCGTGGACGCGTCCGCCCTCAACGCCGCCCAGGGCGCCTACCTGGCCACGCTCCTGAACGCGCCCAGCGCCTACGACGTGGCCACCGCGACCCCGGCGGGCAAGCAGAACGCCCTCAACCGCTGGAACTACGTCCTGGACGGCATGGTGAAGGAGGGCTGGCTCTCCGCCGAGGAGCGGACCGCCACCGCCTTCCCCGAGGTCAAGGACCCGCAGGGCAATCCCGGTCTGTCCGGCCAGGCCGGCTACCTGGTCGACGCCGCCACCCAGTACCTGACCTCGAACCAGATCATCACCGAGGCCGAGCTGGCCAAGGGCGGCTACAGCATCAGGCTGACCGTCGACCCGGCGCGCCAGCAGGCCCTCCAGGACTCGGTGCAGGCGCAGCTGCACGACACCCTCAACCCGGACAAGCGGAAGAAGGACGCGGCCGCCCAGGCCGGCGCCGTCTCGGTCGACCCGAAGACCGGTGCCGTGGTCGCCCTGTACGGCGGTGTCGACTACACCAAGCACTACATCGACAACGCCACCCGGCGTGACTACCAGGCCGGCTCCACCTTCAAGGCGATCGCGCTGGCCGCGGCACTGGAGAACGGCGCCAAGACCCAGTCCGGTCAGACCATCACACCGCGCACGGTGTACGACGGCACCAGCGGCCGCAAGGTCCGGGGCGGCAAGGGCACCCCGTACGCGCCGCCGAACGAGGGCGACAAGAGCTATGGCCAGGTCACCCTTCAGCAGGCCACCGACTGGTCGGTGAACTCGGTGTTCGCCCAGCTCGCCCAGGACACCGGGCTGCAGAAGGTCCGGGACACCGCCATCGCGCTCGGCCTGCCGAGCAACACCCCCGGGCTCGACCCGGTGCCGTCCATCCCGCTCGGCGCGGCCACCCCGAGCCCGCTCGACATCGCCGGTGTGTACGCCACGCTGGACAACGACGGCAAGCAGATCACCCCGTGGCTGGTGCAGGCGGTGGACCGCGAGGGCGAGCAGCTCCCGCTCCCGGCCCACAAGACCACCCAGGCGGTCAGCCAGGAGACCGCGCGCCAGGTCACCTCGATGCTGCAGGGCGTGGTGAGCGACCCGGGCGGCACCGGCTGGCGGGCCAAGGCGCTGGGCCGCCCGGTCGCCGGCAAGACCGGCACGACGGACGACCAGAAGTCGGTCTGGTTCGTCGGGTACACCCCCGAGCTGGTGACCTCCGTGGCGCTGTTCGGCCAGGACCCGACCACCGGCGCCCAGGTCAGCCTCAGCGGCACCGGCGGGATCGACGGCGCGGCGGGCGGCCAGTACCCCGCGCAGATCTGGACCAGCTACATGAAGGCGGCGTTGAAGGGGCAGCCGGTCGCGAACTTCGCCTCGCCGTCGGGCGCGGACGACTCCTCGTCGAACAGCGGATCCTCCGGTGGCCCGGACAGCTCCTCGACCCCGTCCGGGTCGGCTTCCGCCCCGGCCTCCTCGGGCGGCAGCGGTGCGACGGGCGGCTCGGGCACCGGTTCCGGCGCGGGCACCCCGCCGGGTGCGTCGAGCTCCGGGTCCTCGGGCGGCTCCGGGTCCTCGGGCGGCTCCGGGTCCTCCGGGTCCTCGGGCTCGTCCGGTGGACAGGGTGGCTCGGGCGGTTCCGGTGGTTCGGGCTCGGGCGGCGGGGCGACCGCCCCCACCCAGCCCACGACGCCCCGGCCGAGCGGCAAGCCCACCCGGACGCCGGCGCCGACCACCGGTCCGACCACCGCGCCCGAGCCCTCGGGCGGTACGGGCGGCGGCTCGGGCTCCGGTACCGGCTCGGGCTCGGGTGGCGGCACGGGCTCCGGCACGGGCTCCGGCACGGGCGGCTCGGGCTCCGGCACGGGCTCGGATACGGGTACGGGTGGCGGCACGGGCGCGGGCGCGCTCTCCGGAGCGGGCGCGCGGCAGTAGTCGGGGCGCGTCGGCCGCGACCGCCTGGGGGTGGTCGCGGCCGACGGGCGTTTTCGGGCGATCCCAGGTGTACCCGCCACCCTGCACAGGTTCAGGCAGGACCAAATACCGAAATGGCGCCTTACCCAAGCGCCGGTATGACTGTCACAATGCGTCGGTGCACAGCTCAACGCCCCGGCTCGACCGTTCCTCGGGCAGAACCCTCGGCCTCGCCCTCGCGCTGGTCTCCGCCGTCGCCTTCGGCGGCTCCGGCACCGCCGCCAAGCCTCTGATCGAGGCCGGCCTCTCGCCGCTGCATGTGGTCTGGCTCCGGGTCACCGGCGCCGCCGTGGTCCTCCTCCCGCTGGCCTACCGCCACCGCGCCGTCGTGCTCCGCAGGCCCGGCCTGCTCCTCGGGTTCGGCCTGCTCGCCGTGGCCGGCGTCCAGGCCTGCTACTTCGCGGCGATCTCTCGGATCCCGGTCGGCGTCGCCCTGCTGATCGAGTACCTCGGCCCCCCGCTGCTCATCGGCTACGTCAAGTTCGTCCAGCGCAGGCCGATCAGCCGGGGCTCCGCCATCGGCGCCGGCGTCGCCGTGGCCGGGCTGGCCTGCGTGGTCGAGGTCTGGAACGGTCTGAGCTTCGACGCGTTGGGCGTCCTGTTCGCGCTCGGGGCGGCCTGCTGTCAGGTCGGCTACTTCGTCCTGGCCGACGCCGGCAGCCGGGGGGACCGCCCGGTGGACCCGATCGCCGTCAGCGCGTACGGGCTGCTGATCGGCGCGGTGGTGCTCACCGCCTTCACCCGCCCCTGGCAGGCCGACTGGAGCCCGCTCGGCGGTGACGTCGTGATGAACGGGCACACGCTGCCCGCGCTCGTCCCGGCGGCCTGGATGATCCTGATCGCGACCGTGCTCGCCTACCTGACCGGTGTGGTCGCCGTCCGGCACCTGTCGCCCCCGGTCGCCGGGGTGGTGGCCAACCTGGAGGCCGTCGTCGCCACCGTCCTCGCCTGGATCCTGCTCGGCGAGCACCTGGGTCTGCCGCAGATGGCCGGCGGCCTGCTCGTCCTGGCCGGCGCCTTCGCGGCCCAGGCGAGCAAGCCCGCGGTCGAACCGGCCGGTGCCGTGGCGGCCGGATCCGAGGTGACCGGGGCCGAGGTGACCGGTGCTGTCGCGGCCGGAGCGGAGGCGGCCGGTACCGCCCGTGGTTCCGGGGGACGCGCGGCCTCCCAGCGCGAGGTCAGCGACCGACCCAGCCGAACCAGTCGAGGTGGCTGAGCGGCCACACGACGGCCGACACCGGCCCGACCACGTTGTCCACCGGCACGGCCCCACCACCGGGGCCGCGCTGGTGGTAGCGCGAGTCCGCCGAGTCGCTGCGGTGGTCGCCCTCCACCCAGACGTACCCCTGGGGCACCGTGACCGGCCCGAAGTTCATCCCGGCACAGGAGTCGTCCCCGGGGTGGAGGTACGGCTCGTCGACCTTCGCCCCGTTGACGGTCAGCGTGGTACCCGAGCACTGCACGGTCTGGCCGCCGGTCGCGATGACCCGCTTGACCAGGTAGTTGTCGTCCTTCGGCGGGATCAGCCCGACGAAGCCGAGCACCGAGCCCAGGGCGTTGGACACCGGGTTCCCGCCGGTCGGCTGCGGCGGCAGCCAGTCACCCGGGTCCTTGAAGACCACCGGCTGGCCGGCCTCCGGCTCCCAGCCGGTCAACGGCGCGAGCTTGTTCACCCCGACCCGGTCGCCGATCCGCAGCGTGTTCTCCATCGACCCGGAGGGGATGGTGAACACCTGGAACAGACAGGTCTTGATCAGCAGCGCGACCACCAGGCCGACCGCCGCCATCGCGGGGATCTCGATCCACCACGGTCGGTGACGACGCCCTGCCCGCCGGTCCCCGGCGTCCTTCTGCGGCTTCGACGGCCTCGGCGCCTTCCGCGTCCGTGCCCGGCGTGCCTCCGCGCGGCCACCGCCACCGCCATCGCTGGAGCCACCGTGGCCGTTGTGGCCGCCGCCGACAGCCGGGGGCTGGCCGGCCCCGGCGTCGCTGTGCGTATCGGGCAGGTTCACCGCCATCGTCGCTGCTCACCTCTCCGGCTGGGGGAACCTGCACGCTACGCCAACCGTGAAGCCTCACGAAATCCGGCTTTTAGCTGCGCCCGACATCGCGGCCGAGGACATGTCGAGGAGAGCACGACGCGATCACCTGCGGATCGCCCGGTGAGTCGCGGCACCCGCGCGGCCTCGGGCACGGCCGCAGGGGCGGGCTCAGGGGCACGGACCCGGGCCCACGGGCTCGGGTACGGGCTGGGGTCCGCGGGCTCAGGCGCGGGCGATCGCCTCGTGGTGGCGGATCACCTCGGCGATGATGAAGTTGAGGAACTTCTCCGCGAACACCGGATCGAGATGCGCCCCGGCGGCCAGCTCCCGCAGACGCCGGATCTGGTCGCGCTCCCGCGCCGGATCGGCCGGCGGCAGCCTGTGCTCGGCCTTGAGCCGGCCGACCCGCTGGGTCGCCTTGAAGCGCTCGGCCAGCATGTGGACCACCGCGGCGTCGATGTTGTCGATGCTCTCGCGCAGGCTGGTCAGCTCGGCCCGCACGGCGTCGTCGATCCCCTCGGGAAGTCCGGCATCGGGGGTCGTGGGGTGATCCGTCATCGGGGCGGCTCCGCGGCTGTCTGGTGGTGGGCACCCGACCGTCCGACGGCCGGGCTCGGGCCCGGGCAAATCTAACAGGGCGCCCGGCGCGGATCCGCACCATTCGGCGTATCCGTCCACGATCCGGACAGCGTACGGACCGATGGGCGACCGGCGCCCGCGCACCGGCCGGCGCGGGCCCGAGGACTTCCGGGCACGGCGCCCCGAGTCGCTGCGCGTGGTCGGCCCCCGACCTCCCCGTAGGCTGGTGCGCGGCATGACCGGAAGTGACGAATCAGCAGTTCCTCATACCTGGAGGTACCGATCGTGGCAACCACTCGCACCGCCCGCACCGCGTGGGAAGGCAACCTGCTCGAGGGCAAGGGTCAGGTGACCTTCGCCTCCTCCGGCATCGGTGAGTACCCGGTCTCCTGGCCGGCCCGGTCCGAGGAGCCCAACGGCAAGACCAGCCCGGAGGAGCTCATCGCCGCCGCGCACTCCGCGTGCTTCTCGATGGCCCTCTCGCACGGCCTGGCCGGCGCGGGCACCCCGCCCACCAAGCTGGACACCCAGGCCGATGTCACCTTCCAGCCCGGCACCGGTATCACCGGCATCCACCTGACCGTCACCGGCCAGGTGCCCGGCCTCGACGAGGCCGGCTTTGTGAAGGCCGCCGAGGACGCCAAGGCGAACTGCCCGGTCAGCCAGGCCCTGACCGGCACCACCATCACCCTCACGGCCAAGCTGGCCTGACCCCTCTGCCGGGGCCGCCGGCTCCGATCCCGGGGCCGGCGTTCCGGCGGGTCATGCGGGCTCGGCGGGCCGGTGCGCGGCATGAACATGTGGGCGCGCTCCGGGTACTCAAGGAGCGCCCGACGGCGTGCACTCGGAGCACGCGCCCCCGGTGCACATCATGTGATGTGCACCGGGGGCGTCCGCACGTACCACCACACTTGATCTCAAAGCGGACGAATCACCCCGGCGGCGGTCACCGCGCGTTGTCGCCGCGTCTTATGATCGGCCGCAGCGCCCTGTTCTTCACGCGGGTCTCCACACGAACGCTCACCAACGAGCGCTCAGCACCGGACTCCGAGGACCTCGACAGAGTGCGGGAGCCGGCCGCCGCAGTCCCGGGTGTCCGGCCGGACCAGCGTCAAGCGTCAGCAGCGGACGGGAGCATGCCGTGCCGGGCCAGAACGAGGGGGCCGACGCACACCACCCAGGCGTGCGGCACGAAGAACCGCAACACCACCGTCGTCTGCTGTCGCCGGCCCTCCGCCCGGCCGACGGCCCCGTCGGCACCTCCGGCGCCGCACGGGACGGCACTCACGGCTTCTCCGTCAACACCGTCACCGGTGACAGGGCCACGCCCGGAACCGGTACCGGGCCCGGCACCGGTGCCGACATCGGACACGCTGCCGTACCCGGCTTCGGAGCGGCCGGCAGGATCGCCACCGCGGTCGACAGCACCGTCGTCCGCTGCCCCACCTGCTCGGCCCCGCTGACGAACGGCTCGCACCGGCCGGCCGCCGGAGCCGACCAGCCGGCCGAGGGGACCGACCGGCTACTGGCCGCGCTGCGTGCCAGCGAGTCCCGCTTCCGGGCCGCCTTCTGCGACGCGGGCATCGGGATGGCACTGATCGACCCCGACGACCGGATCATCGAGGTCAACCCCGCCTTCGCCACACTGATCGGCCGCGGGGTCGGCGAACTGGTCCGCACCCACATCCACGACATCATCGACCCGGAGGGCATGCCGCACCGCCTCTTCCCCGAACTCGTCCGGGGTGAGCGCGAACGGCTGCGGGTGGAGAAACAGCTCAAGCACCGCGAGGGCCACACGGTCTGGAGCAAGGTGACCATCTCCCTGATCAGGGACGAGGTGGGGAGCCCGCTCTACACGCTCGCGATGGTCGAGGACATCACCGAGCAGCGCCGGCTCGGCGACCGCCTGGAGTACCAGGCACTGCACGACCCGCTGACCCGGCTGCCCAACCGAACGTCCTTCTTCGAACGGCTCGACGCCGCCTGCCTCACCACGAGCGGCCCGGCGGCGGGCCAGACCGGCGGCCCGGGAGACAGCCCGGGAGACAGCCCGGCCGTCGGGCCGGGCGCCGGACCGGGCGGGGCCGCAGCCGCCTCCCCGGCGACCGGGGCGGGCCCCGCCGGGCCGGACAGGCGCCGGGTCGGGGTCTGCTACCTGGACCTCGACGGCTTCGCCGCGATCAACGAAACACTCGGTCACCACATCGGCGACCAGTTGCTGATCGCCGTCGCCACCCGGCTCCGGCACGGATTCTCCGAACAGGCCGCCCATCTGGTGGCCCGGATGGGCGGCGACGAGTTCGCGGTCCTGGTCACCGACAGCAAGGGCAGTGACCAGCTGACCGACCTGGCCGGCCGGATCCTCGCAGTGCTGGAACAGCCCTTCGACGTGGCCGGGCACCGGCTGGTGGTGACCGCCAGCGTCGGCGTCGTCGAACGGTCCGTGCACGAGACCACACCCACCGACCTGGTCAAGGACGCCGACGCCACCCTGTACTGGTCCAAAGCGGACGGCCGGGCCCGCTGGACCCTCTACGACCCGGACCGCGGCGCCCACCAGCTCACCCGCCAGCTGCTCGCCACCGCACTGCGCCCGGCCCTGGAGCGCGGCGAGTTCACCATCGAGTACCAGCCCCTCGTCGGCCTCTCCGACGGTGCGGTGCGCGGCGCCGAGGCCCTCGTCCGCTGGCGCCACCCCCGCTACGGGACGCTCTCCCCGGACCGCTTCATCCCGCTGGCCGAGGAGTCCGGTGCGATCGTGCCGCTCGGCAAGTGGGTCCTGGAGGAGTCCTGCCGCCAGGCGCAGCGCTGGCTCACCGAGTTCCCCGACACCGAGACGTTTGTGAGCGTCAACCTCGCCGCCCGGCAGATCTGGGACTCCGACGTGGTCGCCGACGTGGCGCAGGCGCTCGACCGTACCGGTCTGCCGGCCCGGCTGCTGCAACTGGAGATCACCGAGAGCGCGCTGCTCGGCCCGGGCGGGCGCCCCCTGCAGGCCCTGCAGGCGCTCGCCGACATGGGCGTCCGGATCGCGATCGACGACTTCGGCACCGGCTACTCCAACCTGGCGTACCTCTCACGGCTGCCGGTGCACGTGCTGAAGCTCGACGGCACGTTCATCGAAGGGTTCCGCGACCCGGCCCCGGCGGGCCGCACCGAGCTCCCCGGGGCCGGCACCCGCCGGAGCGACGCCGATGAGCAGATCGTCGGCGCGATGGTGCAGCTGGCCCACACCCTCGGCCTGACCGTCACGGCCGAGGGCATCGAAAGCGCGGCGCAGGCCGAGCGGCTGCGGTTGACCGGCTGCGACACCGCCCAGGGCTGGTACTTCGCCAGGCCGGGCGAGGCCGAGCTCGTCGCCGCCATACTCCGTGAGGGCCGCCCGGGGCCGGGCGGGCGATAGCGGCGGATTGCCGCGGCTCGGCCGGAACGGTGTCCGCGCGGTGTTCGCACAGTGTGTGCGCGGCGGCGCCGGGACGGGCGCGGATTCGGGCGCCGACCCGGGCGCCGGTCCGCCGCGACCGGCCTCGGCCCGGCTCAGGCGGTGCCGGACTGCCCGGTCAGTCCGTACGCCTGGGCGATCAGCCCGTACGAGCGGTACCGGGCCTCGTGACCGTGGATGTGCGAGGTGACCATCAGCTCGTCCACCCCGGTCCGCTTGCGCAACGCCTCCAGCCCGTCGGCGACCTCGCCCGGTGAGCCCAGGACGACATTGCCCAGCCAGTCGTCGACGAAATCCGCCTCCACCGGGCTGTACGGGTAGGACTCGGCCTCCTCGGGGGTGGGGATCGGGCCCGGGTTCCCCCTGCGCAGCCGGAGCATCCCGAGCGCCGCCGAGCGCGCGAGCCGTCGGGCGGTCGTCTCGTCGTCGGCCGCGACCGCGCTCACCCCGATCAGCGCATACGGCTCGCTGAGCACGGCCGACGGGCGGAACGCCGAGCGATAGAGATCGAGGGCCGGGATGGTGTTGACGCTGCTGAAGTGGTGGGCGAACGCGAACGGCAGGCCGAGGCGGCCGGCCAGCTGGGCGCTGAAGCCCGACGAGCCGAGCAGCCAGATCGGGGGCCGCCCGTCCCCCTGCGGGACAGCCGTCAACCGGGCGTAGGGGTGGCCGGCCGGGAAGTCGCCGTCGAGGAAGTGCGTCAGCTCGGCGAGCTGCTGGGGGAAGTCCTCCGCGCCGTCGGCGAGGCCCCGCCGCAGTGCTCGCGCGGTGGCGGGGTCGGTGCCGGGGGCCCGGCCGAGGCCGAGGTCGATGCGGCCGGGGTGCAGAGCCTCCAGCAGGCCGAACTGCTCGGCGATCGCCAGCGGGGCGTGGTTCGGCAGCATGACTCCGCCCGAGCCGAGCCGCAGTGTCGTGGTGTGGGCCCCGAGGTGGGCCAGCAGGACGGCCGGCGTGGAGCTGGCGACGCCCGGCATGCCGTGGTGCTCGGCCACCCAGAAGCGGTGGTAGCCCCACTCCTCCGCGCTGCGTGCCAGCGTCGTGGTCGCGGCCAGCGCCTCGCCCGGCGTGTAGCCGACGCCGACGGTGGCCAGGTCGAGGATCGAGAGCGGCGCGGGCGCCGCCCCCCGGACAGTGCCTCGGATCGCCGCGTGGGTCTGCGGTTCGGGTCCGCGCTCCTGCTGGTCCTCGGTGGTCATACCGTCCGCCCTCCGGGCTGTCGTGGAGCGACCGTGCCCATGCGCCGGTGGTCGCTTCTGCCGACGGAGGTCAACCACACGGCCGAGTCGGCTGTTCCCGGGGCCAGGCGGGCCCGTCCGGGTGCCGGTCCCGTTGGTGCTGGTGCCGTTGGTGCCGGCGCCGCCCCGGTCGGGTGAGGATGCGGCTACCGACCGTTCGGCTGACTCAGAGCCAGCGGTCGGACACGCGTGGCGACTTCACGCCAGAGCGGGAAGTCGCCAACCGCAGGGCTCGCGATCGGCGGCCGACGTCCGGCAGGCTAGTGATCAGGAGCGGATCACCCAACCGGATCCGCACTCCACCAGCAAGGTCGTCGGGCTGGACCAGCGCCGATCGATCCCCGTGAGCCCCTGGAGCGGCACCCCGCTCCAGGGGCTCGCGCCTTGTGACGCAGGGCATGCCCGGGGTGCTTCATGGCATGAAAAGTCGAGGCGCTAGCGTTGACCCCTGCAGCCATCTGCTCCCTCGGGCAGCCTGGAGGGAGTATGGACCTTGGACATCGCGGCGGTGATCGGATCCTCGTGGATCTGCGCCCTGGCGCTCTGCGCCGTATTGGGCGACGCCTTTCTGCCCTTCATCCCCAGCGGGACGCTGGTCATCCTGGCCGTGCTCAAGACGGCACAGATAGACGGCGCGCCGGTGGTGCTGGGGCTGTGCGTGGCACTGGCCTCGTTCCTCGGCGATCTCCTGCTGCTCAGCCTCGCCCGGCGCGGCGCCCCTCTGGTGAGTCGACGGCTTGAGCACCGCCCACAGCTGGCGGCGAACGTCGCCAAGGTCCAACGGGCTCTGGACGGCCGGACCACCGGGGCGGCGGCAGCGATGGTGGTGATCGCGCGGTTCGTACCGGCCGGGCGGACCGTCCTCGACCTGGCCATCGGCCACTCCCCCGCCCACCCGCGCCGCTTCCTCCGCTGGTCCGCGCTGGCCGCACTGGTCTGGGCCGCCTACATCGTGACGCTGGGCTGGCTCAACAGCCACTGGTTCGACACCGCCTGGCTGAGCCTCGCGGTCTCCTGCACCGCCGCCACCATCGTCAGCACCGCCATCGCGCGCGTCGTGCGCCGCAGCCGGCGGCTGGCCGCCGCCTGAGGGCTGACGGGGCTGGGGGCCGCCGCCTGAGGGCTGACGGCTGGGGGCTGGGGGCTCGGTGATCCGCCGCGGCGGCACGGGCCAGTGAGCGCAAAGCGTCACAGGACGGAAACAGAAGGCCGGTCTTCGCAGCCTATGTGGGCACGCTGCGCGTGTTGGCTGTCGACGGACCTCGGCACCTTGGTGACCCCTGAGTCCGCGTGACATGCTAACGGCGGAATATTCATCAATTGCCCGATTTGACCGGTGTGGCCCTCCGCCACCCTCGCCACCCGGCCAGGGCATCCAGGGGAGACCATGACCAGCATCTCTCGAAGGACCGTGCTCAGTGCCACCGCTGCGACTGCGGCTCTCGGGGCGGTCGCGGCGTGTTCCAGCAGCGGATCGAGTCCTGGCTCCACCACCTCCTCCCCTGTTTCCGGCAGCAGTAGCGGCAACGGGCGGACGGGAACCGGAGATCCCGCCAAGGGCGTGCCGCCCAAGGGGACGCCCATCGGTGATGGTTCCAACGCCGACACCGGCCCCCAGCCGAACCAGCCCAAGGCCGAGAAGCTCAAGCCCGGTGAGCGACCGCCGCAGTTCGTGGTGTTCTCCTGGGACGGCGCCGGTGGCACGGAGGACGGCCAGTTCCCCCGCTTCCTCAAGCTGGCCGAGGAGCACAAGGCCTCGATGACGTTCTTCCTCTCCGGGATCTACGCCCTCCCGAAGGGCAAGGCCGACCTCTACCACCCGCCGAAGCACTCGGTCGGCGCGTCCGACATCCCGTACCTCTCGGACGGCGCGGTCAAGAGCACGCTCAAGCTCATCAGCCAGGCCTGGCTGGCCGGCCACGAGATCGGCACCCACTTCAACGGGCATTTCTGCTCGACCCGTTCGGACGGCAACGGGGTCAACAAGTGGACGTCCGAGGACTGGCAGAGCGAGATAGACCAGGCGATCTCGTTTGTGACCCAGTGGCGGACCAACACCGGTTTCACCGACGTCGATCCGCTTCCCTTCGACTACAAGAAGGAGCTCATCGGCGGGCGAACCCCTTGCCTCGAAGGGCAGAAGGCCCTGCTGCCGACCGCGGCGAAGATGGGGTGGAAGTACGACGCCAGCTCTTCCGGCGGCCTGCAGATCTGGCCGCAGAAGGTGCAGGACGGCAAGGTCTGGGACTTCCCGCTGCAGAGCATCCCGTTCCCCGGGCACACCTTCCAGGTGCTGTCGATGGACTACAACATCCTGGCGAACCAGTCGGCCGGCAGCACCAAGGGTGACCCGGGCAAGTACAACGACTGGCGCAGCCAGGCCAGGGACGCCTACCTGGCCGGGTTCGACCGCACCTACAACAGCAACCGCGCGCCGTTCTTCATCGGCAACCACTTCGAGCAGTGGAACGGCGGGATCTACATGGACGCCGTCGAGGAGACTCTCAAGACGATCGCGGGCAAACCGGAGGTCCGGCTGGTGTCGTTCCGGCAGCTGGTCGACTGGCTGGAGGCCCAGGACCAGTCGACCCTCCGCAAGCTGCGCACGCTGAACGTTGGGCAGGCGCCCACCGGCGGGTGGGAGACCTTCCTGGGTACGGCCGGCTGAAACCCGGACGACCGCAGGGACAGCGGCCGGCGAGGGTGCTGCTGGGGTGCCGGACCGGTCGGCGGTCCGGCACCCCACCGGCCGACCCGGCCAGGTCTGTTACCCGATGGAAGGCCCGGCCGGGCCGGCCCCGAGGAGGCGCTGCACCACGGCCTCGGCCCCGGCTCGGCCCCAGAGAATCGAGTAGTGATTGGTGTCCGGTACGAGCTCGGCCGCCACCACACGGGCCGGATCCAGTCCGGCCATCGCTATCCGCTTGCCGTCGTAGAGGGCCTGCGACTCGTCGAGCAGGCCGCGTTCCGCCCAGAGCAGTTCACCCGTGCACGGCAGCCGGTGCACGGCGGCGGCCGCCTCCTGGTCGAGCAGGACCTGGGCCCCGTCGACCTGAACGGCCTCCAGCACACAGGAGGAACGCAGCTCGGGTGCGGTTCCGATGAGATCGCGCTGGGTGTAGGCGTCGATCTCGTCCGACCAGTCGGCGCCGAAGGCCGGGTGCTGCTGCCAGAACGCGCGGTAGGCCTGACGGTCCGGGAAGGTCATCGAAAGCCGCGCCAGCGCCGGGCCGAGCACCGCGGCCAGAACGTCCTCCTCCCGGACGCCCTCCGGCAGGGGGAAGGTCACCGCGCCGTCGACCAGCACCACCCGGCTGACGAGGTCCGGATGCCGCACCGCCGTCAGGGCTGTGACCCAGGCACCCATGGAGTGCCCCACCACGACGGTGGGACCCAGGTCGAGCGCCGTGATCAGCGCGGCCACGTCATCCGCGTGCCGGGCCAGACCGTACGGTCCGCTCACGGTGTGGCTGGCTCCGCGTCCGCGCAGGTCGGGCGCGAGCAGGGTGGCCCGGCCGGCGAGCCGGCGGGCGACCTCGAACCAGGCGAGGCCGTTGGCGGTGATGCCGTGCACCGCCACGATGGTCGGGGCCCCCGGGTCGGTGGCGGGCCAGCGAAGGACGGCCAGGTCCCCTCCTGGGACCGGCACCGTCAACTCCTCGGGGTGCAGCGGTGACTGGCTCACGCGGGGCTACCTCCTGTGGGACGGGCGCTGCGGGCACCGACAGAGGGCCGGGCCGAGCGGGCGGAACGGGCGGCTCGAATGCGGGCAGGAAGTCTAGCCAGGCCGCCGGGCAGCAGGTAGACCACGGCGACGAAGAGGCCGCCCAGGAGGAAGAGCGGCTGGGAGAGCGGGACCCGCAGGACCGCCGGCAGGTCGGCGATCGTCTCGGAGTTGGCGAGGTCCCCGAGTCGGTGACCGGACCAGGTGTAGATGACGCCACCCAGCAAGGGACCCCAGCGCGTGCCGGATCCGCCGAGGACGACCATGACGAGGAGCGAGAGCGTGGCGTCGGAAGTGGCGGCCTGCGGGGTGGCGCCGCCGGTCAGCAGGAGGTAGACCACCCCACCCACGGCGGCCAGGGCGCCGGCGAGGACGAACGCGATCAACTTGTACCCGTAAGGCCGGAGTCCGAGCACCTCAACCCGGCGCTCGTTCTCCTTGATGCCCTCCCAGACCCGGCCGAGAGGCGAGCTGACGGCCCAGTGGACGGCGGCCAGGGTCAGCACCAGGTAGGCGACGGCGATCCAGTAGAGGTTGGCGGTGTTCTCGATGCCCAGGAACGCGGACGGCAGTTGGTCGGCCGGCGCGGACCGCCCTTCCTCGCCACCGGTGACGCCACCGGGGTTGCGCTGGACGAGGATCGAACCGGCCTGCGCGAAGGCCAGTGTGACCATGGAGAACCCGATGCCGGTGACGCGGAGGCTGACCGAGCCGAGCAGCAGGGCCAGCGCGACGGCACAGGCGACACCGAAGAGGGCGGCCGCGGCGAAGGGCAGTTGGAGCTCCAGCATGCCCAGGTTGGTGGCATAGAGGCCGGTCGCGAAGTAGAGCGCGTGGCCGAAGGAGAGCAGCCCGGTACGGCCGAGCAGGAGGTCGTAGCCGGTGGCGAGGGCCCCGTAGAGCAGGCACAGGGCGATGAGTTGGAGACTTCCGGGGCTGCCGAGCGGGCCGTCGAGCAGTCCCGGAACGGGAAGCGCACTATAGGGGGCGACAAGGAGCACGATCAGCAGAGCGATCGGCCACCAGCGTAGCGCTCGGTGCACCGGTGTCGAGCGCTCAGTGACTGATTCACCTGTTCGAGGGATAGCGCGGCCCTCGCTCACTCGTCCAGAATGTGTCTCGGCAGGGCTGGTGACAGTCCCCCCTGCCGGAGTGGCGGCGGTGCGGTCGGCCGCGGCGCCACCGGTGCTCGTGATCGGGGTGTTGGCGCTCACGCGAGCCTCCCGGTGAGTCCGCGGGGTCGTACGAGAAGCAGTACGGCCAGCAGGACGACGACCGACAGGTCGCCCAGTCCCGCAGCGGTGTAGTAGTTGGCGAACTGCTGGACGAGACCGACACATACCGAGGCGACGGCGGCTCCGGTGACGGAGCCCATGCCGCCCATCACGACGACGACGAAGGCGAAGATGAGCAGGCTGGTTCCCTGGCCGGGGTTGACCGAACCGAAGTAGAGGCCGCCGAGCGCGCCGCCGAGGGCGGCGGCCGCCCCACCGATGGCGAAGACGAGGGTGAACGCCTTCCGGACGTCGATGCCGAGCGCGGTGACCATCGCCCGGTCCTCGACGCCGGCCCGGACGATCAGCCCGTAGCGGGTCCGGGCGAGGAACAACCGAAGAGCGAGCAGCAGCAACGCGGCCGCGGCCACGAGGACGAAGCGGTTGACCGGGACGGTCGCACCGAGCACGTGCCAGGTGCCGGAGAGCAGGGCCGGTTGCGGGAAGGGGCGGGCGTCAGCGCCCCAGATGCCCATCAGGAGAGCGGGGACGGCCAGCCCGACACCGACGGTGGCAAGGATCTGGTCGCGTGGGCGGCTGTAGAGCGGCCGGATCAGAAAGAGTTCCAGCAGGACGGCGGCGGCCGTACCGACCAGCGTGCCGAACGGCACGGCGAGCCAGAAGGCGAAGCCGGCCTCTGTCCCGGCCCACCAGGTGGCATAGGCGCCGATGGAGAGCAGAGCGCCGTGCGCGAAGTTGAGCACGTCCATCAACCCGAAGATCAGTGAGAGACCGGAGGCCACCAGGAAGTACAGCGCACCCAGACCAAGTCCAGTGCAGGTAAGGAGGACGACGGTGTCCATCAGGGGTTCACCTCCGTGGTGACAACAGGAGCGGCCGGGGCCCGCCCGGCCGCCGCAGGGCCGGGCCGCGAGGCGGCCGAGAGGGGTCTGGCGCCCGGGCGGTGGCTGCCGACGCCCAGCAGGCGGCGGGCGGCCTCTTCGTCGGCCAACAGTTCGGCAGTGTCGCCCTGGTGGGCAGTTCGCCCGTCGGCCAGGACAGCGCAGGTGCCAGCCAGACGGCGGACGAGCGCGAGGTTCTGCTCGACCAGGAGAACGGGCACGGCCTCGGCCGCTCGCGCCAGGACATCGGCAACCTCGGCAACGATCTTCGGCGCCAGGCCCTTGGTGGGCTCGTCGGCGATGATCAGCCGGTTGCGGTTGAGCAGCGTTCGGCCGATGGCCACCATCTGCTGCTGACCGCCGGAGAGCGTCCCGGCCAACTGGCCGGACCGCTGCTTGAGTTCGGGGAACAGCTCATGGACGAGCTGGTAGGCCGGTTCGCCGTTCCGGTCGCGCTCGGCGAGGCGAAGGTTCTCGGCGACCGTCAGACCGGCGAAGATCCCCCGGTCCTCAGGGGCGTACCCGATGCCCTGACGGGCCACGATATGTGTTGGCAGAGAGGAGAGTTCAGTCCCGGAGAAGAGAACACTGCCGGTGCGCGGCACAAGGCCCATGACGGCCTTGACCGTGGTGGTCTTGCCGGCGCCGTTGCGACCCAGAAGGGCTGTGACCCCGGTCGGCGCCACGTCGACGTCGACCCCGTGAAGGATGTGCAGCCCATCGATGACGACCCGCAGGCCACGGACGGAGAGGAGAGCCCGGGAAGCAGAGTCCGCAGATACAGGGCAGGAGGAGACAGCGGAGGAACCCGAGGAGGAGGAGGCACGGAGCGGAGAGTCGGTCACAGCGCCTCCCCCAGGTAGGCCTGTTGCACGGTGGCGTCGGCCATCACTGCCTCGGGAGTGTCCAGTGCGAGCAGCGTGCCGTGGTGCATCACGGCAAGGCGGTCGGCCAGGTCGAGCAGGACGTCCATGTGATGCTCCACCATCAGTACGGTGCGGCCGAGATCGCGGTGCACGGAGCGGATCAGTTCGGTGAGCGCCGGTACCTCCTCGGCGCTGACGCCGGCCATCGGTTCGTCCAGCAGGATGAGCCGGGGGTCGGACACCAGCAGGACGGCGAGTTCGAGCTTCCGCTTCTCGCCGTGCGAAAGCGCACTCGCCAAGGTGTCTGCCCGATGGGTGAGTTCGGTGCGCTCCAGGGTGTCGGCCACCTGGGTCGGGTAGCGGTCGGCCCGACGCCAGAGCCGGTAGGAGGCACGCGGTCCGGCTGCGGCCTGGGCGGCCAGGCGGACGTGGTCGGCCACCGTCATCCCCGGCCAGAGAGAGGAGGTCTGAAAGGTACGGCCGAGCCCGCGGCGCGCCCTGGCGTGGACGGCTTCGGCGGTGATGTCGGCGCCGTCGAGTTCGAGACTGCCGTGGCTCGCCGGGTAGATGCCGGAGATCAGGTTGAAGAGGGAGGTCTTTCCAGCACCATTGGGTCCGATGAAGGCGACGAACTCGCCTTCCCCGACCGAGAACGAGACGTCCTCGACGATCGGCACCCCTCGGACGGACCAGCCGAGGCCGTTCAGTCGCAGGACCGGTGGGGCCATGGTGGACGAAGCAGGACCGGGCATGTCGATCAGCCCGCCATCGGAGTGACCGGGGGCGCCGCCTCGTCCGCGGTCAGCGTCTTCTCCACGGAGGGCTTGGCAGCCGCCCCGCTGCCCGTCAACCGGACCTGGAACATCGGCTGGAGGAGGGCGTGGTCCTCTGCGCGCACCGTGGTCGGGCCCTTCACCCCGTCGAAGCTCCAGCCCTCCAGCGCCTTCACCAGAGCAGAAGTATCGTCGGTGGATCCGTGGTTGGCCTCGACCGCGTGCACGATCATCTGGGCGGCGGTAAAGCCGTCGGGGGTGAAGATGTCCGACTTGCCACCGCCGGCGGTCACGGCATCGTCCATGGCCTTCTCCACCGGGGTACCGGCGGCTCCACCGAAGTAGTGGTTCAGAAAGGAGATCTTCTCGCTGGCCGGGCCGAAGAGCGGGTAGGAGGCGGCGAGGTCGAGACCGGTGACGACCTTGGTGTCGGCGAACACGTCCTGCTGGTTCAGCGCCGTCCAGAGGGCCGAGGAGGTGTCACCGGCCCAGGCGACGAACAGCAGGTCGGGCTTGGCGGTCTTGGCCTGGGTGGCGAACGGGGTCAGGTCGGTCGCGCTCGGCGGGGCGAGCACCGAGTCGACCGTGGCGCCCTGGGTACCGAGCACGGCCTTGACGGCGGCCACGTTGGCCTGCCCGAACGCGTTGTCCTGAGCGAGCACGGCGACCTTCTTGCCCTTGGCGTCGCCGATGAACGAGGCCGCGGTCTTGATGTCCTGGTAGGACTGGCGGCCGGAACGGAAGGTGTACTTGTTCAACCCGGTGACCTTGTCGGCGGCGGCCGGACCGCTGATGAAGAGCACCTTGTTCTGGGCGGCGATCGGGCCGACCTGAAGGGCCACGCCCGAGGCGGTGGAGCCGGCCAGGATCTTGTGGCCCTTGCCGATCAGGTCCTTTGCGGCCGACACCGCCTTGGCCGGGTCCCCGGCGTCGTCCTGCTCCTCGAACTCGATCTTGTGTCCGTCGACCGCGCCGGTGCCCTTGGTCGCGTAGTCCAGCCCCGCTTTGAAGCCCTCCAGGTACTGCTTGCCGTACGCGGCCAGCGGCCCGGTCTTGGAGTACACCAGGCCCACCTTGACCGGGCTCTTCGCGCCGCCTCCACCGTCCGCCGCGGTGGTACCGGCGGTGCCGGCCTTGGCGCAGCCGGCCGCGAGGAGGACACACGCCGCGGCGGCGACGAGCTTGCGCCCGGGGCCGGCGGTCACGGCCGCGCCCGCGAGGGTGCCGGAGGCGGTCCTGGTGAGGGCTGTCGAGCTGCGCATGGTGACCGACTCCTGAGGGTGCTGCGGGGGTGGATGCCGGAACCGTAGGTGTGCCATGAGAGCCGCGACATGTGCCCGGACGACGCATCAGGAGCCCAGGATGTGGTTCGGACCGCCATACCGCTGAACCAGAGCCCTGCCGTCGGCCACCGAGTGTGGATGTCCACCATGCATCCGCGCACATGGGTGGCGGCCACCGCCATGGCAGGGGCGGCCCGCGCCCGGTGACGGTGGTGGGGCTCGAACGGGACGCACGCGGGCATTCCGTCGCCCTCCGCCTGCACAGGCTCGCCCGCCTCCCCCGCCCCCACCCCTCTCCGCCCCTCCCCCTCATGAGGTGACCACTTGGACAAGGTCCTGGACTCCCCCGCCGACGCGGTCGGGGACATCCCCGACGGAGCCGTGCTGGCCGTCGGCGGGTTCGGCCTCTGCGGCATCCCCAGCACCCTGATCGGCGCCCTGGCGGCCGCCGGCACCACCGGCCTGCGGGTGGTCTCCAACAACTGTGGGGTGGACGACTGGGGGCTCGGCCTGCTGCTGCGGGCCGGGCGGATCGCACGGATGACGTCCTCCTATGTCGGCGAGAACAAGGAGTTCGCCCGGCAGTACCTCTCCGGCGAGCTGGAGGTGGAGCTGACGCCGCAGGGCACCCTGGCCGAGCGGTTGCGGGCCGGGGGTGCCGGTATCCCGGCCTTCTTCACCCCGGCGGGGGTCGGCACCCAGGTCGAGGAGGGCGGGCTGCCCTGGCGGTACGCGCCGGACGGTTCGGTGGCGCTGGCCTCGCCGCCCAAGGAGGTCCGGGAGTTCGGCGACCGACGGTACCTGCTGGAGGAGGCCATCACGGCCGACTTCGCCCTGGTCCGCGCCGAGGTGGCGGACCGCCACGGCAACTGCGTCTTCCACGCCGCCGCCCGCAACTTCAACCCGCTCTGCGCGGCGGCCGGCCGGATCACCCTGGTCGAGGCGGACCGGATCGTCGAGCCGGGCGAACTGGGCCCGGACGCCGTCCACCTGCCCGGGGTGTACGTCGACCGGGTGGTCGCCGCCGATCCCGAGGACCGCCGCATCGAGCGCCGGACCGTCCGCACCGCACTTCAGGAGGCCTGACCGCGATGTCGACCGAACTGTCCGCCGCGGTACCCGCCGCCGCGTCCGCACCCACACCTCCCCACCTGCCCACCCACATGTCCGCCGCGGTCGACCTGCGGAACGCGCTCGCCGCACGGGCCGCGCGGGAGCTGCGGGACGGGCAGTACGTCAATCTGGGAATCGGTCTGCCGACCCTGATCCCCAGTCACCTTCCGCCGGACGTCCATGTGGTGCTGCACTCGGAGAACGGAATCCTCGGCGTCGGCCCGTACCCGGTGGAGGGGACCGAGCATCCTGATCTGATCAACGCCGGAAAGGAAACGGTGACGGTCGCCGCCGGCGCCTCGTACTTCGACTCGACCTTCTCCTTCGGCATGATCCGAGCCGGCCGGATCGATGTCTCGGTGCTCGGCGCGATGCAGGTCTCGACCACCGGCGATCTGGCCAACTGGATGATCCCGGGCAAGATGGTCAAGGGCATGGGGGGTGCCATGGACCTGGTGCACGGCGCCCGGCGGCTGATCGTCGTCATGGAGCACACCGCGAAGGACGGATCGCCGAAGATCGTCGAGGAGCTCTCACTTCCCGCCACCGGGCGTGGAGTTGTCGACCGCATCGTCACCGAGCTGGCAGTCATCGATGTCACGCCCGCCGGGCTGCGCCTCGTGGAGATGGCCCCGGGGGTGGGGTTCGGCGAAGTTCAGGCGGCCACCGGCCCCACCCTCCTGTCGGCCGTCGGCTGAGAAACCGGCCGAACGGCAACCAGTCCCGCCACACCCAGCCCCACGACACCCAGCCCCACAGCAACCGGACACACCACCCCGGGAGCACTCGAAGACCCGACGGCCGGACCACCCCGTGCAGTGGTCCGGCCGTCGCATGTCTTTTCGAACTATCCAAAGCGACAAAGCCGTGAAGCGACCTGCGCACAAATCCATCTCAATAGCACCCCCCAATGATCGAATGGCCAAGAACCGTCATATCTTCACTCTTGCGCAATGATCATTTCTCAGATCGGTTGCGATCAGGCCGGGGCTCCGGGAGAGTTGGGCGCGTCGGGGATCCCGCACACCCGGAGGGGAGTCCGGGGCGGATCGGTTATCCCGCATTCGAAGCAGCCAAGCAGCCACATGTCAAAATCGGTCGTACACGTTTTAGTGATTGACGGCCCGGACACCGCCTGGACGCACCACGACTGTCCGGCGGTGTTCTGCTTCGAAAGCAAGGCTCCGGGGGGAGCGGTCAGTCGCGAGCGCGGCCCAAGTACGGTCGCAGCAACGGGACTACGGATCGCCCACCCCCGGTCGGAACACGCACGAACGGGCCGGTCCGCACGACCGGCCACGGGGGGAGCCACACATGATCAAGCTGTTCTCACGGCAGTCGGGCCCCGAGTCCTCGGCCGCTTCCACCATTGGCGCGGCCGCCGTCGACGACGAGCTGATCTCCATACCCGTCCCCGAAGCCCCGTACGACTACGCGCACTTCAGCCGCCTCGCCGGCCCGCCCGTCGCTCCGGAAGACCACCCCGACACCCACCCTGGCACGCACCCCGACACCCACGCCCACGCCTACGACTGCGCCTCCGTCTACGCCCACCCCCGCACCGCCACCGAGGCCGCCCCACAACCCCCCTACCGCGTCCAGTACCGCAGCTTGTTGAGGCGCGAGCCGCACCGGATCCGGGCGGCGCTGCTCCTGCTGGCCGCCCCGGTGGTCGAGGCCGTGCTGCTCGTCTGGCTGCTGCTGCCCGGGCACTGGCCGGTCCGGCCGGGCGAGACCCACTCCTGGTTACTGATCGGCGACAAGGTGATGATCGGAATCATCGCGGTCGTCGAAATGTTCCGGCTGGTCAACGTCGTCTCCAACACCCACGCCACCCTGGCCGCCCGCGACCCGGTGCCGGTCACGCCCGAGGCCGGCAGCCGGGTCGCGTTCATCACCACCTGTGTGCCGGGCAAGGAACCGCCGGAGATGGTGCGCACCACGCTCACCGCCGCGCTCGCCGTCCGGCACAACGGCCCGTACGACGTCTGGCTGCTCGACGAGGGAAACGATCCTGCCATGCGCGCACTCTGCGCGGAGCTGGGCGTACGGCACTTCAGCCGGCACGGGGTGGCGGGCTGGAACCAGCGCAAGGGCAGGTTTCGCGCCAAGACCAAGCACGGCAACTACAACAGCTGGCTCCAGGCCTACGGCGGCGGCTACGACTTCTGGGTCGCGGTCGACACCGACCACGTCCCGCTGCCCGAGTTCTGCGAGCGGATGCTCGGTTACTTCCGCGACCCGGACGTGGCCTTCGTCGTCGGCCCGCAGGTGTACGGCAACTACCGCAGCTCGGGTTCGGCGGTCACCAAGTTCTCGGAGAGCCAGCAGTTCCTCTTCCACGCGCTGATCCAGCGCGCGGGGAACCGTTACGGCGCACCGATGTTCGTCGGCACCAACAACGCCGTCCGGATCAGCGCCCTGCAGTCGATCGGCGGTCTGTACGACTCGATCACCGAGGACATGGCGACCGGCCTGGAGTTCCACCGCCGCCGCAACCCGGCCACCGGCGAGCGCTGGAAGTCCGTCTACACCCCGGACGTGCTGGCGGTCGGCGAGGGGCCGTCCTCCTGGACGGACTTCTTCTCCCAGCAGCTCCGCTGGAGCCGGGGCACCTACGAGACGCTCCTCACCCAGTACTGGCGCGCCGTCTGGGGGCTGTCGCCCGGTCGGCTGCTCAACTACACGCTGATGGTCTGCTTCTACCCGATGGCGGCGCTGACCTGGCTGCTCGGCGGCGTGTCCAGCGTGCTCTACCTGGGCTTCGGGGCCTCGGGCGTCCATGTGTCGTCCGAGATCTGGATGATGCTGTACAGCGACGCGGCCGCCCTCCAGGTGCTGCTCTACACCTGGAACCGCAAGCACAACGTGAGCCCGCACGAGCCGGCCGGGTCGTCCGGGGTGGCGGGCATGGTGATGTCGGCGGTGAGCGGGCCGATCTATGCAGCATCGTTTCTCCAAGCGGTGTTTCGCCTCCGCAGCCGTTTCGTGGTGACTCCGAAGGGCGGCTCGACCAGCCGCGACCGGGTGGCCACCTTTCGCATCCACCTGTTCTGGGTCCTGGTGTTCGGCGGCGCGGTCACCGCCTCCTTCTTCACCGGCCACGACCACATCGCGATGCGCACCTGGGCCTGCATCGCGCTGTTCCTCAGCCTGCTGCCGATGCTCGTCCTGGCCGCCGACGCGATCCGCCGACGCCGGGCCAGGCCGACGTCCACCCTCTCGGTCACCAGCGCCGGCACAAGCACCAGCACCACCCCCGCGACCGGCCCCACCTGCCGCACCAGCACCACCGACACCGCCAGCACCGGCCGCACCAGCGACACCGCGCCCACCGCACGGACCACCACCCACTGAGCCCGCACCACGAGGGGACGCACCACGAGAGGACGAACCACCGTGAAGATCCGCAACACCGGCCGCACCAAGCGCTTCGCCCTCGGCAGCACGGTAGCCCTGACCGTGGCCGGGATGAACGCGCCGGCCGTGCTCGGCTTCGCCAACGAGCAGTACCACCAGTACGTGATCAGCCAGCCCGGCTACAAGGCGGAGTACGGCCACTGGCAGACCGTCATCCTGCCCGCCGAGTTCCGGATCAACGCCATCCATGCCTCCCTGCTGCGCACCGGCAAGATCCTGATCATCGCCGGTTCCGGCAACAACCAGCGCAACTTCGATGCGGGCACCTTCAAGAGCCTGCTCTGGGACCCGGTCAAGAACACCTACAAGTCGGTCCCGACCCCGGCCGACATGTTCTGCGGCGGCCACACCGCGCTGCCCGACGGCCGGCTTCTGGTGGCCGGCGGCACGCTGCGCTACGAGGCACTGGACGGCACGGTGAAGAAGGCGGCCGGCACCATGCGGGTGCGCAACGAGAACCCGGACGCCGCCCGGACGTTCCCCAAGGGCACCGTGTTCACGGGCCCGAACGGGCGCGAGTACGTGTCCACCGCCGAGGTGACCGTCCCGGCGGCGGTGAAGACCGGCGCCGGTGACCGGACCGTCGTCAAGGCCGGCGAACAGCACGTGTTCGTGGAGGCGGTGGCGCAGGGCGCGGCGTACGTCGACAACTCCCCCGCCCAGTACACCATCAAGGGCCTGAGCGGTGCCGAGGCGCGGAACCTCTACGGCATGAGCGACCGCATGACGCTGGAGAAGCAGGACTTCCAGGGCATCCGCTCCGCCTTCGAGTTCAACCCGGACACCGAGATGTACGAGCAGGTCACCGACATGGCGTACGCGCGGTGGTACCCGACGCTCACCGGGCTGGGCGACGGCCGGGTGGTGACCGTCTCGGGGCTGGACGACACCGGGCAGATCCTCAGCGGCAACGACAACGAGATCTACGACCCGGCCGCCAAGACCTGGTCCAAGGCGCCGGACCGCTACTTTCCGACGTACCCGTCGATCTTCCTCACCGCCTCCGGCAAGCTCTTCTACTCCGGTTCCAACGCGGGCTACGGCCCGGCGGACAAGGGCCGCGTGCCCGGGCTGTGGGACCTGAAGGACAACAGCTTCCAGCCGGTCCCAGGGCTGCGGGATCCCAGCCTCACCGAGACCTCCTCCTCGGTGCTGCTGCCGCCCGCGCAGGCGCAGAAGGTGATGGTGCTCGGCGGCGGGGGCGTCGGCGAGTCACCGCTCTCCACCGCCCGCACGGACATCGCCGACCTCACCGCCGCGAAGCCGGCCTTCACCCCGGGCCCGGACCTGCCGGCGGGCGGCACCCGCTACCTGAACAGCGTGATCC
This sequence comes from Kitasatospora sp. NPDC088351, assembly GCF_040685575.1. Lineage (NCBI taxonomy): Bacteria > Bacillati > Actinomycetota > Actinomycetes > Kitasatosporales > Streptomycetaceae > Kitasatospora > Kitasatospora sp. NPDC088351. The sequence goes on along the minus strand of NZ_JBFBIL010000010.1, from coordinate 89,677 downwards.
TGCCGGACGACACCGTGTTCACCACCGGCGGTTCCAGCGACTACCGGGGCAAGCACCACAGCGACCTGCTCAAGGCGCAGGTCTACCACCCGGACACCAACCGGTTCACCACCGCCGCCGAGCCCACGGTCGGACGGAACTACCACTCGGAGGCGCTGCTGCTGCCCGACGGCCGGGTGGTCGTCCTCGGTTCCGACCCGCTCTTCGCGGACAAGGCCGACACCGTGCCGGGGACCTTCGAGCAGCGCATCGAGATCTACACCCCGCCGTACCTGTTCCACGGCGAGCGCCCGCAGCTGACCGCCGCCCCGGCCACCGCGAAGCTCGGCGACACCGTCACGGTGAACACCGCGGCACCGAACGGCGTCGCCACCGCCAAGCTGATCCGGCCGAGTTCGGTCACCCACGCGACCGATGTCGAGCAGCGCTCGGTGGCACTGGACATCACCGGGCGATCGGCCGCCGGCGTCTCGCTCACCCTGCCCGCCAACCCCAACCTGCTGCCGCCCGGCTGGTACATGCTGTTCGTGACGGACGGCGCCGGGACGCCGTCGGTCGCGCGCTGGATCCAGGTGACGGCCTGAACCACCGGTCGGCCCCGACGAACCACGACCCCAACAGCCCCCGACTGCCCGGCCTCAGGCCGACGCCCGCGCCAGCCCCAGCGCGTACGGCAGCCAGAACTCGCCCGCCCGGGGCTCGCCGCGCCCGCACTCGCCGTCCGACTCCCCGGGGTTCTTGATCCAGAGATAGGCGTCGACGCCGGGCCTGCCGGTGTTGTTCGTGGGCGGCTCGCCGAGCGCGCGGCCGGGCGGATTGCACCAGGCCTCGCCGCTCAGCGGGCCGTTGCCGTTGCGGCTGGTGTCGATGACGAAGGGCTTGCCGCCGAGCGCCGCGGAGAGTCCGCCGCCGTACGCCACGTTCCGGCCGGTGTCGTAGAAGTTGGAGACGTTGACGGCGAAACCGTCCGCCACGCCGATACCGGACTTGCGCAGCGCCTCGGCCATCGCCGAAGGGTCCTGCGCCCAGCCGGGGTTGCCCGCGTCCAGATAGACCCGGACCTGCGGGCGCTTCTTCAGCTCCTGGACGGCGAAGGCCAGCAGTCCGTACCGCTCGGCGGAGACCTCGCTCCTGGCCCCGCCGCCGCAGGTGTCCAGGGTGTGCGCGATGGCGTCCGGCTCCAGCACGACCCACGCCTTGCGGTCGCCCAGCGCCTCCGCCAGTCCGGTGATCCAGGCCCGGTAGGCCGCGGCGTCGGCCGCGCCGCCGGCCGAGTAGAGGCCGCAGTCGCGGTGCGGGATGTTGTACGCGACGAAGACCGGGGTGCGGTCCGCCGCGGCGGCCCGCCGGCTCACGTTCTCGGCGATGCCGCCGGCCGCCTCGTCGCCGAGCCACTGGGACGAGGGCTGGGCGGCGATCTTCAGCAGGGCGTCGGCCTCCGCCGTCCGGCCCTGGCCGCGCAGGGCGACGAGCTGTTGGGCGGCGGAGGTCTGGTCGGAGACGTAGAAGGTCTGGCCGGGGAGCTGGGCGAGCCCGGCACCGGCCCCGCCCGTATCGGCACCCGTGGCCGCCGGCACGGGCGCCCCCTGCGTACGGCCGTTCGTTCCCCCGCTCGCGCCACCGGCCCTGCCCGCCACGCCCGAACTCCCGTCGGTGCAACCCGCGGTGCCCGCCATCAGCCCCAGCAGCGCCGCCCCCGCGGCCAACCGGAACCCCGCTCCTCGCCCTACCCGGCGCACGTACCGCCCCTCCCCAGACCTGGTCCGGCGACCTGGTCGGCCCCCAGCTTCGCACACCGGGCACCGGCCGACAGCCGTGGCCGGTGAACTGCCGGTGACGGCGGCGGGCGGACGAGGAGTCAGCTGACCAGCGGCGTCAGCCCTGCTTCAGGTTCGGGATCCGCCAGTCGAGCGGGTCGACGCCGAAGCCCGACAGCGCCTCGTTGATCTGCGAGAACGGGCGGCTGCCGAAGAACAGCTTGGCGGAGAGCGGCGACGGGTGCGCGCCCTGGACCACGACGTGCTTCTCGGTGTCGATCAGCGGCAGCTTCTTCTTGGCGTAGTTGCCCCAGAGCACGAAGACCACCGGCTCCTCGCGCGCGCTCACCGCCTTGATCACCGCGTCGGTGAACTTCTCCCAGCCCTTGGCCTTGTGCGAGTTGGCCTCGTGCGCGCGCACCGTGAGCACCGCGTTGAGCAGCAGCACACCCTGCTCGGCCCAGTGCATCAGGTAGCCGTTGTCCGGGGCCGGGATGCCGAGGTCGGCGTCCAGTTCCTTGAAGATGTTGCGCAGCGACGGCGGCGTCTTGGTGCCGGGCAGCACGGAGAAGCTCATGCCGTGGGCCTGGCCGTCGTCGTGGTACGGGTCCTGGCCGAGGACGAGCACCCGGACCTTCTCGTACGGCGTGGCCTCCAGCGCGGAGAACTCCTGCCCGCTCGGCGGGAAGACCTGGTGCTGCGCGCGCTCGGCCGCCACGAAGGCCGCCAGCTCGGCGAAGTACGGCTTCTCCGCCTCGGCGCCCAGCACCTCGCGCCAGGACTCGGGCAGCTCCAGCCCGGCCCCCGATCCCGCCTCGACCGCGTCCGCCTCGACCACGCCTGCCTCGACCGTGTCCGTCACGACATCAACCTCCCACCGGACGGCCGCTCACCGCGGCACCGCCCCGACCTCGGACGCGCCGCGGCCCTTGCGCCGCACGCCCTCTTCCACCCCGAACGCTACACAGCCCGACTGACACTCCACTCCGCCGGAGCCACATCCGTCCGGGCCACCGCACCCGCAGCAGCCGCGACCCCCACGTGACCCCGCCGCACTCGTCCGCCCTCCTCGGTGAACCCCACCGGGCACGCGAAACGGGCCCCACCCCGGCCGTCGGCCAGGGCAGGGCCCGGTGCAGCGGTGCAGCGGTACAGCGGTACAGCGGTACAGCGGTACAGCAATGCAACCGCTAGACCAGCTCGACCAGGTCCGCGATCGAGTTGACCACCCGGGTCGGCCGGTACGGGAAGCGCTCCACGTCGGCGGCCGCGGTGAGGCCGGTGAGCACCAGGATGGTCTCCATACCGGCCTCCATGCCCGCCACGATGTCGGTGTCCATCCGGTCGCCGATCATCACGGCGGTCTCCGAGTGGGCGCCGGCGGTGTTCAGCGCCTCGCGCATCATCAGCGGGTTGGGCTTGCCGACGAAGTACGGCTCGACGCCCGTCGCCTTGGTGATCAGCGCCGCGACCGAACCGGTGGCCGGCAGCACGCCCTCGGTGGACGGACCGGTCTCGTCCGGGTTGGTGCAGATGAAACGAGCCCCCTGGTTGATCAGGCGGATCGCCTTGGTGAGCGCCTCGAAGCTGTAGGTGCGGGTCTCGCCGAGGACGACGTAGTCCGGGTTGTTGTCGGTCAGCACGTAGCCGGCCTGGTACAGCGCGGTGGTGAGCCCCGCCTCGCCGATCACGTATGCGGTGCCGCCCGGGCGCTGGCCCTTGAGGAACTTCGCGGTGGCCAGGGCCGAGGTCCAGATGCACTCCTCCGGCACCTCCAGACCCATTCCGGCCAGGCGGGCGCTGAGGTCGCGCGGGGTGTAGATGGAGTTGTTGGTCAGCACCAGGAACGGCTTGCCGGACTCCCGCAGCCGACGCAGGAACTCCTCCGCGCCGGGGATCGGCGTGCCCTCGTGGATGAGGACCCCGTCCATGTCGGTCAGCCAGGACTCGATGGGCTTGCGGTCTGCCACGTGCGTGTCTCCCGAAGTCTTGCAACGTCTTGCGTTGGTCGTACGAAAACCGCGGCGCACCGCCGTCACCGCTGCGCCTCCCACCGGCCGGACCCTCCTCGGGACACCGGACCGCCGGGGGTATTGCTGGCTGCCCCAACGGGGCACAGCCTAATCCGCACACCTGCTCGACGGCAGCCGGTCCCGCCCACCGGAATACGCGTCCACCGCCGGCCGTCCACCCTGACCGGCCCGCCCCGGGCGCTCTCACCCCGACGACCCCGCACCTCAAGGAAGCCTTAAGCCACCCCTAATCCCACTGATCGCCCCTCAGCGCCTCGACCCCGCCCGGCTAGCGTGAGCGGCACCACCCTCACCCCGCTCCCGCCAAGGAGTCCTCCGGCCATGCCCGTGCGCCGTCTCCTCCCCGCCGTCGTCCGCCCGATCGCCGCCACCGGCCTCGCCGTCGCCCTCGCCGTCGGCGGCACGGTCGCCGCGCGATCCGCCCCCGTGGCCGCCTCGGCCGGCACCCCGGCCGCCGCCTCCGCGAACCTCGCCCGGACCGGTGCCGACCGTTCCCTCGGCATCCTCGCCTCGGTCGGCTCCGCCGTCCTGCTCACCGGCGCCACCATCGCCGTCATCCACCGCCAGCGCCGCGGCCGGGACGCCCGGGCCCGCTGAGCACCGGCCCCGCCGAAGGCGTCGCCGGGAACGCCCCGAAACCGGGGCCGACCGGGCGCCCCGTGATTGAGTGGAGCGCATGAGCCCCACGTCGCGCCCCCCGCTGCGTCCGTCCAGCCTGTCCGGTCCCTCCGGCCCGTTCCGCGTCGGCCTGATCGGTTACGGCCTGGCCGGCTCCGCCTTCCACGCCCCGCTGATCGCCAGCACTCCCGGGCTTCGGCTGGACGCGGTGGTCACCGCCAACCCCGACCGCCGTGCCCGACTGCACCGGGAGCACCCCGACGCCCGGGCCGTCGACACCCCCGAGCAGCTGCTCGCCGATCCGGACGCGCTCGACCTGGTCGTCATCGCCTCCCCGAACCGCACCCACGCCCCGCTGGCCCGGGCCGCGCTGCACGCCGGGCTGGCCACCGTGGTCGACAAGCCGCTGGCCGCCACCGCCACCGACGCGCTGGAGCTGTGCCGACTGGCCGAGTCGCAGGGCACCCTGCTCTCCGTCTTCCAGAACCGGCGCTGGGACGGCGACTTCCTCACCGCCCAGCGGCTGGTCCGCGAGGGCGCGCTCGGCCGGGTGCACCGCTTCGAGTCGCGCTTCGAGCGGTTCCGGCCCAAGCCCAAGCCCGGCTGGCGGGAGCTGGCCGACCCGGCCGAGGTCGGCGGCACCCTGTACGACCTGGGCAGCCACCTGGTCGACCAGGCGCTCACCCTGTTCGGGCCGGTCGAGACGGTGTACGCCGAGATCGACGTCCGCCGGGACGGCGCGGTGGTCGACGACGACGCCTTCCTCGCCCTCACCCACGCCTCCGGCACCCGCTCCCACCTGTGGACCAGCGCCATCACGCCGCTCGTCGGCCCCCGTCTGCGGGTGCTCGGCGACTCCGCCGGGTACGTCAAGTCCGGTATGGACCCGCAGGAGGCCGAGCTCCGCGCCGGCCGCCGGCCGGACGGCACCCATCCCTGGGGCACCGACCAGCCTGCCCACTACGGCACCCTCGGCACCGACGAGTCGGCCGCCTCGATCCCCACCGACCCGGGCGACTACCCGGCCTTCTACGCGGGCATCGCCGCCGCCCTGGCCTCCCCCGGTACCCCGCCCCCGGTCGACCCGCACGACGCCGTCGCCACCCTCGCCGTGCTGGAGGCGGCCCGCGCCGCGGCCGCCACGGGGACGACCGTCCGGCTCGACTGACCGGCCGGACCGACCGGTTGGACCGACCGGTTGGACCGCCCCACTGAACGGACCAGCCACGAGCGGAAACGTTCTGCCCGCCGAGAAGAACCTCGGCGGGCAGAAAGCCCGCACCAACAAAACGGGTCAGGCGGCCCGCGCCACCCAGCGCTGATTGTCGCCGCCGTTCTTCCACCACGACTGCGCCGGGGCACCCGGGGTGGTGCTGTAGCCGCCGATCTCCAGCACCCTGGCAGCCACCCCGCCTAAACGCCGATGATCTCGACCGCCGAGCCGAGCCCCCGGAAGTCCGCCACGTTGCGGGTGTACAGCGGCAGCCCATGGGCCGAGGCCACCGCGGCGATCATCAGATCGATCCGGCGCGGGCGCGGCTGCCGCCCGGCGGCGATGGTCAGGGTGACGAGGGTCCCGTAGCGGGCGGCGGCGGCCGCGTCGAACGGCAGCGGGTCGAAGTCGGCCATCGCCGCCCCCAGCACCTCCAGCCGTGCCGCCCGGCTGACCGCGTCCCGCGCCATCGAGACGCCCTGCTGCAGTTCGGCGAAGGTGATCGCGGTCAGTTCGGGGACGGCCGGCAGCTCCGCCGGGTTGAGCAGCGCCAGGTCGATGTAGACGCAGGTGTCCAGCACCCCGGCCGGCCGCCGCCGGGGCGCCCTGCGCCGCTCAGCCACGCGGCCGCTCGAAGGGGTCGTCGCCCTCGTCCCCGACCAGTTCCTCGGGCCCGAAGTACTCCTCGGCCTCCTTGCGCATCTGCTGGTAGTCGACCCGCGGCAGCTTCACGTGCCGCGCCACCAGCTCCTCCGCCGTGAGCCGTCGCCGCCCCTGCACCGGCCGCAGCTCGGCGACCTCGACCCCGTTCCTGGTGATGTGGAAGGTCTCCCCCGCCTCGACGGCGTCCATCACCGCGGCGGAGTTGTTCCGGAACTCCCGCTGGGTAATCACCTTCATCTGTCCACGGTAGCCCCGTGTAGCGCCCCTGGCTACGGCGCGCGCGACGGCCTCGCACGCCCTCGCACGCCCTCCCGCTCCGGGCCCTGTGCCCGGGAACCCGGCAGGCCGTACGATCGTCGTCAACGTCTGACACCCGCCGGTCGGAGCACACCGGTCGAGGCACACCGGCGCCGGAGAAACGAGGAGGAGCACCCATGTCCGTGGTCGCGGTGCTCCTCGGGCTGCTCCGGGTGCTGACCGGCGAGCTGCTCACCGAAGGCGGCACGCTGACCTCGGTGGCCGCCGCCGCGGCCGTGGTGCTGCTGGCCGGGGCGGCCGCGGGCACGCTGGCCGCCGCCCGGCTGCTGGGCGCGCGGGCGCCGGCCGCCGTACGGGACGGGACGCTGCGCCGACGCGCGTTCCGGACCGCCTTCCTTCCGCAGCGCGATCCGGACGCCCGGGGCAGGCGACGCCCCAGGGCACCGGGGGCGGCCCCGGCGGCCGCGTAACCCCTCGTCTTCCCACCGCCGTTGCGCGGCCGTCCTCCGCCGATCACTCATGCACTCATGCTTTGAGACCCCGGAGGGCTCACCCCGTCATGTCTGTTTTCGCGCTTTTCGACCCGGCCGTCGGCCTGGCCCACGATGTCGTCTCCGCACTCGCCGGTCTGCTGCCGACGGCGCTGGCGATCGTCCTGTTCACCGTCTGCGTCCGCCTGGCCCTGCATCCGCTCGCCCGGGCGGCGGCGCGCGGCGAGAAGGCCAGGGCACGGCTCGCCCCGCAGGTCGCCGAGCTGAACCGCAAGCACAAGGGCAAGCCGGAGAAGCTCCAGGCCGCGCTGGCCGAGCTGTACAGGAAGGAGAAGGCCTCGCCGTTCGCCGGGTGCCTGCCGATGCTGGTGCAGCTCCCGTTCTTCTCGGTGATGTACCGCCTCTTCACCACCCCGAACGACCTGCTCGGCCACACCCTCTTCGGCGTCCCGCTCGGCCTGCACGTGCACGGCGCGACGGGCCCGGCGCAGCTGGCGGTCTTCGGCGTGCTGTACGCGGGTCTGGCGGCGGTGGCGTACGTCGGCTTCCGGCGGGCCCGGCGGGCCGCGGCGGCGCAGCCCACCCCGCAACCGGGGGCGGCCTTCCTGCCGTACCTGTCCTTCGGCACGGTGCTGTTCGCCTCGCTGGTGCCGCTGGCCGCCGCGATCTACCTGCTGACCACGACCACCTGGTCCGCCGCCGAACGCGCCTGGCTGCACCGCGGCGCCCCGGTCCCGGGGGTGGCCCTGGTCTGACGGCCCACGCCGCCGGACGGCCGCACCCCACGGGCGCGAAGCGGGCCGGACCACCCCGCCCGGTCCTGGCCCGCTTCGCGCCCGGTCGCCGTCGCGGTCCAGGGGCGTGTCTGACAATTCCCGCCGGGCGTGCGACGCTCCCCCAGCCTTCGGCCGGGAGGTACCCCCAGGGCACGCACTCCCCCAGCCTCCGGCCGGGAGGTGCCCCCACCGCAGTGGCTCCCTCCTCCGCCTTGCGGTGCACGCACCCCACCGCCGCACACTGATCCGCCGCGAATTGTCAGACACGCCCCAGCCTGTGAAGATCGTTTCGAGGTCGTCGGTCGTCGGCGGCCGGATCGGGGCCGGGCCGAGGTCGGGACGGGCCGGATCGGGCCCAGGGCAGGCCGGACAGGTGGAGGAAATCATCATGGTGGCTGCTCCGGCGCTGGCGGAGTTGCGGGAGGTCTGCCAGCCGCAGGCCAAGCTGGGGAGCCGCAACGGGGAGCACTGGGCGGGGCGGCTGTACATGCGCCGGGTCTCGCTGCGGACGACCAGGCAGCTGGTGCGCACCTCCGTCTCGCCGAACTCGCTGACCTGGACCATGGTCGTCTGCGGTGTCGGCGCCGGGGCCGCGCTGCTGATCCCCGGGCTGCCGGGAGCGGTGCTGGCGGCGGTGCTGTTCCAGCTCTTCCTGCTGTTCGACTGTGTCGACGGCGAGGTGGCCCGCTGGAAGAAGCAGTTCAGTACGGCGGGTGTCTACGTCGACCGGCTGGGCGCCTATCTGGCCGACGCCGCCCTGATGATCGGGGCGGGTGTCCGGGCGGCACGGGGCGGGTCGGAGCTGTGGGTCTCGGTCGGTCTGGCGGCGGCGCTGGGCGTGGTGCTGCTGAAGGCCTCGACGGACCTGGTCGATGTGGCACGCGCCCGCAGCGGTCTGGCACCGGCCGACGACGAGTCGACCCAGCCGCGCTCGCAGGGCATCGCGACGGCGCGACGGCTGGCCTCCGTCCTCAAGATCCACCGGGTGACCAACGGCATCGAGGCGTCGCTGGTGCTGCTGGCGGTCGCGGTGGCGGACGCGGCGGTCGGCAGCACGGACCCGACCCGGGTCGCGGTGGCGGCGATCGCCGCGATCACCTGGGGCATGGTGGTCGCCCACCTCGCGTCGATCCTCTCCTCCTCCCGGCTCCACTGAGAACTCCAGACCGATCATCAAATCCTTTGCAGGTCAAGTGATTTGATTCATACCACCGGTGGCGTCCACCCCCGCCGGACGGCCGGCCGACACCCGTCGCGGGGTGTACGGCCGGCCCCGCCCCGAGGGTGACGCGATCGGCGAAGCGTGGATGCGAACGTGGTCCCAGGGGCCCGGCAGCCGGGCTCCGGGGGAGGGAATCACCATGACCACCACCACCTCGCGCCGCCGCCTGGGGCTGCGGCTCGCCGCCGTCGCCATCGCCGGCGCCACCGTCGTCCCGCTGGTACCGACGGCCGGTTCCGGATCGGCAGCGTCACCAAGACGTTCGTCTCGACCGTCGTACTCCAGCTGGTCGCCGACGGCCGGGTGGGCCTCGACGATCCGGTCGAACGCCACCTGCCCGGTGTGGTGCCGAACGGCGCGGGCATCACCGTGCGCCAACTGCTCAACCACACCAGCGGCCTGTTCGACTACCTGGAGGACCCTCGGTTCCTCTACCACGACGACGCGAGCCTGCGGACCTACCTGGCGCAGGGCCGCTGGACCGACTACCGCCCGCGGCAGCTGGTGGCGGCGGGCTTCGAGCACCCGCCGTACTTCGCGCCGGGCCAGGGCTGGCACTACTCCAACACCAACTACGTCCTGCTCGGAATGCTGATCGGGAAGACCACCGGCCGGACCTGGCAGAAGGAGGTCGAGCAGCGCATCATCCGCCCGTTGCACCTCGACGACACCGTCATGCCGACCTCCGGCACCGGCATCCCCGGGCCGCACGCGCACGGCTACGCCAAACTCCCGGAGGGTCCGGTGGACATGACCCGGATCAACCCGACCTTCGGCGACGCGGCGGGCAACGGCATCTCCTCCACGAACGACCTCACCCGCTTCCACGCCGCCCTGCTCGGCGGCCGCCTGCTGCCTCCGGCCCAGCTCGCCGAGATGACCACCACCGTGCCGGCCCCCGCCATCGGCGCCGACTACGGCCTCGGCCTGATCCGCTTCGACCTCCCGTGCGGGCCGGCCTGGGGGCACCTCGGCGGGCTCCCGGGGTACGGGACGGTGCTGCTCGGATCGCTGGACGGCGGCAAGCAGTTCGCCCTCTCGCACACCCCGTACGGTGAGGGCGACCCGGAGGGGCCGGGCCGGGCGTTCCAGAATCTCGTGATCAAGGCCGCCTGCGGCAAGGACGCCCCGCCCACGGGCACGTTCCCGCCAGCCCTGACGGCACCTGACACCCTGCGCTGACGCGGGACGGACCGGCCGCGCCGCGCTCCCCGGAGTACGGCGCGGCCGGCCTCCGGAAGGGACGGCGGGCCCTGTGGTGCGAGGACGTCGGACTCGTACCGCCGCCGGGCCCGGCTACCCGTTCAGCCAGCTCTTGTTGGTGCCCAGGAGCCGGCCGTCCGCGGCGAAGACCTTGAAGGACGTCGCGTGCAGACCGGCCGGCTGGGCCACCGCGATCCAGCGGAGCGGGGAGTCCCCGACGGGGGCGAGCCGGGGCTCGGAGGTGGTCCCGTTCGACCAGTTCACGACCACCTTGGCGGCATCGGGCCGGACCGCGCCCATCATGACCGGGAGGACCTCGGGCTTTCCGCTCTTGTCGCTGCCGCCGCCGAGCAGCCAGCCCGCCAGACTGCCGTCAGGGCCGGTGGTCAGCGGCTCCGCGGTCCCGGGGACAGGAGTGTCGGAGAGGCGGTCGTCGGGCAGGCGGGCGCCGTCGACGACGAGGTAGAGGTCGACGATGTCAGTGGTCGGCTGCCAGTACCGGGCAACGTAATCGGGGGTCGGTTCGCTCAGGTCGGAGCCCGCGGCGTGCTGTTCCTGCCAGATCAGCTGGGCCTGCTGGAAGGACTGCTCCCTGGTCGACAGCGGCCACAGCGCCGCCCACGCCTGCCACTGCTTGCCGTCGGTGGTGCCTTCCGCCACCAGGGTGCGGACCGGCTGGAACGGGTCCCGGGCGGCGCCGGGGCTTGCCGAAGGACTCGCGGGGGCACTCCCGGGCAGGGCGCCGCCGAGGACGGGTGCGGCAGCGGGCGCCACCGAACCGTCACCGCCCGGCCGGAGGCCCGGCAGAGCCACCAGCACGGCCGCCGCCACCGCGGTCACCGTCAGGGCCGCGGCTCCGGTCAGCAGGTTCCGGCGCCTGCGCAGTCGCCTCCCGCCCGTGATGATCTCGGCGAGGGGGGCGGGCACGATCCGCACCGCCGCTGTCAGCTCCGTCAGCCCGGCACCGATCCGCGCGTCCCCGGCCGAGCCCGCGTGGCTGTTCTCGCTCATACCGTCTCCTTGATCTGTGTCATACCGGTCAGTGCCGAGGAGGCCCGCAGCTTCGCGATGCCCTTCGACGCGTGACTCTTCACCGTGCCCACGGAGCAGTCCATGGCCGCCGCCGCCTGGCTCTCGCTCAGGTCCTCCCAGTACCGCAGCACGACGGCCTGCCGCTGGCGCGGCGGAAGTTCGGCCAGTGCCTTCAGCAGCACGCCGCGTTCGTCGAGCCCGCCGAAGCCGTCCTGCGCGGCCCGCTCCGGCAGCTCGGTGACCAGCTGCTCGGGCACCCGGCGCCGCAGCCGGCGTGCGTGCTCGTTGACCAGGATCCGGCGCACATACGCCTCCGGAGTGTTGGCCTTTCGGACCTTTCCCCATGCCGCGTAGGCACGTTCGAGGGTCGACTGGACGAGGTCCTCGCCCGCCTGCTGCTGGCCGGTCAGTAGAAAGGCCGTACGCAGCAGGCGCGGCCAGACGGCGACCACGAACACCTGGAAGTCTTCGTCCTGCGCCTTCTTCGGTTCTCTCATGAGCACCTCCTGGCTGTTAGATCCCAGAAAGGGCCCGAACCGTTGACCCGGGCGTCAAGAACGGTGCGCCGCCCGTGCGGCGCCGGCAGGTCCGGGGACCCGCCGTCACCGGGAGAGACGGCGGCTCACACGCCGCGCTCAGGCCCGTACCAGGGGACGGGGCGGTCGTTCGGGCTCATCGGAAGGTGCTGGGGCTTGACCGGTCCGGGAGTGACGTACGTTCCGCCCGGGTGGATGACCACCTCGCCGAGCAGGTGCCGGTGGAGCCACTCGGCGAAGCCCATGGCGTGCTCGTGGTAGCCGCCTTCGTCGCGGTCGTGGACGACGACGCTCCAGCCGGTCGCGCCGTGAACCTCGCCGCAGTCAGCACCGTGCCGGACACCGGAGCGACCGAGCACCGGCTGGAGTCCGTCGGCACGCGACACCCCCTCCGAAGCGACGCGTCACATCACTCGTAACTGGCGACGCCTTCCGCAAGCGGGTCGAACAGCAGCCTCCAGTTGCCCGGGAGATGCTGCACCGCGGCCGTGAGGTGGAAGCGGATGACTGTCCACTCGTCAGGCCGGGCAGCCACCCCATGGTCCCGGACGGCCTCCAGGCAGTGGTCGACGAAGTCCGAATCCTCCTCCTCGAACCCCAGCCGCCGGTAGGCCTGTTGTGCCGGCGGCGACTCGGCGAACCAGTCGTCCCACTCGGTGGCGGCGCCCAGGAGATAGAGCAGGTGACCCCCAGGGGCCGGCAGGTCAACGCGCAACCCCTCCGTGGTCCACTCCCGCTGCGCCTCCTCCGAGACCAACGCGGAGCTCTCGACCGCCGAGCCGACGAGGTCCGCCCAGTAAGCCCTGTCGTGCCGACCCGTGGTCTGCCGCAGGTGCTCACTCGCGAATGCCGCCATCGCGTCAGGGTCGTCGATCAGCGGCGAGACGACCATGTCGCTGCCGTAGTCGAATCCGAAGTAGTAGCGATGCCCGTCGAGGGTGAGCGAATCGATACCGGCGACATGGCCGACCCGTCCGGGCAGGGGGTCGACGTGCTTGGCGAGTTCCGCTTCCATAGGCGCGACCGTAGTACCGGTCACTGACAGACCTGTCGGCACGCCCCCACTCATGGCCACCTCGGTCTCCCCCTCCCGGCCGCCTCCGTAGCCCCGACGCTCCAGAAAGCCCGGCCCTCCGTCCTTCGACGGAGGGCCGGGCCGGCCCGGCCTCCTCAACGCAACCGCGCCCAGACCCGCATGCTCCACCCCGAGCGCATCCTGGCCGCACGCCACGGTGTCAGGGTCATTGCCGCACAACCGATGCCAAGAGCCACGACAGCGAGGGCCCAGCAGGGCCAGGCAGTGGGCGGCTGGTTGGTCCAGTCCCACCACCTGTTACGGCCCTGCGCATCGTATTGCCAGTAGGTGAGGGGGAAGACGCTGGCCAAGGGCAGAATGAAGGAGAGTCTCCATCCGAACAAGCGGCCGGAGAGTAGTGCAAGACCGGTCCAGATCAGCAGACCGCGTGTAAGAAGTACAGCGACGGCAGGCGAGCTGATGACAAGTTCCTCCACACCGAGGACAGCTGCGGACAAGGCCACAACACCCGCGATCCAAGCGAGTTGGGCGCGGCGGAATGCGGTCGTGGCGGTCTCCTCGAACCGCTGCATAAGGCTGGCCAGCCCGGCTACCGACACGGTCGCAAAGACGAGCGGGATTTCCCGCCTGAACGGTATCCCCGTTCCCCCGTTCGTGTAGGGAAGTTGGAGCATAACTGAGCCGAACAACGCGTCACATACGGCAACGAGCGCGAACACGGTAAAGATGCCGCGAACGTTGTGAGACCGCGCGAATCGCGAGATCGTGCCCCAACGGGGCTCATCCACAGTGAGCCCCACCGATGGTCTCCATCCGTTGCCGAACCCAGTTCTCCTGGTACGCCTCCGGAGTGGTGATGAGCCGGGCGATCTCGGCCTGGTCCACACCGGGAGGCCCGCCGTGCCGGTCTGCGGGCTGCCCCCCTCCGGCGATACGCGCGGTGATCCACGCGTCGACCTCGAACATTGCCCGATAGCGGCGTTCGCCAGCCGCGTCGTTGCCCTGGCAGGGCTTCGGCTCGGAGGCGTTGCCTATCGCCATCGCAATTCCTATTGCGGCCTCCCACATGGAACCCTCGCTGATCGAGAAGTCCCCGTCGAGCTCGCCTCCGCCACGCAGGCCCTGTTCGTGGAACGATCCAGGCGACTTGATCAGGTCTGCCGGCAGGGCGGCTGCGCGGATCGCCATCTCTTCCAGCTGCGGCAGGTACTTACGCTGCTCCGGCCAAACGCAGATCTGCGGGGTAGTGTTCGTGCACAGCGGGGCGGCTGGCGCTGGACGCGGTTCTCGGACGGCGCCCGCGGCTCCCAGCGCCAGGACGGACAGCAACGCCAGGGCCACGGAGCCACCGGCGAACACCACGCCTGGGCCCCCAAAGACGCGCCCGGTTGGGCGGGGGGCCAGGACCGCGAGAACGGCGACTACACCGGCCAGGGCCAAGCGGGCGACGAGCGCGGTGGGCACGATGCCGACGTACGGGGCGCCGGAGAGCATGAACAGTCCGAGATTGCCCGGCCCTCCTGCGGCAGCCAGGACGACAAAGCAGGCAAGGCCGACGATGACCGGTACAGCTACGCCAGAGGGAAACCAGCTGCCGACCAGATGTCCCGCGCTCGCACACAACGTGATGACGCTCACGCCGAGGAACACATAGCCGAGCCAGAGGAAACCCGGTCCGGCTTCTTCGACGCTGACTGCGGCAGCGGCAACGACGCCGACCATGTAGGCCACGAGACCGTAGGTTACGGTCGCGGCAAGCTGCGGTAACTCGCTGTTCCAACGGGGCTTGGATCCTGCCGCGATCTGATCGCCCATGCGGTTCCGATGTACCCGGCCGGCAGACCAGGCGGCAGCCGTCGCAAGCAGAGGACCGACGTAGAACGACGGGATCTGCGCAGCGACGCTTGCCTCCGACCACACGCCGATCCACCACCGCGACCTCCCGAACAGAACGGCAAGATCGAGAGCAATCAGGACCGGCAGCCACCACCGAAGTGGCGACCGACGCAACTCCATCAGGAGAATACGGATCACGCCGACACTCCCAAGGTTGCCATGTACCCGCGTTCCAGCGGACTGTCGCCTGCCACACCGGCCTCCGCGCTGCGTGCGGCAAGATCGCGCGGCGTACCGCGGAACACGAACGCGCCATCCCGCATGACGGCGACCTCGTCACAGACGGCCGCGACATCCTCCACGAGATGGGTACTGAGGATCACGGCAGTGTCCTTCAACGACCGGATGAGGTCGCGGAACTGAAGTCGCTGTGCCGGGTCGAGTCCGACAGTGGGCTCGTCCAGCAACAGCAGGCTGGGTGAACCGACGATCGCGGAGGCGACGCCCGCGCGGCGGAGCATCCCGCCCGAGAGTGACTTCATCGTGTCTTTTGCGCGGCCTTCGAGGCCCACGGACTCGATCGCCCTCACGGTCTCCTGATGGGACTCTCTGGACGGCACACCACGCAGCCACGCACAGTAGCGGACGAAGTCGTACACCGAGTAGGCCGGGTAGTAGCCGAAGTCCTGTGGGAGGTAACCGATCCGCCGACGGGCGGCTCGCGCGGAGCGCTCCGAGCGCACCATGTGGCCGCATACTGTCAGCGATCCCTGCCTGGCCGGCACGACGGTGGCCAGGGTGCGCAAGAGTGTCGTCTTACCCGCACCATTCGGGCCCAGCAGGCCATGCACGCCAATGCCAAGGTCCCAGTCAAGGCCGGAAATCACCTCGCGGCGGCCGTAACCCTGCACTAACCCCGACAGGGCCGCAATCGGTTGCACGCGCTTTCTTTCCCTTCACACGATCAGCCGGGCGCCCCCAGAGACGAGGGCGCCCGGTACTTCATGTCCTGCCGGGTTGCATCAGCCTCGGAAGTTCACCCAGGAGAAATTGATCTTGAACGTGCAGTCCACCTGTCCCCAGTCCTGCTTCGACGAGCCGAAGAGAAACATGTACTCGGCCGACTGCTGGTCCAAAGACCAGTTACAGGACGCCGCATTACGGTAGAATCCCGTAGCAGTCACGTCTTTGCAATGCGCGTTCGACCCGGTGCTGCCCCATGTGGAGTAGCAGCCATTGACATCGTTGCTGGTCCCGCTGGCCATTGCGGCCGGAGACACGACGGCGACTGCGGCAGCGGCAAGACCGGCGATTGCGGCGGCCCGCGCCATCGAGGAACGCCGACTCGGAGCCGAATTGTCAGACTTCGTCATCACTCTCTCCTCCGATGTACTGGTCACGGACCGGTGGTGTAGTCAACCCACGAGCTCTCGATCGAGAACGCGCAGTCGACCTGCCCCCAGTTGGGCTGAGAAGACAGGTTCCAGAAGTAGTAGTACGTGCTCCACCGGTCGGACTGCCAACTGCACTCTGCGTGGTTGCGGTAGTAGCCGGTGACCCCAACGCTCTTGCAGTGCGCGTTGGATCCGGTGCTACCCCAAGTCGAGTAGCAGCCATTGGTTTGGCCGCTCGTCCCGGAGGCCGTTGCCGCCGGGGCCGCGGCAACCGCTGCCGCAACGGCCAGTCCTGCTATCGCGACAGATCGCGCTATCTTTGAACGCACCCGCAGTGCGGGGGTGGTGAGATCCGCCATCACTTCTCCTTCTGTTACGGGTCGGTGGCGGGATCGGGACTCCAGCGCTGCAACGCCGAGCCCGGTCACTAGAACGGCACCGGCTGACCGCCGGTGCCGTTCGTCATACTGACAGTCACATCCGCACGGGGCAACGAGCCCGAAACCCCACAGCGATCATGCGATGACCGTCAGCCACGAAACTCCTGGAGGACTCGGTCGATACCGGGCGCAGATTCTGCGCAAATCGGCAGCACTTGCGGCCCTCTGCAAGTAGTAACGATTTCGCATCAGAACTTTCCGCAGGGCCGGATTCGTCGCACCTTCAAAGCCCCCGGCCCGGCGCGCCAGGAGGTCTACGTACTCCTGACTCCACGTCAGACACTGTGCTGGAGTTGCATGCGACCGAGCAGGATGACATCGACTCCAATCCGATCCTCTTTACCGTGACACGCCAGCAGCCCGGCCCTCCGTCCTTCGACGGAGGGCCGGGCTGCTGATGCGGGGCGTCCTCGGCCTCAGAAGACCGGGGTCGTGGCGCGCTCCAGGAAGCACTGGTTGGTGAAGGTCTTCTGCCAGGCGACCCGTTGGCCGTTCCACTCGCCCTCGGCGTCGGCGGTGACCGGGTCGTAGTAGTCGGGACAGAAGCGGTCCGGATCGCCGACAAGGCGGTCGAAGTCTCCGTCGGCTGCGGTCAGGGCTGCGCAGGCGGCGTCCGGATCGGGGTGGGTGCCGCCGTTCGGGTCGCAGGTGAGGACGAAGTCCTCCACGAGGGAGCCGTCCTCGTCACGGGTGACGGAGAGCTGAAGGAGGCCGAGCGAGTCGGCCGAGGCCGGCCGTGTCGCAGGGGCGGCCCCCAGGGTGGTGGTGATGACGACGGCGACAGCGGCGGAGGCGACGAGCCGCCGAATTGCGGTGGTGGTCATGCCGACACCCGACCACGGCCGGATCGGCATGACCAAGCCACCCATCCGTCGAACGAGTGATCCCCACACGAAAGTTAACGCCAGGGAGTGACCGCCACCCGGCCCGCCCCGGCCCCGGTCGGCCTCGCCGATGCTCCCATGGCACCTGCGGCCACACACAGTGAGGCCGGCCCGCGATGCCGGGCCGGCCTCGGCTGGAACCGCGTACGGTCAGGCGACGTACACGCTTGAGCCGAACTCCTGGGTCGTCCGGCCGCCCGGGGGAACGACCGTCAGGACGTCACCCGTACAGTTCGGGCCGCTGTAGACCACGGCGTACTCGTTCGTGCGGTTGTGGAGGATGAGCGGCCAGATATCGGCATTGACACACCCGCTCGGGTTCTCGACCACCTGCCCGCCGCCGAAGACGAAGGTGCCGTGGGCCGCCGAGGCCGAGGTGGGCACGGCGAGCGCCATCATCCCCGCCGCGGCCAGGGCTCCGAACACAGTTACCGCACGTCGCATGGGTGACTCCCGTCAGATCGGTGCGACCGGGCGACCGCCCAGCCGCACGGGAAGTACCCCATGCATGCCGTTCGCACTCGAATCACTTCCGGCGTTCGCTCCACCGCAGCAGACGAGAGGACCGGGAGGTGGACGCGAGGCAGCCGATGCGCCTCTCAACCCTCGCTGAGAAAAGGCCATTGCCGGGGCTGCACCCCGGCGCCGAGCACCTGATCCGCGACGAGCACCCGCGAGGCGCCTACCGCCGCGCGGTGCGGTGGAAGACCGTGCGGGCCCAGAGGTAGCCGGTGAGGGTCAGGGCGAGGCACCAGGCGAGGGCGCTGAGGGCGCTGGTGCCGATGGGGGTGCCCATCAGGAGGCCCCGGAGGGTCTCGATGATCGGGGTGAAGGGCTGGTACTCGGCGAACCAGCGCAGGGCGGTCGGCATGGAGTCGGGCGGGACGATGGCGCTGCCGATGAAGGGCAGGAACTGGAGCGGCATCGGGATGTTGCTGGCGCTCTCGGGGGTCTTGGCGACCAGACCGATGCCGGCCGCCAGCCAGGTCAGGGCGAGGGTCACGAAGACCAGCAGCCCAATGGCCGCGAGCCACTCCACCGGGGTGGCGTCGGGACGGAACCCCGTCGCGAAGGCCGCGCCGATGACGAGCACGAGGCCGATCACCGTCTGGATCAGGCTGCCGACGACATGCCCGGTGAGGAACGCCGAACGGGATATCGCCATCGTCCGGAAGCGGTTGACGATCCCCTCGGTCATGTCCACACAGACGCCGACCGCGGTGACGAGAGCGCCCGAGGTCGCCGCCATCAGGACGATGCCGGGCGTCACGTAGTCGATGTACTTGCCGCCGCCGATCCCCTCGCCGAGGGCCCCGCCGTACGCGTAGTTGAACAGCAGCAGCATCATCACGGGCATCATCACGACCGCGAACGTCATGGACGGATACCGCACCGCGTGCTTCAGGTTGCGTCGCAGCATCGTCAGCGAGTCGCTGACGGCATAGCTCATGGTGCTCATCGGGCGGCGCCTTCCCCGGTCAGGGTGAGGAACACGTCGTCCAGGTCGGGGACGTGCACGGTGAGCGACTCCGCGCGGACGGACGCGTTGTCGAGCGCGTCGAACACGGCCTTCACGGTGAGGACGGAGTTGTCGCCGGGGATGTCCAGGGTGAGCGCCTCGTCGTCCGCCGTGGCGTAGTCGAACAGGCGGGCCGCCGCGGCGAGTTCCCCCGCGTCCGCGAACCGGAGCCGGATGTGGCCGCCCGGGATCAGCCGCTTCAGCTCGTCCGCCGTCCCCTCGGCGACGATCCGGCCGCCGTCCAGCACCGCGATCCGGTCGGCCAGTTGGTCGGCCTCCTCCAGGTACTGCGTGGTCAGGAAGATCGTGACGCCGTGGTCGGCCACCAGCCCCCGGATGATCTCCCACATCGTCCGCCGGCTGCGCGGGTCCAGCCCCGTCGTCGGCTCGTCGAGGAAGATGATCCGCGGATCGCCGACCAGCGTCATCGCCAGGTCCAGTTTGCGCCGCATCCCGCCCGAGAACGTGACGACCGGCTTGGCCGCCGCCCCCGTCAGGTCGAACCTCCGCAGCAGCTCCACCGCCCGCCTCCGCCCCTCCCGACGGCCGAGGTGGTTGAGGTCCGCCATCAGCAGCAGGTTCTCCTCGGCGGTGAGCAGGTTGTCCACGGCCGAGAACTGGCCGGTGACGCCGATCGCGGTCCGGACGGCGTCGCTCTCCCGGACCAGGTCGTGGCCCGCCACCCGGGCCGTCCCCCCGTCGGCCGGGATGAGGGTCGAGAGGATCTGCACGGTGGTGGTCTTGCCCGCGCCGTTCGGCCCGAGCAGGGCGAACACCGTGCCCTCGGGGATGTGCAGATCGATGCCGGTGAGCACCGCTCTGTCGCCGTAGGACTTGCTCAGACCGACGGCGGAGATCGCCGCGGTCGACGTGGGCGGGCTGGGCGCTGAGGTCATGACGGTCTCGCTGCCTTCTCTGTGACGGATGCTCAGGAACGCCGGATCACGATGTCGCCGACCTGCGTCCGCGCCCGCACCTCGACGGTCTCCCGTGCCTCACCCGGCCCCTCCACCGGACCGAGGGAGTTGCGCACGCCGCCGATCTGGGAGTGCACGTCGATCCAGGCTGCCGTCGCCTCGCGGATGCCGACCTCCAAGTCCCCCACGCTGGTCTGCAGGACCACCCGGCCGCGCGTCACCTCGGCGATCCGGATGCCGCCGTGGGCCGTCTTGGCGTCCACGTCCGCATGCGCGACCCCGACGTCGATCCGTCCGTTGGAGGCGTTGGCCCGCAGGTTGCCGCGCACCTCGCCGATCTCCGTCTCCCCGTTGCCGTTCTTCACCGTCACCGCGCCGCCGACCTCGCCGATCCGGACCCGGCCCGACCCGGCGATCTCGGCGTCCCCGCTCGCCTGCTCCAGCCGGATGTCGCCGTGGTCGACCTTCAGCTCGACGGTGGCGGCCTGCTCGACCTGGATGTTGCCGAGGGACGTCTTCAGCCGGCAGTCACCGAGCAGGCCTTCGCAGATGAAGTCCGCCATCGGCGAGTTGCCGTGCACCTCGGAGCCGGCCGGCAGCTCGACGGTGACATCGATCGAGCCCGTCCGGCCGAACAGCGAGCGCTTCTTCGGCCCCTTCACCGACAGCCTGCCGCTCGCGTAGGTGACCTTGGTCTGCTGTGCGGCCCGGATGTCCGCCTCCACGGTGCCGTCCGCGGGCCGCACCTCGACGACCGTGTCGATGCGCTTGCTCGCGATGATCCGGACCGACCCGATGTCGAATTCGAGGATGGCGGAGATCGCGTCGGGGGTGTCGAAAGTAGGCATGGCTGTCCCGTCCTCTTGGCTCTGGTGTGTGTTCCCGCTGGTGGGAGCGGGGGTGACGTGGAAGAGAAGTGACTCGCTTGCTGGCGGAGCGCGGCGGATCCCGGGCTAGTGGACCCAGCCCGTGTAGCCCTGCCCGACTCCCGGGCGGGTACGGCCGGGGGTGCGGGCGGCGGGCTCCCCCGGCTCCAGGGCGGCGGCGACGGCCCGGACGAGCCAGGCGTTGACCGAGAGCCCCTCCTGCCCGGCGGCCTCCTCCGCCCTGCTCTTGAGGTGACCGGGGAGGCGGAAGTTGATCCGGGCGGTGTTGCTGTCGTCCAAGTCCGGCGCCAACGGGGCCGCCGGTGGCACGGGTGGCACCATGGATGACACCACCCCCCTGGGACTCTCGTACGGCTCCGGCGACGGGGGCACCGTCACCACGAACTCGGGATCGAGCCCACGCAGCCGCACGTCGACCGAGCCGGGGGCGAGGTCACGGGTGATCTCGGTCACGGCCGCGGAGAGCGCGTTGAGCAGAGTGAGCCGGACGGCCGACTCCAGGGGCAGGGTGAGCCGCTCGGCGAGGGCGCGGGCGTCGTCGCCACCCGCGCCCGCCGCCACCGCGAGCTCGTGCCGGAGGTTGTCGACGTACGGGGAGAGGTCCATGACGCCATCGTGGCACACCCGTGGCGCCACGGCCAGACCTTTTTGGCACCACCACCGCCGGAGTGGCGCCACCATGACACCAGGGGGTGCGGCCGACAGCGAACCGCCCCGCGGGCAACAGCCGGCGGGGCGGTGGAGGATCACGCGGTAGAGGGTGGAAGGCCGCACGGCAGAGGAACGGAAGACCACCCGGAGAAACCCGGCGAGGCCGGAACGGGCAGGTCAGCCCCGCTGCCACCCGGCCAGGTGGGCGTCGATCTCGCCGACGATCCTGGCCTTCCCGGCCGCGTCCAGGAAGGACGCCTCGACGGCGTTGCGCGCCAGTGCCGAGACCCCGGCCTCGTCCAGGTCCAGCAGTCGGGCCGCCACCGCGTACTCGGTGTTGAGGTCGGTCCCGAACATCGGCGGGTCGTCGCTGTTGACGGTGACCAGCAGCCCCGCGTCGACCATCTGCCTGATCGGGTGCTCCTCGATCCGCTCCACCGCCCGGGTGGCGATGTTGGAGGTCGGGCAGACCTCCAGCGGAATCCGGTGCTCGCCGAGGTGGTCCAGCAGCGCCCGGTCCCGCACGGCCTGCGTGCCGTGGCCGATGCGCTCGGCGCCGAGCACCCGCAGCGCGTCCCAGACCGTCTCCGGGCCGGTGGTCTCGCCCGCGTGCGGGACGCTGCGCAGGCCGGCCGCCCGCGCCCGGTCGAAGTACGGCTTGAACTGCGGGCGCGGCACGCCGATCTCCGGGCCGCCGAGGCCGAAGCTGACCAGGCCCTCGGGGGCGAGGTCCACGGCGAGGCGGGCGGTCTCCTCGGCGGCGGCCAGACCGGCCTCACCGGGGATGTCGAAGCACCAGCGGAGCACGACGCCGAGGTCCTTCTCGGCCCGCACCCGGGCGTCCTCGATGGCCTCCATGAAGGCGACGTCCGGGATGCCCCGGCTGACCGAGGAGTACGGGGTGACGGTCAGCTCGGCGTACCGGATGTTCTGCCGGGCCATGTCCTCGGCGACGCCGTAGGTCAGCGCGCGGACGTCCTCGGCGTCGCGGATCAGGTCGACGACGCTCAGGTAGACCTCGATGAAGTGCGCGAAGTCGGTGAAGCTGAAGTACTCGGCGAGGGCCGCGGGGTCGGTCGGCACCTTCGCGTGGCCGCGGTAGCGGGCGGCCAGTTCGGCGACCACCCGCGGCGAGGCCGATCCGACGTGGTGGACGTGCAGTTCCGCTTTCGGCATCCCGGCGATGAACGCCTCGATGCCCCGGTTTCCGGCGGCGTTCGCGCCGTCGCTTCCGCTGGGGGTTCCGATCCGACTTCCGTCCGGCTGGACCACGGTGGTGCCCTTCTTCCTCTACGCGCGTATCAGCAGTGTCCGCAGTATCCGCACCGTCCGCGAGGACAGTGCGGGGCGCAAGCCTAAGTCACCCCCCGAGGGCGACGGCCACGGTGTGGATGAGCAGACCGGCCAGGGCGCCGACCACGGTGCCGTTGATCCGGATGAACTGCAGGTCGCGGCCGACGTTGGCCTCGATCTTGCGGGAGGCGTCGTCGGCGTCCCAGCCCGCGACCGTCTCGGAGATCAGCGAGGTGATCTCGGCGCGGTAGGTCTCCACCAGGTACTGGGCGGCGTCCTGGAGCCAGCCGTCCACCTTGGCCTGGAGCTTCCGGTCGGTGACCAGACGGGCGCCGAAGTCGCGCACGCCCTCGCGGATGCGTCGGCGCAGTTCGCTGTCCTCGTCCTCGGCGGCGTTCAGCACCAGGGTGCGAACGGCGGCCCAGGTGGAGGCGATCAGGTCCTGCACCTCGGAGCGGGCCAGCAGATCGGCCTTGGCCCGCTCGACCCGGGCGATGGTCTCCGGGTCGGTCTGCAACTCGGTGGCGAAGTCGGCGAGGAAGTTGTCGATGGCGCCGCGCGCGGGGTGGTCCTGGTCGTCCCGGATGTCGGTGACGAACCGCATCAGCTCCTTGTAGACCCGCTCGCCGACCTGGTGGTCGATGAACCGGGGCGTCCAGCCCGGGGTCTTCTGGGTGACCCGCTGGATGACCTCCTCGTGGTTCTCGGTCAGCCAGCCGTGCGCCCGTACCGCGATCAGGTCGACGACCCCGTGGTGGCCGCCGTCGGCGACGACCTTGCCGAGCATCCGGCCCATCGGCTCGGCGACCGAGGTGGCGGCGGCCCGTCTGGTCACCGCCTCGCCGACGACCGCCTGCACGTCGTCGTCCCGCAGCACCGCGAGCACCCCGCGCAGCGCCGCCGACGCCTCCTTGGTGACCCGCTCGGCGCTGCCGGGGGCGGCCAGCCACTCCCCCAGCCGGCGCGCGATGCCGAGCGCGGCGAGCCGGCCGCGCACCACGTGCCCGGAGAGGAAGTTGTCGCCGACGAAGTCGCCGAGCGACCGGCCGAAGGCGTCCTTCTTGGTCGGGATGATCGCGGTGTGCGGGATCGGCAGGCCGAAGGGGCGTCGGAACAGCGCCGTCACGGCGAACCAGTCGGCGAGCGCGCCGACCATCCCCGCCTCGGCGGCCGCCGCCACATAGCCCGCCCAGGCGCCGGCGCCGGCCGCCTGCGCCCAGGTGGCGAGGGCGAAGACCAGGGTCGCGAAGGCCAGCAGGCCGGTCGCGAAGGTCTTCATCCGGCGGACGCCACGTCTCTTCTCCTCATCGGCCGCGGTGAACCGGACCCCGGGGCCGGTCCCGCTGAAGGCTTCGTCACTCACCCCGCCAGTCTGCCCGTTGCCCGGCGCGAGCGGACGGCGTGCCCCACCTGAGCACGCCGGGCGAACGCTTCGAGCGCCGCCAACCGCCCTTACGCGCCCTCAACCGCCGCCACCCGCCGACACGCGCTGCCAACCCGCCGACGCACACCGACGCCCGCCGACGCATACCGACGCACACCGACGAGCGGCCACGCGCCCGGCCCCGCCCGGCCGGGCGCGCTCCGCCCGCGGCGCGGGCCCGGTCAGCCGATCGCGACCTCGGCGTACATCCGGGCGATCACGTCCTCGATGGCGGGCTCGCGGACCGAGAGGTCGACCAGCGGGTAGCGGTCCGCGACCGCGGCCACGATCGGGGCGGCACTCTGCTGGGCCGGGAAGGCCAGCCACTGGCGCGGGCCCTCCACCTTCACCACCCGCGCACCGGCCACCTCGATCGCCGGACGGGCCTCGGCGAGGTCGACGACCAGGGTCCGCTCGCTCTCACCGGCCGCGTGCAGACCGTCCAGCCCGCCGTCGTAGACGACCCGGCCGTGGTCGATCACCATCACCCGGTCGCAGAGCTGCTCGATGTCGGTCAGGTCGTGGGTGGTGAGCAGCACGGTGGTCCCCTGCTCCCGGTTGACCTCGCGCAGGAACTCGCGCACCTTGCCCTTGCTGACCACGTCCAGCCCGATGGTGGGCTCGTCCAGGTAGAGCACCTGCGGGTCGTGCAGCAGCGCCGCCGCGAGGTCGCCGCGCATCCGCTGGCCGAGCGAGAGCTGCCGTACCGGGGTGTCCAGCAGCGCGCCGAGGTCGAGCAGTTCGACGCAGCGTTCCAGGTTGGCGCGATATCGCTGGTCGGGGATGCGGTAGATGCGGCGGGCGAGTTCGTAGGAGTCGCGCAGCGGCAGGTCCCACCAGAGCGTGGTGCGCTGGCCGAAGACGACGCCGATCCGCCGGGCGAGGGTGACCCGCTCCCGGGCCGGGTCCACTCCGGCGACCCGCAGCCGCCCGCCGGTGGGTACCAGGATGCCGGTGAGCATCTTGATGGTGGTGGACTTGCCGGCGCCGTTGGGGCCGATGTAGCCGACGCACTCGCCGGCCTCGATGCCGAAGCTCAGCCCGTCCACCGCGCGCACCTCGCGCTTCTCCCGCTTCAGCCGGCCGGCCTTGGCGCGGACGGTGAAGGTGCGGCGGACGTCTTCGAGTTCGATCAGTGCCATGGGAGTTCTCCGTTCAGAGGGGACGAGGGAAGCGAGCAGCCGTCAGCTGCCGGTACCGCGGTACGCCCGCAGCCCCGCGCGCCAGGCCAGGCCGGCTGCGGCCAGGCTGAGCGCCGCCGCGAGCGGCGAGGCGTACTGGAAGGCGGCGGGCAGGCCGAGCGGGTCGGGCCGGTCGAGGATGCGCAGGGCGGGCAGCCAGTTGACGAAGGCCAGCGGGACGCCGAAGACCACGCCCGCCACCATTTCCTTGGCGAAGACGGTCGGCGGGTAGTGCAGCAGCGTCGCGCCGCCGTAGGTGAAGGAGTTCTGCAGTTCCTTGGCCTCTCCCCACCAGAACTGGAAGGTCGCGCCGCCGACGAAGATCGCCCCGAAGATGGCCGTGCCGCAGACCAGCAGGACGGGCACGAGCAGCACCCGGTCCCAGGTCCAGGAGACGTCCAGCGCGGGCAGGGCCCAGGCCAGCACCGCCAGCGCCTGGAGCGGACGGCCGAGCCGCCGCAGCGAGAAGCGCTCCGCGCAGAGCTGGGCGAGCGCGGGTGCGGGCCGGATCAGCACGGTGTCCAGCGTCCCGGCCTTGATCCGCTGGCCGAGGCCCTCGATCGAGCCGACCAGCAGGTTGGCGGTGCCGAGCGCGAAGCCGGAGGTGCCGTAGAGGAAGCCGAGCTCCGGCAGGGTCCAGCCGCCGAGCCGGTCGGTGTGCTGGAACATCAGCACGACCACGACGAAGTCCAGCGAGGTGACGGCGATGCTGGCGACCAGCATCAGCAGGAACGAGGCCCGGTACGACATCATCGCGCGCATCCACATCCCGGCGGTGAGCCGCCAGCAGCTCAGCGCCCAGCGCGTCCGGCCCAGCAGGGTCCCGGTCGTCGGGTCGGTCCACGAGGTCCCGGCGGCCCACGAGGCCCGGTCGGCCGCTGCCGCCGGGTCTGACGCCGCCCGGTCGGCCGCTGTCGTCAGGTCAGCCACCCTGGACCACCACCTTGCGGGTCGCGAGCAGTTGGACGGCCCGGCCGGCGGCGAGCAGCACCGCGGCCCAGGCGAGTTGGAAGCCGAGCGGGCCGAGCAGCCCCGCCCCGGTCGAGCGCTCCAGGAAGACGTCGGTCGGCACCTGTACCAGCGCGGCCCACGGCAGCACGGGCGCGAGGTCACCGAGCCGGCCGGGGAAGAGCGAGAGCGGCAGCAGCATCCCGGAGAAGAACATCGACACCACCAGCATCACCGAGCGGACCCCCTCCGAGTCGTGCAGCCAGAAGCCGGTGAGCGAGACCAGGAAGCGCAGCCCGAAGCTGACCACCACCGCGAGAAACACGGAGAACAGGAAGAACACCCAGGTCAGCGGCTGCTCGGGCAGTCGGATGCGGAAGACCAGCGCACCCGCGACCATGGGCACCGCACCGCGGGTGACCAGGTGGAAGCCGGCCCGGCCGAGGTCGGTGGCCAGCCACCAGCCCTGGAAGTCCACCGGGCGGTAGAGGTCGATGGCGATGTCGCCGCTGCGGAAGCGGTCCTGGACGTCGTCCTGGAACCCGCCGCCCCAGACCGCGACGGTGACCAGCAGCGCCTGGCTGACCCAGATGTAGGTGACGGCCTGGCTCTGGTCGTAGCCGCCGAGCCCGGGGCGGGCCTGCCAGAGGGCCACGAAGGTGTAGGCGAGGATGAAGCCGAAGACGGTGTTGGTGAAGGCGCCGGCCAGGGTGGCGGCCCGGTAGGTGGAGTAGCGCCGGAAGGCTCCCCGGGCGACGGCCAGGTAGAGGCCGACCGGACCGGCCGGATCGGGAGGGGGCCCGAGCCGCGTCTCAGGGGGTTCGACATTCGGCATATTGTCTCCTTGTCGACAAATACGGGCAAGCATCGGCCCGTAGGCGTCAGCGCACGCCGGACCGGCTCCGACCGGCACCACCCGGGGGTGCCGGGCAGGGCGGGCGGAGCTGCACGAAGTGGGTGCGCTATGTGGTTTGCACCTTTCACCGTACCTCCGACGATCACCCCGCGCACCGGGTTTTCCGCCCTTCCCCCACCCCGGCCCGGAGCAGGCCCCGGCCCCGCCCGCCACCGACTCCGGACGAACGGAACCAAACCCGGCCGCCACGGCCGTTGGGCCAAAAGAGAAGGGCCTGATTCCGGATCAAATAGCACATAATCGCGGCATGACCATGAGGGCAGATCGCCGCACCCGCCGCCGGGCCAAACGTGCCGCTCGCCGCCAGGCCCGACGCGCCCTCCCGTTCTGGCGCCGGCTCCTGCCCACCTGGCGGGTCACCCTCGGCGCCCTCACCACCGTCCTGCTGCTCGCCGTCGGCGCCTTCGCGGTGCTCTACGTCCTCGTCCCGGTGCCCGACCCCAACGCCCACGCCGTCGCGCAGAACAACATCTACCTCTACTCCGACGGCACCACCGAGATCGCCCGCACCGGCGCCGTCAACCGGACCGACGTGACGATCGACCGGATCCCGCCCGACATCCAGCACGCCGTCGTCTCGGCCGAGGACCGCACCTTCTACCAGAACCGCGGCATCGACCTGAAGGGCATGCTCCGGGCCGGCTGGAACACCCTCCTCGGCAAGGGCATGCAGGGCGGCTCCACCATCACCCAGCAGTACGTCAAGAACTACTACCTGACGCAGGACCAGACCATCTCCCGCAAGGGCCGCGAACTGTTCATCGCCCTCAAGGTCGACCAGCAGCGCGACAAGAACGAGATCCTCGCCGGGTACCTCAACAGCAGCTACTTCGGCCGCAACGCCTACGGCATCCAGAGCGCCGCCCACGCCTACTACGGCACCGACGTCTCCCACCTCACCCTCGCCCAGGGCGCCTACCTCGCCGCCCTGCTCCAGGCCCCCAGCGCCTACGACGTGAAGACCGCCACCCCGGCCAACCGCGACAAGGCCGTCGCCCGCTGGAACTACACCCTCGACGGCATGGTCCAACTCGGCTTCCTCAGCCCGGCCGACCGCGCCGCCACCGCCTTCCCCGACCCGATCGACCCGCAGCCCGCCACCGGCCTCAGCGGCCAGGCCGGCTACCTCGTCGGCGTCGCCGACGACTACCTGACCTCCGCCGGGATCGTCGACACCTCCACCCTCAAGGCCGGCGGCTGGCGCATCACCACCACCTTCGACAAGAACAAGCAGGACGCCTTCGTCCACGCCGTCCAACAGGAACTCACCGACGAACTGGACCCCAGGGCCCGGCCCGGTACCGACACCGACGTCCGCGTCGCCGGCGCCTCCGTCGAACCCGGCAACGGCCGCGTCGTCGCCGTCTACGGCGGCCCGGACTACGCCAAGCAGCCCTACAACGACGCCCTGCGCCAGGACAACCAGATCGGCTCCACCTTCAAGCCCATCGACCTCGCCGCCGGGCTCGACTCCGGCCGCAGCAGCGGCGACGGCCGCCCGATCACCACCGAGACCCGCTACGACGGCACCAGCGAACGCCCGGTCACCGGTGGCCCCACTCCCTACGCCCCGCCCAACGAGGACGACATCGACTACGGCAACATCACCCTGCGCTACGCCATGACGAAGTCCGTCAACTCGGTGTACGCGCAGGAGGGGGTGGACGCCGGACTCGCACACGTCCGGGAGACCGCCGTCCGGCTCGGCATCCCCGACAACGTCCCCGGCATGGACCCGGCCAACACCTCGATGACCCTCGGCACCGCCACCCCCAGCGCCCTCGACCTGGCCGGCGCCTACGCCGCCTTCGCCAACCACGGTGCGGCGTACGCCCCGTGGTCCGTGGTCAAACTCGAACGCCTCAACGCCGACTCCGGCTCCATCGACGTCCCCAAGATGCCCGAGCACGTCCCCACCACCGCGCTCGACCGGGGCACCGCCGACGCCGTCACCGACGTGCTGCGCGACGTCGTCGGCCCGCGCGGCACCGGTGCCGCCGCCCTCGACCTCGGCCGCCCCGCCGCCGGCAAGACCGGCACCACCGACTCCAACCTCTCCGCCTGGTTCGCCGGCTTCACCCCCGAACTCGCCACCACCGTCGGCCTGTTCCGGGAGAACCCGAAGACCCACGCCAAGGAGCCGCTGGCCGGCACCGCGGGCCTCACCCGGATCAACGGCGGCGCCTTCCCCACCCGGATCTGGACCGCCTACATGTCCGACGCCCTGGACGGCACCGCCGTCCAGCACTTCGACCTCCAGCCGGGCCACGGCACCGGCCAGAGCAGCGGCCCGACGGCCACCGCCACCGTCTCGCCTTCCTCCTCCCCGAGCGCCACCGCCACGACCGCGCCGCCCGGCACCCCGGAGCCGCCCACCGCCCCGACCACCCAGCCCACCGCGGTCCCCGAGCCGACGACGAACCAGACCCCGCAGGCGCCCAGCCCGACCGCGCCCACCCCGACACAGCCGACCCCCACCAGCCGGCCCACCTCGCCCCGGCCGACCGCCCCGCCCACCGCGACCGCCACCGCACCCGCCGCCGGCTCCACCCCACCGGCCGGGCCGTGACGCGCCGGACGGTGACGCACCGCAGCGACCGCTACACCCCCGACACCAACTCCCGCTCCAGCGGCGTCCGGAACCGCGGCGTCACCCGCACCTCGCCGAGCCAGCCCGCCAGCCGCGCCGCCTCCGCCCCGATCGCCGCCTCCGCCTCCGCCCCGAGGTCCGAGAACAGCCGCCACACCACCTCACCGTCGGGGCGCTGCGCCCAGCCGCCCACCACCCGGCCGCACCACCAGACCGTCGGGCCGGCGTTGCCCGCCCGGTCGAACAGCGCCGGGACGTCCTCCGCCCGCAGGTACCAGTCCCGCACCCGCCAGCCCATCGTGGTCGGGTCCAGGCCCGGCAGCAGCGCCGCCCACGGCTCGGGCTCCACCACCCGTTCCGCGTCCCCCGGCAGCACCAGCCCGGCCACCCCGCCCGCCAGCCGGACGTCCTCCGCCGCGACGTCCGCCAGCGCCTTGCGGGTGTCCCCAAGCGTCCAGCCCGTCCACCACTTCACGTCCTCGACCGTGGCCGGCCCGTACGCCGCCAGCCAGCGCCGCACCACCTCGGCCTTCGCCTCCCGCACCGGCACGTCCCGCCACGGCGGCACCGGCGCCCACGGATAGCTGCTGCTCAGCCAGGACCCGCGCGGACGGCACCGCCGCACGTGCCCGTCCGAGGCCAGCAGCCGCAGCAGCCGGCTGCCCACGCTCTGCTTCGCCTCGTACGGCTTGCCCGCCGACATCAGCATCGTCTCGCGCAACGCCGGGACGTCCGCGCCGAGTTCGCCGGTCGTCGCCTCGCCGCGCCGCTCCAGCGCCGCCAGCACCGCGCGCTCCGTCTCGGCCAGCCGCCGCTCGTCCCAGCCCTCGGCGAACTCCCGCAGGTGCTTGAGCAGCGTGGCCCGCTCCCGGGCGGCGATCGCCCGCGCGCTCGACGCGCTCACATACGGCGCGAACTCCTCCGTCACCGCGAACATCGTCCGCCGCATCGACAGCAGCTTCACCAGCGTGACGTCCTCGTAGAGTGCCCCCTCCACCTCCGCCGCCGAGGGCTCCGCCAGCCGCGCGCAGGCCGACAGGTACACCGTCGCCGCGTCGGAGGCGTGCAGCCCGACGACCGCGCCGGCCACCTCCTCGACGGCCGCGGCCCGCTCCGCGGGCGCCAGCAGGTGCCGCCGCCCCACCCGGGCGCGACGCTGCTCATCACTGATCAGAGGCATGCGGCTGGTCATGCCGGGACTTTACTGCCGCCCACTGACAACGCCGGGTCGTCACCGGTCGGAAGCCCCGCCGGAGGGTCCGGGCGACTCGGAGCGCCCGGACCAGCGCCCTGGGCCCAGAGGCTCAGAGGCTCAAAGCTCAGAGGCTCAGAGGTAGAGCCCGGTCGAGCCCTCGGTGTCGCCGAACCGCATCGCGGCCACCGCGTGCAGGTCGCGCTCGCGCAGCAGCACATAGGTGGCGCCGCGCACCTCGACCTCCAGCTTGTCCTCGGGGTCGTAGAGGACCCGGTCGCCGGGCTCCACCGAGCGCACGCTCTGGCCGACCGCGACGGCCTCCGCCCAGGTGCAGCGCTTGGACAGCTCGGCGGTGGCGGGGATGAGGATGCCGCCGGTCGAGCGGCGCTCGCCCTCGCTGCCCTCGGTCTTCACCAGGACGCGGTCGTGCAGCATCTTGATCGGCAGCTTCTCGCCGAGCCGGTCGTGGCGCGGGGAGTCGTGCTCGGGCGAAGCGGACTGCCGGGTCGGTTCGTCGTTCGTACTCACGACCCCGAAGGTACCGCCCCGGGGTGACCGGTGTGACGCCGGCCCGGCATCCGGGAGGCCGGGCGCGCACGCGCCCGGCCCCTCGTGAGCCCCCCGCGGGCCCGCGCTTCCGCGGGTCAGCCCTTGCGGCGCTTCCGGGCCGAGGCGACCAGCAGCACCAGGCCGACGCCGACCAGCGCGGCCGGGACGATCCGCTCCTTGCGTGGCTGCCCCTTCTCGTCCACGAACTGGGCCCTGAGCTTCTCGACGGCGCCGTTGGCCGCCACGTACGCCCGGCCGGCCTTCTCCTCCACGGCGGCCACGGCCTTCGCCTTGGCCTGGGCGGTGATGGTGCTCGGGTGGACACGCATGGCGAGCTCGTCCAGGGTCGCCGCCAGCTGGGTGCGGGTCCGGGAGATGTCCGCCTCGATCTGGGCGGTCGTCCGCGTCGACTTGTCCTTCGTGCTCGCCTCGCCCACTCGGGCCACCCCAATTCACTGATGTTGTCCTGTACGACTGAACCAGTTTGTCAGCTGCCGAGCAGGGCCGCGCGGCCCCACCCACCATCGGAGGTAAGTTTGCCGTGGTACGACCGCCCGTCCACGCACCAGGAGAGTCCAACCGTGAGTGAGCGTCTCCAGCCCGGTGACACCGCGCCGGCCTTCAGCCTGCCCGACGCCGACGGCACGCAGGTGTCCCTTGCCGACCACCTCGGCCGCAAGGTGATCGTCTACTTCTACCCGGCCGCGCTCACCCCCGGCTGCACCAAGCAGGCCTGCGACTTCACCGACAACCTGGAGGTCTTCGCCGGCGCCGGGTACGACGTCATCGGCATCTCGCCGGACAAGCCGGAGAAGCTCGGCAAGTTCCGTGAGGCGGAGAACCTCAAGGTCACCCTGCTCTCCGACCCGGAGAAGGCGGTGCTGGAGGCGTACGGCGCGTTCGGCGAGAAGAAGCTGTACGGCAAGACGGTGACCGGCGTGATCCGCTCCACCGTGATCGTCGACGAGCAGGGCAAGGTCGAGCACGCCCTGTACAACGTGAAGGCCACCGGGCACGTCGCCAAGCTGCTGCGCGACCTCAAGGTCGACGCGGCCTGACGCCCGTCCGCGCTGACGCCCGAAGCCCCCTGACGCCCGGTCCGGGGTCTCCCCGGGCAGACGGCAGCGGTGGCGGCGCACCCCCCGACCGGGTGCACCGCCACCGCCGTCTCTCACCTCAGAGAGCCATGCTCATCGGATCGACCGATCAGCAGGTCCCGAGGTCGCTCCAGACCCCCCAGGCACCGCTGGCGCTGGGGTCGTCGCCCTTGGTCCACCACTTGTTCTGGTAGTAGTGGCCCTTCCACGACACCTTGGTGGTGCTCGCGTAGGAGGTGTCCGCGTCCCAGCTCGGCGCGCCCGTGCAGGCACCCGGGGTCGGCGTGGCGGTCGCGGTCGCCGTGGCGGTCGCAGTCGCGGTGGCGGTGGCGGTCGGCGAGGCGGTCGGCGACACGGTCGCGGTGGCCGTCGGGGTCGGGGTCGGCGACGGGGTGCCACCGTCCACGGCGCCCCGGGTCAGGTCGCCCTTCAGGCCGTACAGCGTGCCGCCGACGTTGACCGTCCAGTTGGACGGGGTCGTCACCGGCAGGTAGTAGACGAAGTCCATGTCGATCGACGCGCCCGGCGCCAGCGACTGCCAGCCCGGCAGCTTGACCGACACCCGGTTGTAGGTGCCCTTGAGGCCGCCCACGTTGCCCGGGCCCGGGTTGTCCTGCTTGATGACCTGGAGCCCGAAGCCGGACTGGTCCTTGGCGTTGCCCGGAGCCGAGTTGCTGTAGTCGAACTGGAACTCGGTGCCGCCCGGCAGGGTCAGCGCCGAGTTGTTGACGATGTGGATCTTCGGGTTGATCGGGTAGTT
This sequence comes from Kitasatospora sp. NPDC088351, assembly GCF_040685575.1. NCBI lineage: Bacteria > Bacillati > Actinomycetota > Actinomycetes > Kitasatosporales > Streptomycetaceae > Kitasatospora > Kitasatospora sp. NPDC088351. The sequence continues at coordinate 56,359 of NZ_JBFBIL010000010.1, read as the reverse complement.
GGAGTCACCCAGCGCGAAGTTGGTGAACGACACGTCGATCGGCAGGGTCTGCTGCGGCAGCGCGATCGTCGAGCGGGTCGCACCGTACGGCGAGGCCGCCTTGAACTTGTCGTACATCAGCGAGGTCAGCGTCGAGCCCGGCACGTACTGGCCCTTGCCGCCGTTGGCGGTCGCGTCCCACTTGTAGTCGCCCGCGAGCTCCCAGATCATCGCGCCGCCGGCGCCCTGGTTGACGATGTAGTCGGCCTTGGCGCCCACCGACTGCTCGTCCTCGGTGGAGAGGAACACCTTCTTGGTGTCGTTCCACAGCCACGGCGCCACCAGGGTGGAGCTGTAGTTGCGGGTGTAGGTGCCCTGGAGCGCGGTGTCCTTCACGCCGTACTTGGAGAGGTAGTCGGGCACGATGCCCTTCTCCAGGTTCTTGGCGTGCCACATCGGGTTCGAGCCCGCCGGGGACTCCTTGCCCGCGTCGTCCTTGTCGTTCCAGATGTTGTCGATGCCGACGGCGCCGTCACCGCACGCGGTCAGACCCGAGCCCACCGGGCAGGTGGTCGCGGACGCGGTGCCCCAGAGGCCGTTGGTGCCGCCGGTGACGTTCTTGAAGCCGCGGCTGTAGTACGGCAGACCGACGTTGATCCGGCCGCCCGGCATCGCGCCGCGGAAGTAGTGGTACGACCAGTCGGCGTTCAGATAGCCGATCCCGCCGTACTGGCCGGTGCCGTACACGTTGGCCGCCGCCAGCTCGCCGTCCTTGCCGTCGTCGAACAGCGAGGCGTTCGGGCCGACGTACTTGTTCCAGGAGCCGTGCAGGTCGTACGACATGATGTCGACGTAGTCCAGGTACTGCGCGATCTGGAAGGTCTCCATGCCGCGCAGCAGGTAGCCGGACGACGGGGCCGCGACCGAGAGCAGGTAGTGCTTGCCGTCGGTGGCGCCGGCCCGGTCGAGCTTCTCCCGCAGCGTCTTCATCAGCGCCGCGTAGCCCTTGGCCAGCGAACCGCGCTTGCTGTTGGCGAGCTGCCAGTCCAGCGGGTTGCCGGCGTCCTTCATCGAGGTCGGGTACTCGTAGTCGATGTCGACGCCGTTGAAGCCGTACTTCTTGATGAAGTCGACCGCCGAGCCGGCGAAGGTGTCGATGCCCGCCTGGTTGACGCTGCCGTCCGGGTTGACGGTCATCGAGTAGAAGCCGCCGCTGTTGACGCGCTTGCCGTCGTCACCGAAGTACCCGCCGGTCTCGGTCCAACCGCCCACCGAGATCATGGTCTTGACGTTCGGGTACTGCTTCTTGTACTTCGTCAGCAGGTTGAAGTGGCCCTTGTAGGGCAGCGACGGGTCCAGCTCGGCGCCGGGCACGCCCGGGAAGGAGATCCCGGTGGCCTCGTTCTTGTCGTTGTCGGTGCCGACGGACAGCTTGTTGTCGCCGCCGACGTGCCCGAACGCGTAGTTCAGGTGGGTGACCTTGTCCCAGGGGACATCGCTCACCAGGTAGGGCTGCGTACCGTCCTTGCCGGTACGCCAGCCGGTGAAGTACCCGATGATGCGGCGCTGGTGGTCCGCGCCCATCTTCTCGCGGCCGGCGGTGTCGTAGACGTTGCAGTACGGAACGTCCACGCCGGGCGTCTGGTACATGCCGTCGGGACGACAGGCGGCGTTGTCGACGGTGGCGGACGCCTGCGAGGGCGCCGCGCCGAGCGTCGCCAGCAGCAGACCGGCCAGACCGGCTGCCGCCAGCGAGGCCACGCCTGCCCGGGCGGCCGGGTTCTTGCGGCGGCGAACAGCGGTGGGACGCTGCTCCGCCGTGGTTCTGATCAACACTCGGTCCTCCGGGAGAGAGTGCCGGCGCATGCCTGTGGGGGAGCACGCACGTGGGGGATTGCAGATTGGCGCTGAAGCTATGTGGTCTGAACCACATAGGTCAATAGGTCTGTACCAATTGGTAATCAAATCCCAAACATCGCCGGTCAACCACGCACTCACCGGGGGTCAGGTCAAGGGCCCGCCGAGGGCCCGGCGCGGACCCGGCCGGGGGGCCGCCGGAGACCCGCCGCCGACCACGCCGGGGAAAGGGTGGTGCGACCGCACGCATGGTCCCAGTAGCATGAGAGGCAATGGTGTAAGCGGCCTTGGCGGAATTGGCAGACGCCTGGGTTTTAGGTGCCCATGGGAGAAATCCCGTGAGGGTTCGAGTCCCTCAGGCCGCACCAGCCTTCACATCGAAGGCCCACCCGGAGGCGATCTCCGGGTGGGCCTTCGTCGTTCTCCGAGGCCTCGTCAGCCGAGGAGGTCCTTCACCACCGGGGCGAGGGCACGGAAGGCCTGACCGCGGTGGCTGATGGCGTTCTTCTCGTCCGCCGTCAGCTCCGCGCAGGTGCGGGCCTCACCGAGCGGCTGCAGGATCGGGTCGTAGCCGAAGCCGCCGTCACCCGCGGGGGCGGTCCGGAGGGTGCCGAGGAGACGGCCCTCGACGACCCGCTCGGTGCCGTCGGGGAGCGCGAGGGCTGCCGCGCAGAAGAAGTGGGCGCCGCGGTACGGGGCGTCGATGTCGGAGAGCTGGGCGAGCAGCAGGTCGAGGTTGGCGCGGTCGTCGCCGTGCTTGCCGGCCCAGCGGGCCGAGAAGATGCCGGGGGCACCGTTGAGGACGTCCACGCAGAGGCCCGAGTCGTCGGCGACCGCGGGCAGACCGGTGGCCCGCGCCAGGGCGTGCGCCTTCAGCAGGGCGTTCTCCGCGAAGGTGACACCGGTCTCGCGAACGTCCGGGATCTCGGGGTAGGCGTCGGCGCCGACCAGTTCGACGTCCAGGCCGGCGGCGCCGAGAATGGCGCGAAGTTCGGCTACTTTGTGCTGGTTACGGGTGGCGAGGATCAGTCGGGTGGACATGCCCCCACCCTAGCCAACCGTCACCGCCGGTCAGCTGCCGCAGACCTGCGTGAGGTTCCCGGCCGCGTCGCCCAGCGGCTTGAGGTCCGGGACCTCCTTGTCGTTGACGGCCTTCTGGACCTTGTCGACCTGGGTCTGGAGGTCGCTGATGGCCTTGGCGACATCGGTGTCCTTGGAGTTCCTGCCCAGTTGGTCGAGGTCGTTCTTCAGCTTCTGCAGGGCCTGCCCGGCGGCGGCCGCGTCATTGCTTGCGTTGTCGTAGGCGCTGGTCACGTCGGCGAGGTCGCCGGTGATCCGGACCGCGGTGTTGCCGCAGTCGAGGGCCTTCTGGGCGGCGGAGCAACTGACCGCGCTGAGCGGGAGGATGGCGATCAGGCCGGCCACGGCGAGGGTGGCGGGGCGGGCGATGCTCGGGGGCATCCGGTCCTCCTGGGTGCGCGGGTTCCGAAGGGAGGGGACGCGCGCCGAGGGGTGCGCGGTTCCCGCAACGGGGGTGCTGCGGGAACCGTACGGGCTCCGGGCCCGGCCTGTACAGCAGCGACGCCGTACAACCGGCCAGGCACCGGGGCCCGTTGGGCGGCCGGGGAGCGGCTCAGCCCTCCAGCACCTTGCGCTGGATCTCGTCGAGTTCGGCGCAGCCGAGGGTGCCCAGGTCGAGGAGCCGGTCGAGCAGGGCGCGGTCGAAGGGGGCTCCTTCGGCGGTGCCCTGGACCTCGACGAAGCGGCCGTCGGAGGTGCAGACGATGTTCATGTCGGTCTCGGCGCGGACGTCCTCCTCGTACTGGAGGTCGAGCATCGGGACACCGTCGATGATGCCGACGCTGACGGCGCTGACGCCGCCGGTGATGGGCTGGCCCTTGGCGCGGAGGATCTTCTTCTCGCGGGCCCAGGAGACGGCGTCGACGAGGGCGACGTAGGCGCCGGTGATGGCGGCGGTGCGGGTGCCGCCGTCGGCCTGGAGGACGTCGCAGTCGAGGACGATGGTGTTCTCGGCGAGGGCGCGGTGGTCGATGACCGCGCGCAGGGAGCGGCCGATGAGGCGGCTGATCTCGTGGGTGCGCCCGCCGATGCGGCCCTTGACGGCCTCGCGGTCGCCGCGGGTGTTGGTGGCGCGCGGGAGCATGGAGTACTCGGCGGTGACCCAGCCCTCACCGCTGCCCTTGCGCCAGCGGGGGACGCCTTCGGTGACGCTGGCGGTGCACAGCACCTTGGTGTCGCCGTAGGAGATGAGGACGGAGCCTTCGGCGTGCTTGCTCCAGCCCCGTTCGATGGTGATGGGGCGGAGCTGGTCGGGGGTGCGGCCGTCGATGCGTGACATAGGCATCGAGCGTAGTCGCTTCGCACGGGTGCCCCGGGGATGCCTCGGCCCGCCGACCTGGGGTCGGCGGGCCGGGGAGGGCGAGCCCGGTGGGCTCAGCTCACATCATGTCCTCGATGTCGGCCGCGATCGGGTCCGCGTCGGTGCCGATGACGACCTGGATGGCGGTGCCCATCTTGACGACGCCGTGGGCGCCGGCGGCCTTCAGGGCTGCCTCGTCGACGAGGGAGGCGTCCTTGACCTCGGTGCGCAGGCGGGTGATGCAGCCCTCGACCTCTTCGATGTTGTCGATGCCGCCCAGACCGGCGACGATCTTCTCAGCCTTGCTGGCCATCTGATTTCTCCCTCTGTCTCGGCCCGTCGGCTGCTCTGCCGGGTGCCGTCCTGCGCTGTGCGGGGGTACCCCGGCCGAAGACCGGGGAGGATCGCTGTCGGTGCTGATGCGGATTCAGCCGTCGTCGCGCCGCGCGGCAGCGCGACAAGCATCACCCGAGCAGGACCGATCTGCCACGTTAGTCCACTTTTGGCCCATTCCGACGCGCACGGTCTGGATCTTCGTCCGAGGATGACGACCAGTGGGGCTTGCGCCCCGGCGCGCGCGGCCTGCAACCCAAAAGTGGTCTACACCAATATATGGGTACTCCGATGAACGCAGGAAGCACCCCGGGCGTTCCTGAGCCCCGTCCGAGGGTCCCCCACGGGGCCAGCGATCGGCAACTGCTCTCGGAGGGCCAGGGATGAGTTCGGCAGGCGCCACAGCCCCGCAGACCACGTGGTGGCACACCTTCTACGGCGGACTCCAGAAGATGGGCCGCTCGCTCCAGCTGCCGGTGGCGGTCCTGCCGGCGGCGGGCATCCTCAACCGGCTCGGCCAGGACGACGTCTTCGGCAAGGACGGCCTCGGCTGGGACGACGTGGCCAAGGTCTTCGCGGCGGCGGGCGGCGCCCTGCTGGACTCCTCGCTGGGGCTGCCGCTGCTCTTCTGCATCGGCGTCGCGATCGGCATGGCGAAGAAGGCGGACGGCTCGACGGCGCTGGCCGCCGTGGTCGGCTTCCTCGTCTACTACAAGGTGCTGCACGCCTTCCCGGAGCACTGCAAGCCGCCGACGGTACTGGTCAGCGACCAGTGCGTGGACTACACCTCGGCGCGGGCGGCGGCGGCGACGTACCAGAACCCGGGGGTGCTGGGCGGCATCCTGATCGGCCTGATGACGGCCTGGCTCTGGGTCCGCTTCCACCGCACCAGGCTGGTGGACTGGCTGGGCTTCTTCAACGGCCGCCGCCTGGTGCCGATGATCACCGCCCTGGTCGGCCTGGCCACCGCGTGCGTCGCCCTCTGGGTCTGGCCGCCGATCGGCCGCGGCCTGACCGACCTCAGCCAGGACCTCTCCGACCTGGGCGCGGGCGGCGCCGGCATCTTCGGCCTGGCCAACCGCGCGCTGCTGCTGATCGGCATGCACCAGCTGCTGAACACCTTCGTCTGGTTCCAGTTCGGTGACTTCACCAAGCCCGACGGCAGCATCGTCCACGGCGACATCCCGCGCTTCCTGGCGGGCGACCCCACCGCGGGCCAGTTCACCTCCGGCTTCTTCCCGATCATGATGTTCGCGCTGCCGGCCGCCGCGATGGCCATCGCCCACTGCGCCAAGCCGCACCGCCGCAAGGAGATCTACGGCCTGATGACCTCGGTGGCGCTCACCTCCTTCGTCACCGGCGTCACCGAACCGATCGAGTACTCCTTCGCCTACATCGCCCCGGCGCTGTACGGCGTGCACGCCGTACTGACGGGCGCGTCGATGGCGGTGACCTGGGGCCTCGGGGTGCACGACGGCTTCAGCTTCTCGGCCGGCCTGATCGACTACGTGATCAACTGGAGCCTGGCCACCAAGCCCTGGCTGATCATCCCGATCGGGCTCTGCTTCGCCGCCGTGTACTACGCGCTGTTCCGGTTCATCATCCTGAAATTCGACCTGAAAACCCCCGGACGCGAGGACGACAGCGAGATCGAGGACGTGACCAAGGCATAAACCGAGCGTCACCACGCGCCATCCGAAAAAGGCCTCCGGAGCATCGGCCCGGGGGCCTTCGGCATATCCGAAAAGAGCCGGTTCCGACGGCCGCGAAAAGGACGGAGATATCCCTCCCAGGGTGATCCGGGGCCCGCCGGACGCCCGGGGCCCGGGGCCGGACCGGCCGTGGGCGGCCTGCCCCGGGGCCGCCGGAGCGCCCACGGCGGCGGGAGCGGGCCCGGGTGGGGGGAGAGATCACCACCGCCGGCGATACCGCGTTCGGCAATCGGCCACCGCCGCCGCCCCCGGGCGCTGCCGCCGGTTTCACCGAGAAGGCGGGACACCTGCGCCGAGACCGATCTCAATGTGTCAGGAAATACCGGGCACCCGGACGGGGGCGGGCGGCGTCCCGCGATCACGCCGACGATCGCCGCCGCTGACCGGCGACGGTCCCGGCCGGCCCGCCGCCGGCCGCGGCCGCCACCTCACCCCGCGCCCCGGCCCCGCCGTCCGGCCCGCCCCACCGAGTCGGACCCCGACCCGGACCGAGGTCCGCCGGCACCGCCCGGCCCGGCCGACCATTCGTCCACTGTCCGGCCCCGTCCGGGCCTCCGCGCACCACCCGCCGAGCGCCCGGGCCTTTTTGTTGCGCAAATAGCCAAAATCCCAATCACGGCGGGTAATCATGATCGTTGATCCGCAAGTAGGTTTCGATTTCATAGCGCTTCTCACCAGCACCGCTTTCAGGGGTTCCCCCCCTTCTCCACCCGTGCTACAAAACTGGTCTACACCACGTGTGGTGTAGACCAGTTCGCGGTTCGGCCCCCTGTGCACCTACCCCCGACCGACCCGCCCCTGTCGTTAGGAACCCACCCCCATGAGTCAGTCTGCGCAGGCACCGGCGCCCGCCGCGGCTCCGGCCACGCCAAGTCCCACCAAGAAGTTCGGCCAGAACCTGCTTCAGGGTCTGCAGAAGATCGGCCGCAGCCTCCAGCTCCCGGTGGCCGTGCTGCCGGCAGCGGGCATCCTGCTGCGCCTCGGCCAGCCCGATGTCTTCGGCGCGGACGGCCTCGGCTGGGGCAAGGTCGCCAAGGTCTTCGCCACCGCCGGTGACGCCGTGTTCGGCAACCTCCCGCTGCTGTTCTGCGTCGGCGTGGCGATCGGCTTCGCCAAGAAGGCGGACGGTTCCACGGCGCTGGCCGCCCTGGTCGGTTACCTCGTCTACCACAACGTGCTCACCGCCTTCCCGATGGACGGGACGGTCACCGCGGCGCTGCCCGACGGAAAGCCGCAGAACCCCGGCGTCTTCGGCGGCATCGTGGTCGGTCTGCTCAGCGCCATGATCTGGCAGAAGTACCACCGCACCAAGCTCGTGGACTGGCTGGGCTTCTTCAACGGCCGCCGCCTGGTCCCGATCCTGATGGCCTTCGTCGGCACCCTGCTGGGTGTCGTGATGGGTCTCGCCTGGGGCCCGATCGGCACCGGCCTGACCAACGCCAGCGACTGGCTCACCGGCCTCGGCGCCGGCGGCGCCGGGATCTACGGCGTCGCCAACCGCATGCTGATCCCGGTCGGCATGCACCAGTTCCTGAACACCTTCTTCCAGCAGCAGGTCGGCAGCTTCACCGACGCCTCCGGCCAGGTCTGGACCGGCGACATCCCGCGCTTCTTCCACGGTGACCCGAGCGCCGGCCAGTTCATGTCCGGCTTCTTCCCGATCATGATGTTCGGCCTGCCGGCCGCCGCGATGGCCATCGCCCACTGCGCCCGCCCCGAGCGCCGCAAGGCCGTCGTCGGCATGATGATCTCGGTCGCCCTGACCAGCTTCGTCACCGGTGTGACCGAGCCGATCGAGTTCTCCTTCATGTTCATCGCGCCGGTGCTGTACGTCATCCACGCCCTGCTCACCGGTCTGTCGATGGCCGTGACCTGGGCCGTCGGTGTCCACGACGGCTTCGGCTTCTCGGCCGGCCTGATCGACTACCTGCTCAACTGGAACCTCGCGACCGACCCGTGGCTGATCATCCCGATCGGCCTGGTCTTCGCCGCGCTGTACTACTTCCTCTTCCGCTTCGCGATCATCAAGTTCGACATCAAGACCCCCGGTCGCGAGGACGACGACGAGATCGAGGACGTGACCAAGGCCTGACGCCGAGGATCACCCCGCACCACTCACGACCCCGCCCCGCCGCTCGCTCCCCCGAGCGGCGGGGCGGGGTCGTCCCGTCTCCGGCCGTCCCGGATCCTGGCCCGCCCGGCGAGACGGTGGTTGACGAACCGGCAAGATCGCTGGTCAACTGAAGCGGTGAACGCCCCGCGCATTCTGGTCACCCGCAGCCACATCGACTTCGGTCGGGTGTGGTCCGCGGCGTGTTGCGCCTGACCTGACCGTTCCCCCGCCGCCGCCCGGCTGACGACCCCGCCCGGCCCGGCCCCGCTGCTTCCCGCCTCTCGTGTCCGCCCGCTCTGTCCGGGCCACCGCCACGTACCCCCGCGTGCCCGCGCAGGTCCGACCCGTGCCCGCACGCACCCGCACGAGGAAAGTCAAGGCCTCACATGCCCCGCCAGTTGCACCTTTCCGCTGCCCTCGACAGCCCCGGCCACGTCGATGCCGGGCACTTCGCCGCCCTCGCCCGCCTCGCCGAACGGGCCACCCTGGACTTCGCCACCCTCGACGACTCGTACACCCCCGAGCCGCGCCGCCTCGACGCCCTCGCCACCTTCTCCCGGCTGGCACCGGTCACCGGCGGCCTCGGCCTCGTCCCCACCGTCACCACCACCCACACCGAGCCGTTCCACACCTCGGTCTCCGTCAACACGCTGGACTGGGTGAGCGAGGGCCGGGCCGGCTGGCTGGTCGGGGTCTCCGACACGGAGGCGGAGGCCAGGGCCTTCGGTCGGCGCGCCGTCGCCCCGGCCGACGTGCTCTGGGCCGAGGCCGCCGACGCCGCCGAGGTCGCCTCCCGGCTCTGGGACAGCTGGGAGGACGACGCGGAGATCCGCGATGTCGCCACCGGCCGCTTCATCGACCGCGACAAGCTGCACTACATCGACTTCGAGGGCCCGCACTTCTCCGTTCGCGGGCCGTCCATCACCCCGCGCCCGCCGCAGGGCCGCCCGGTCATCGTGGTCCCGGTCGCCGCGGCGGACCTCGCGCCGGACGCCCCGGCCGGCGCCCGCGCCCGGGTCCGCACCGCGGCCCGGTACGCGGACGTGGTCCTGCTGGACGCCCCCGGCCCGGCCGCCCGGCTGACCGCCGCCACCGAACTGCGGCTGCACGCGGGCGAGAGCCTGCGGATCCTCGCCCGGATCGACGCCGCGCTCCCCGACGCGCCCGCGGCCCGCGCGCTGGTCGCGGAGATAGCCGGGAGCGGAGGCGGCGTGGACGGCTTCCATCTGGTGCCCGCCGAACCGGCCCGTGACCTGGCCGCCCTCGCCGACGACGTGGTCCCGGCCCTGCGCGAGCGCGGGCTGTTCCGCACCCGCTACACCGGCCGCACCCTGCGCGACCACCTCGGCCTGGTCCGCCCCGCCAGCCGCTACGCCCTCTCCAGCACCGCCGCCCCCGCTGCCGCCGCCCCCGCCGAGGTGACCCGATGACGGACCGACCGCTCAAGCAGATCCACCTCGCCGCGCACTTCCCGGGCGTCAACAACACCACGGTGTGGACCGATCCGGCCTCCCGGAGCCAGATCGAGTTCTCCTCCTTCCGCCATCTCGCCGAAACCGCCGAGCGCGGCCGGTTCGACTTCTTCTTCCTCGCCGAGGGCCTGCGGCTGCGCGAGCTGAAGGGCCGCATCCACGACCTGGACGTGGTCGGGCGCCCCGAGTCGATCACCGTGCTCAACGCGCTGGCCGCCGTCACCACCCACCTCGGGCTGGCCGCCACCGTCAACGCCACCTTCAACGAGCCGTACGAGCTGGCCCGGCGGTTCGCCTCGCTCGACCACCTCTCCGGCGGCCGGGCGGCCTGGAACGTGGTCACCTCCTCGGACGCCTTCACCGGTGAGAACTTCCGCCGCGGCGGCTACCTCGACCGCGCCGACCGCTACTCCCGCGCCGCCGAATTCGTCCAGCTGGTCCGGGAGTTCTGGGACGGCGAGGAGGAAGCGGTGCGGCACCGCGGCCCGCAGTTCGAGGTCGAGGGCCGGCTGTCGCTCCCCCGCCCGCCGCAGGGCCATCCGGTGGTGATCCAGGCCGGGGACTCCGACGAGGGGCGGGAGTTCGCCGCCTCGGCCGCCGACGTCATCTTCAGCCGGCACTCCACCCTCGCCGACGGCCAGGCCTTCCACGCCGACGTCAAGCGGCGGCTGGCCGGGTACGGGCGCAAGCCCGACGAGCTGAAGATCATGCCCGGGGTCACCTACGTCCTGGGCGACACCGACGCCGAGGCCGCCGAGCGCGCCGCCGAGATCCGCCGCGCCCAGGTCGGACCGCAGACGGCGATCGCCTTCCTGGAGCAGGTCTGGGGCATCGACCTGTCCGACCACGACCCGGACGGTCCGCTGCCCGCCGTGGACCCCGACCCGGACAGCACCCTCGTCCAGGGCCGGGTCAGGGCCGGGAACCCACTGGAACTCGCCGCCCGATGGCGTGCGGTGGCCGCCGAGAAGAAACTGACCAGCCGCGAACTGGTGATCGAGCTGACCGGGCGGCAGTCCTTCATCGGCTCGGCCGAGACGGTCGCCGAGCAGCTCAACGGCTATGTGCAGAACGACGCGGCGGACGGCTTCATCCTCGTCCCCCACCTCACCCCCGGCGGCCTGGACGACTTCGTCGACCAGGTGGTGCCGCTGCTCCAGGAGCGCGGGGTGTTCCGCACCGAGTACACCGGGACGACGCTGCGCGACCACCTCGGCCTGCCCGTGCCCGGACGGCGCTGAGCCGAACGCACCCGCACCGCGGCCCGCCTCGGATCCGGGCTCAGATCCCGCCTCAGATCCGGCCGAGGCGGGCCGCGTGCACACCGGCCTGGAAGCGGCTCTCCGCTCCCAGGCCGGCGGTCAGTTCGGCGACCAGCCGGCGCACCGTACGCTCGGACACCTCCAGCTTGCGGGCGATCGCCGCATCGGTACGGCCGGCCGCGAGCAGCCGCAGCACCTCCAGATGACGGTCGGTCATCTCCGTCGCGTCGGAGAGGAGTTCCGGCGGCGTCCAGGCGGCCGACCAGAAGTACTCGAACAGCTCCGCCACCAGTGCGACCAGGGCCGGTTCGCGGACCACCACGGCCGCCTCCGCCACCGGGGCGTCGCCGTCCGGACCGGCGCCCGGCGCGGGCAGGATCGCCAGCCGGGCGTCCACCACGATCAGCCAGAGCGGCAGCGAGTGGGCGGCCCTGATCCTGGCCCCGGCGCCGGTCAGCTCCCGGACGTGCGCGAGCACGGCGGGCCGGCGCAGCGCGGCGGCCGGGTAGATGGTGCGCAGGGCGGCGCCGTGGGCGAGGGCGAGCCGTTCGCGGGCCAGCTTGCCGGCCAGGGCCGGACCCGACAGGTCCTGGCCCGGGCGCAGGGAGAGCGCCTCGGTGCGGGCACCGCGGGCCGCGTCCTCCAGCAGGGCGGCGATCCGGTCGGCCCCGCGGACGAGCTCGAGGGCGGTACCGGCGTGGTGGCGGTGCTGGACCGGCAGGTAGCCGGTGTGCAGGCGGTCGACGGAGTCGCGGGCCCGGCGCAGGGCCGTGACCAGGGCGCCGACCTGCTGGTCGGCGTCGAGGAGCAGTTGGCGGACGGCCGTGTCGACGGAGACCGCCGCATGACCGGCAGCGTGATCGCCGACGCCGTCGGCGCCCTGGCCCGGCCCCCGACCTGCGCCCCGACCTGCCTCCTGGCCCGCGCCCCGACCGCCGGCCGTCGGCTGGAGCAGGCCGAGCGCGAGGAGCTCGCCGGTCGCGGCGGCGAGGCGGCTCTCGTCCCAGCCCAGGCCGAGGGCGACGGCCGGGCGTCCCGGCTCGGCGAGCAGGCGGGCGTAGAGCAGGGTGGCGTCACTGTCGGGGCGGCCGTCGGGGCTCTCCATCAGCGCAGCGTAGTGAGGGGGCGGCGGGTGGGTCCGGGGTTTCCGAGGAGCGAGACGGCCGCCCCTTCCGCTCCCGGTCATGGCCGGTTCCGGCAGCGCCGGGGCGGCTGACCTTCGGTCCGGCGGTGGCCAGGATGGTCCCATGGCTCTTCCCGAAGCTTCGACGATCTGGTTGGACGGCGCACTGGTGCCCTGGCAGGAGGCGCGGGTGCACGTCCTGACGCACGGACTGCACTACGGCACAGGGGTACTGGAGGGCACCAGGGTGTTCGCGACGGCGGACGGCCCGGCGGTGTTCCGGCTGCCCGAGCATCTGCGCCGGCTGGAGCGCAGCGCCCGCATGCTGCGTATTGAACTCCCCTACACCGTGGACGACTTGACCAAGGCAACGATCGAACTGGTGCGCGCCAACGGCCACCGGTCCTGCTATCTGCGGCACTTCGCCTTCCTCGGCTACGGCTCGATGGGGATGGACATGCGCTCCTCCCCCGTCTCGACGTCGATCGCGAGCTGGGAGTGGCAGTCCCAACTCCCCGAAGCGGACGCGGGGATCAGGGTGAAGACGAGCAGCTGGCGGCGGAACGACCCGAACACGGTGCCGCCCGCCGCGAAGGCGACCGGCCCGTATCTGAACTCGGTGCTGGCCCGCCGGGAGGCGACCGACGCGGGGTACGACGAGGCGCTGCTGCTCGGCCCGGACGGCTCGGTGAGCGAGTGCACCGGGGAGAACGTGTTCGCGGTGCGCGACGGGGTGCTGCGTACCCCACCGACCAGCGCGGGAGCGCTGGAGGGGATCACCCAGGACACGGTGCTGGCGCTGGCCCGGGGCCTGGGGGTGGAGGTGCGGGTGGAACGGCTGCTGCGCTCGGATCTGTACGCGGCGGACGAGGTGTTCGTCTGCGGGACGGCGGCCGGGGTGGTCCCGGTGCGGTCGCTGGACGACCGGGAGCTGCCGGCCGCGCCCGGCCCGCTGACGGCCCGGCTGCGGGCGGCCTACGAGGCGGCGGTCTCGGGCGCCGATCCCCGGTACCGGCGCTGGCTGACCCCGGTGGAGTGAACCCGCCCGGAGGCCGGACGGTCTCCGGGTGCGGACTCAGATCTCGTACACCGCGCCGGCCCGGGCGACCTCGACCGGGCCGGCGAAGGCCTCGGCGGCGTCCCGCAGGTTGTGCTCGGCGTCGGTCCACGGCGGGATGTGGGTGAGCACGAGGCGCCGGGCGCGGGCGGCGGTGGCGTGTTCACCGGCCTCACGGCCGTTGAGGTGGACGGCGCGGTAGGTGTCCCGGCCGTCGAGGTAGGCGGCCTCGCAGAGGAAGAGGTCGCTGTCGCGGGCGAGCTCGACGAGTTCGGCGCTCTCCCCGGTGTCGCCGGAGTAGACGAGGGCCCGGCCGTTGTGTTCGAGCCGGAAGGCGAAGGCGTCGACCGGGTGGTTGACCTGCGCGACCCCGATCCGCAGCGGGCCGAGGTCGAAGCCGCCGGGAGTGAGGGTGCGGAAGTCGAAGACCTCCTTCATGCCGGGGTCCTCCGGCATGTCGTAGGCGCGGGCGAGCCGTTCGGCGGTCCCGGCCGGGCCGTAGACCGGCATCGGGTCGGGACAGCCCCCGGCACGGTAGTTGCGCGCGACCCAGTAGGCGCAGAGGTCGATGCAGTGGTCGGCGTGGAGGTGGCTGAGCAGGACGGCGTCCACCTCGTAGAGGTCGGCGTACTTCTGCAGGGCGCCGAGCGCGCCGTTGCCGAGGTCGAGCACCACCCGGTAGCCGTCGGCCTCGACGAGGTAGCTGGAGCACGGCGAGTCGGCGGACGGGAAGCTCCCCGAGCACCCCACCACGGTCAGTTTCATCCGAGCCCCTCCGCCCCGACACGTCCTGGCTGCTGCTGGTCAATGGCAGTACGGGCCGGTGAACCGGCCGGTAGCACTGCGTTCGCGTGTCGAGAGTAAGGGGGGAGCGGCACTTTGCCCCCGTCTCCGTGCCGCGCTGTGGCTGGAATCACCAGAACGCCTGGGCCGGGGGCGGCGTCTCCGGTTCAGCGGTGGCCGGGGCGCCTGCGGGCCCAGGTCCTGATCGTGGCGGGGTACCAGCGGGGGTGGCCGCTGCCGTCGACGACGTCGGGGGCGGGCAGCAGGCCGTGCCTGCGGTAGTTGCGGACGGTCTCCGGCTGGACCTTGATGTGGCGGGCGATCTCGGTGTAGGTCCACAGGTCGGTGCTGTGCCTCACGGGGTCACTCCGTTTGCGTCGGGAAACGTTCGTGAGCAGCCTTTCCGGGGGCCGGGGGCATCCTCGCCCAAGATCGGACTCTGTGGTCATTCCGTGACGAACCGGAAGCAGAGTCCGGACAAATACCCGGCCGCGGCGACGGTCACAGTGGTGCGGGGAGCCGCGTGCCCGGTACGGTCGGCCGCATGACTGGCATCTGGGTGGTCCTGGCGGTGGCGGCGGTCGCGGCCCTGGCCTTCGTCGTGCCGGCGCTGGTCCGGCGGGCCCGGCAGGCGCCCGCACCGGCCGCGCCACGGCCGGCGAAGGGCCGTCCCGGACCGGCGCCGCAGGAGATCTGGTGGGCCGAGGTCCCGTTCGAGGACGGCCCGGGGTCGAAGGACCGCCCCTGTCTGGTGCTGCGGGTGAACGGCCGGGTCGCGACCGTCGCGAAGATCACCAGCAAGCACCACGCCGACCGCCCCGGGGTGCTGCCGCTGCCGCCCGGCACGGTGGCCGACCGGCAGGGCCGGAGCAGCTGGCTGGAGACCGACGAGCTGCGCGAGGTGCCGCTCTCGGCCTTCCGCCGCCGGGCCGGTGCGGTGGACGGGCAGACCTGGGCCCGGGCCCGGCACGCGGCCGGGGTCTAGCGGTCGGGCCGTCCGGCCCGTTCGGCGGGAAGGGCCCTACGCCCAGAGCTGGCCCTGAAGGGCCTCGACCGCGTCCTCGGTGGTCTCGGCGGTGTAGATGCCGGTGGAGAGGTACTTCCAGCCACCGTCGGCGACCACGAAGACGATGTCGGCGCGGCGGCCGGCCGCGGCGGCCTTGCGGCCGGCGCCGATGGCGGCGTGCAGGATGGCGCCGGTGGAGACGCCGGCGAAGATGCCCTCCTGCTGGAGGAGCTCGCGGGTGCGGCGGACGGCGTCGGCGGAGCCGACCGAGAAGCGGGTGGTGAGCACCTCGGCGTCGTACAGCTCGGGGACGAAGCCCTCGTCGAGGTTGCGCAGACCGTAGACCAGGTCGTCGTAGCGGGGCTCGGCGGCGACGATCTGCACGCCGGGGACCTTCTCGCGCAGGAACCGGCCGACGCCCATCAGGGTGCCGGTGGTGCCGAGGCCGGCCACGAAGTGGGTGACGGTGGGCAGGTCGGCGAGGATCTCGGGCCCGGTGGTGGCGTAGTGGGCACCGGCGTTGTCCGGGTTGCCGTACTGGTAGAGCATCACCCAGTCGGGGTGCTCGGCGGCGATCTCCTTGGCGATCCGCACCGCGGTGTTGGAGCCGCCGGCGGCCGGGGAGGCGATGATCTCGGCGCCCCACATGCGGAGCAGCTCGCGCCGTTCCTCACTGGTGTTCTCGGGCATCACACAGACCATCCGGTAGCCCTTGAGCTTGGCGGCCATGGCGAGCGAGATGCCGGTGTTGCCGCTGGTGGGCTCCAGGATGGTGCAGCCGGGGGTGAGCCGGCCGGCGGCCTCGGCGCGCTCGATCATGTGCAGCGCCGGGCGGTCCTTGATGGACCCGGTGGGGTTGCGGTCCTCCAGCTTGGCCCAGATGCTCACCAGGCCGTCGGCGTTGCCGGGGAGCGCGGCGGAGAGTCGGGGCAGGCGGACCAGCGGGGTGTTGCCGACGGCTTCGAGCGGGCTGTCGTAACGCAAGGGGGGCCTCCGGCAACGGCGGTGAGGGTCGGGTGCGGCGGCTCTCCCGCCCGCGCCGCCCGGTGGGCGATCGGGCGGGAGAGCGGGAGGTCAGCGGGCGCCGCCGGCCACGGCGGGCAGGATGGTGACGCTGTCACCGTCGGCGAGGGCGGTGGAGATGCCCTCCAGGAAGCGGACGTCCTCGTCGTTGAGGTAGACGTTGACGAAGCGGCGCAGCTCGCCGCCGTCCAGCAGGCGGGCGGCGATGCCCGGGTGGCGGGCGTCGAGGTCGTGGAAGAGTTCCCCGAGGTTGCTACCGGTGCCCTCGACGGCCTTGGCGCCGTCGGTGTAGGTGCGGAGGATGGTCGGGATGCGGACCTCGATGGCCATGGGTGCGCTCCTGTGCGAGTGGTGGGGTGGTGGGCCGCAGCGGACGCGGCAGGGCGGGGTGGGCCCGGGGCCTGGGGCCGACGGCGGGCCTGGACGGGCGGCTCAGCGCGAGCGCGCCGGCGTGCCGGGACAGATCGCACTGGCGAGCCGGCACAGGTCGACGTGCAGGCGCGCCACAAGGCGGATGCCCGGGGCCTGGTTGCTCACATCGACGGAACGCATGGACTCATCGTATAGATTCCCGGGCCCGCTCCGACATGCCCGTCTCGGGATCCGGATGTTTCCGTTTCTGCTGCTGAGACAGCACGGCCCGCCGACCGCTTCGCGGACAGTCGGCGGGCCCCGCCCAGGTGGGTGCTGGTCAGGCCGGGTAGGCCTCGACTACCTGGACGTCTTCCTCTGTGATCGCGCCGTCCACGATGCGGAACGAGCGGAACTGGTACGGGTCGTCCGCGCCGTTGCCCTCGGCGGTGGAGACCAGGACGTAGTGGGCGAACGGCTCGGAGGCGTAGCTCACGTCGGTGCGCGACGGGTAGGCCTCGGTGGCGGTGTGCGAGTGGTAGACGATCACGGGCTCCTCGTCCCGGTCGTCCATCTCGCGGTAGAGCTTGAGCAGGTCACCCGAGTCGAACTCGTAGAAGGTGGGCGACCGGGCGGCGTTGAGCATCGGGATGAACCGCTCCGGCCGTCCGCTGCCGACCGGTCCGGCGACCACGCCGCAGGCCTCGTCCGGATGGTCGGCGCGGGCGTGGGCGACGATCGCGTCGCGCAGTTCTCGGGTGATGGTCAGCATGCGGCCAGGATAGCCACGCCCCGGCCGGTGTCCGCCGGGGCGTCCACGGCCCGGCTCAGCCGCTGTCGCCGACGTGCAGGTGGTCATGGGCGGTGCCGTGGACGGCCTGCGGGCGGGTGCGCTTGAGCACCTGGTAGCCGACGACCAGGAGCACGGCCCAGACCGGGAAGACGTAGAGCGAGATCCGGCTGATCGGGTCGAAGGCGATCAGCACGACGACCAGGGCGAGGAAGGCGAGAGCGGCCCAGCTGCTCCAGACACCGCCGGGCGCCTTGAAGCTGGGCGGTGGCAGGTGGCCGTTCCGCCAGGCCCGGCGGTAGCGGATCTGGCAGATCAGGATCATCGCCCAGGTCCAGAGCCCGCAGACGGTGGCGACCGAGGTGATGTACTCGAACGCCTTGGCCGGCACCAGGTAGTTGAGCACCACGCCGACGCCCATCAGCAGCGAGGAGACGGTGATCGCGACGGCGGGGGTGCGGCGCGCGTTGAGGCCGGTGAGCCGGCCGGGGGCCTGGCCGCGCAGGGCGAGGTCGCGCAGCATGCGGCCGGTGGAGTACATGCCGGAGTTGCAGGAGGAGAGCGCGGCGGTGAGCACCACGAAGTTGATGATGCCGGCCGCGGCCGGGATGCCTATCTTGCCGAAAGCGGCGACGAACGGGCTGACGCCGGGCTGGAATTCGGTCCACGGCACCAGCGCGAGGATGATCGTCAGGGCGCCGATGTAGAACAGCACGATGCGCCAGGGCAGGGTGTTGATGGCCCGCGGCAGGGTCTTCTGCGGGTTCTCGCTCTCCCCGGCGGTGACGCCCACGAGTTCGACGCCGAGGTAGGCGAACATCACGATCTGCAACGTCATCACGGTGGCGCCGATGCCCTTGGGGAAGAAGCCGCCGTTGTCCCAGAGGTGGGTGATCGACGCGGTGTCACCGGCTTTGCTGAAGCCCAGGGTGAGCACGCCGATGCCGATCAGGATCATGCCGATGATGGCCGTCACCTTGACCATGGAGAACCAGAACTCGATCTCGCCGAACAGCTTCACCGAGATCAGGTTGGCCGCGTACAGGATGACCAGGAAGGTCAGCGCGCTGATCCACTGCGGGATGTCGGGCGCCCAGAACCGTATGTAGACGGCGGCGGCGGTGGTTTCCGCCATGCCCGTGACCACCCAGAAGAGCCAGTACGTCCAGCCGGTCACATAACCCGCGAAGGGGCCGAGGAACTCCCGCGCGTACTCCGCGAAGCTGCCCGACACCGGGCGGTAGGTGAGCAGTTCGCCGAGGGCCCGCATGATCACGAAGATCACCACGCCGGCGACGGCGTAGGACAGGATCAGGCTCGGCCCCGACCTGGAGATCGCCGTGCCCGCACCGAGGAAGAGGCCGGTGCCGATGGCGCCACCGATGGCGATCATCTGGATCTGGCGACTGCCCAGCCCCCGCTGGTAACCCTCCTCGTCCGGCTTGGCGTCGACGACTTCGTCGTAGAGCTGTTCGGCCATGGTTCACCGTCCTGGGTGGGTCTCGTGGGGAGGAGGAAGTCGTACCACGCAGGCTCCGAATAGCGGTGTTCATCTGAGCGACATTTGAGCATGACCTGGTAGGTTTTCGCCCGTTTTAGACAGAAATGCCCCGACCATCGGTCCATCATGTGGACAGATGGTCGGGGCGGCCCGGCGGCGGGAGAATCAGTCCGCGATCGCCTCCAGCAGCGACTCCTGGAGTGCGCCCAGCCAGAGGTAGGCCATCACCAGCGGCTTGCGCTCGTCGGTGTCCGGCAGGTCGTACAGCCCCTGCTCGTCCTCCTCGGTGACCTCCAGCCGCACGCCCAGCGTCAGCCGCAGGTCGTTGAGCGCGCCCAGCCAGCGCAGACCGTCGGCGGCGGCCAGCTTGAGCACCCCGCCCTCGCCGCCCAGCCCGTCCAGGGCCCGGACCACGTGCAGCGCGTCCTCGCGCTTGCGGGCGCGCAGGTCCAGCTCGGTGTAGCGGCGGAACTCGGCGGAGGCCACCTTGTCCTCGGCCTCCTCGGGCCGCTCCGGATCGCCGTACGCGTCCGGGAAGAGCCTGGCCAGCGCCGGATCGGCGGGCGCCTCGGTGGGCCCCTCGGCGAACAGCGCGGCCAGCGGGTCGCCGCCGCCCTCCGCCGCCGGGCCGGGGCCGATCAGCTCCAGCATCTGCACCTCCAGGGAGCGCAGGATGGAGGCCTCCAGCTCGTCCAGCGCGATCGCAGCGCTCCCGCCGCCGGCACTCTCGAACAACCCAGCCATCTGTATCGGTCAGCCCGTCTCGTCGATTCGGTGGTGTGCGGAGCCCGCGCCGGCGGGTCAGTCGTGCTGCAGGGTGGCCCAGAGGCCGTACCCGTGCATCGCCTGGACGTCGCGCTCCATCTCCTCGCGGGAGCCGCTGGAGACCACTGCCCGGCCCTTGCTGTGCACCTCCATCATCAGCTTCCTCGCCTTGTCCTTCGGGTAGCCGAAGTAGGCCTGGAAGACGTGCTGGACGTAGCTCATCAGGTTGACCGGATCGTTGTGCACGATGGTCACCCAGGGCGTGTCCGGCTCCACCACCGGCAGGCCTTCGACCTCCGGGCGCTCGATCTCCGCGGGCGCGACACTCACCGCTGGGTCCTCCCTCGCTGTGCTCTCTCCCACATGCCCTTCCAGCCCCCATGCTGCCATCCGGGGGACCCTCGGGCGATTCCGCCCCAGGTACCGCGAACGAGAAATCGTCACTCTGACGCTAAGTGGTAGTAGCATCATCCACATGGACGCCACTTCCGTGCGCGCGGCCGGCTCGACCGCGCTGTTCACCGATCGTTATGAGCTCACCATGCTGCAGGCAGCCCTGCGCAGCGGGGCCGCGCACCGCCGCTCCGTCTTCGAGGTGTTCACCCGCCGGCTCCCGAACGGCCGGCGCTACGGCGTGATGGCCGGCACCGGCCGGGTGCTGGACGCCGTCGAGGACTTCCGTTTCACCGCCGCACAGCTCGACTGGCTGGCCGGCCAGGGCGTGGCCGACGAGGACACCCTGCGCTACCTGGCCGACTACCGGTTCACCGGTGACATCCACGGCTACCCGGAGGGCGAGGTCTACTTCCCCGGATCGCCGCTGCTCACCGTCGAGGGCACCTTCGCCGAGGCGGTGATCCTGGAGACGGTGATCCTCTCCATCCTCAACCACGACTCGGCGATCGCCGCCGCCGCCTCCCGGATGACCGCCGCCGCCGGCGGGCGCCCCTGCATCGAGATGGGTGCCCGGCGCGCCCACGAGCACGCCGCCGTCGCGGCAGCCCGGGCCGCCTACGTGGCCGGCTTCGGCGCCACCTCCGACCTGGAGGCCGGCTTCACCTACGGCATCCCGACCACCGGCACCGCCGCACACGCCTTCACCCTGGTGCACGACAGCGAGCGCGACGCGTTCCGGGCGCAGATCGCCTCCATGGGCAAGGGCACCACCCTGCTGGTCGACACCTTCGACCTGCGCGAGGCGGTGCGCACCGCCGTCGAGGTGGCCGGACCGGAGCTGGGCGCGGTCCGGATCGACTCCGGCGACCTCACCCTGCTGGCCCACCGGGTCCGCCGCCAGCTGGACGAGCTCGGCGCCGAGCGGACGAAGATCATCGTCACCTCGGACCTGGACGAGTACGCGATCGCCGCGCTGGCCGCCGCACCCGTGGACGGCTACGGCGTCGGCACCAGCCTGGTCACCGGCAGCGGCCACCCGACCTGCGCGATGGTCTACAAGCTGGTCGCCCGGGCCACGTCGGCGGACGGGCCGCTGGCCCCGGTGGCCAAGCGCGCGGCCGGCGGCAAGACCAGCATCGGCGGCCGCAAGTGGGCGGCGCGCCGGCCCGACGGGGAGGGCGTCGCCGAGGCCGAGGTGGTCGGCACCGGGCCCGTCCCGGCCGGGCTGGAGCCGTACCTGATGCAGGTGCCGCTGGTCCGGGCGGGCGAGGTGGTCGGCCGGGAACCCCTGAGCGCGGCCCGCGAGCGGCACGTCCGGGCCCGGGCGGCGCTGCCGCTGTCGGCCACCCAGCTGTCCAAGGGCGATCCGGTGCTGCCCACCGAACTGATCGTCTGAACGTTCGAACGCAGGTCTCGCGCGGAGGCGGCGGGCCCGGGCCTTCCACCTCCGCGCGCCACTCCCTAGAGTCAGCCGTAGAGTTCCCGCGGAGCTCCCGAGGACCTCCCGAGGGCTCCCACCGCCGGGGCGCAGACCCCCCACAACCGAGGATGCGAGCCATGCACCGGGCACTGATCGTCGTCGACGTGCAGAACGACTTCTGCGAGGGCGGCAGCCTGGCCGTCTCCGGCGGGGCCGAGGTGGCCGCCGCGATCACCGACCTGATCGCCGAGTCCTCCCCCGGGTACCAGCACATCCTCGCCACCCGCGACAACCACATCGACCCGGGCGACCACTTCTCCGACCGGCCGGACTACATCAACAGCTGGCCGGTGCACTGCGTGGCGGGCACCGAGGGTGTGGGTTTCCACCCCAACTTCGCGCCCTCCGTCACCTCGGGCGCCATCGAGGCGGTCTTCGACAAGGGCGCCTACGCGGCGGCGTACAGCGGGTTCGAGGGGATCGACGAGAACAACCGCGGACCGGTGGAGTGGCTGCGCGAGCGGCAGGTCACCGAGGTGGACGTGGTCGGCCTCGCCACCGACCACTGCGTCAAGGCCACCGCGCTGGACGCGGCCAGGGCGGGCTTCACCACCCGCGTCCTGCTGGACCTGACGGCGGGCGTCATGCCGGCGACCGTCTCCGCCGCGCTGGAGGAGCTGCGGGCCGCCGGGGTCGAGCTGGTCGGCTCCCCGGTGGTGCGGAGCTGAGCCCCTGCTCCGCAGACCGCTCGGCACTCGGCCCGGCGTCCACCACGGCGTTTCGCCTCGGCACGCGGTTCGGCACGCGGTTCAGAACTCGGTGACCATCAGCTCCACCACGTCGGTGCCACCCCGCAACAACGCCTCGCGCAGCTCCGCGCCGACCGCGTCCGGGTCGGCGGCCAGCCGCGCGCCGGAGAGGTGGACCACCCGGACCCCGAGGTACTCCATCCGCTGCTGGCCGCCGCGCACCCAGGCGGTCTCCCCCTCGCTGACACAGCGCAGCTCCGAGTCGACCTCCACCGCCACGCCCGCCTGCGGCCAGTAGAGGTCCGGAACGGCGATGTAGGTGCCGCCGCGCATCCGCAGTTCGGGGCCGGCCAGCGGGGCGGGCAGCAGCCACGCGTCCACCACCTCGCCGACCCGGTCCAGCGCCACATCCCGCTCGGCGGCCAGCAGTTCGTCCAGTGCGGCCCGCACGGCCGGGTCGGCGATCAGCCCGGACTCGGTCAGCTCGGCGACCAACTCCCCCGCCGTGCAGCGGACGTCCGGCCGGTGCACGGCCTCGCGCAGGACCTCGCGGACCAGCCGCGGGCCGGCCGCGACGCCCGGCGCGGCCCCGTCCGCCGTCCACGCGCACAGCGCGTCGGCGACCGCCCGGGCGACCGGCGCACACGCCAGGCCCTGTACGGACCGGGCCACCAACTCCCGCTCGGTGCGCCGGATCCGCACCTCACCGGCGTCCTTCAGTCGGCGCTGCCGGGGCACCAGGACGTCCACCCCGGTGACGGCGGTCAGCCGCGGCGCGGCCGCGAAGCCGTACAGCGCGAGCGCGGCCGTACCGGTGATCACCGCGCCCTCGCGGCGGCCCTCCTCCCGGCCGTTCTGCGCGGCGTACAGCAGGGCGGCCCACATCCGCTGCTCCGGCGTCGGCCCTTCGTCCTGCAACAGGTAGACGCGGGGCAGCAGCCGCCGCCACGGGCCACCACGGCGGCAGTGCTCACTGACGACCCGGGCCGGCACGCCGCGGGCGCGCAACTGGCTGGCGGTGACAACATTCTGCTGACGCTTCGCCAGCTCCTCCAGGGAAGGCGGCGGCGAGGGAATCCGGTAGCTCATGCCGACACCATCCCCAACAGCACCGACCGGCCATCAGGCGCCTGACGCACTGTTACCCAACCGTCGCGAAACCGGGATCAGCCCGCACTAAAGTCCCCATACCCTCACCCATTCGGAGCAATGGTCGGCCTTATGGTTGTCATCACCGATCGAAGCCGATCGCCGACCAGGGCGTTTGACCGTGGGTGACCAAGGGCATACGCCGAAGCCCCTCCGGGAGTCACTCCCGCCCTCCGGATTGCCTACCCTTACTTCATGTCACGTGACGAGACCGCCGGCCTCCGCGCGGCCCAACTCCGCCTCGGCCGCCTGCCCGGATACGTCCGCCGGCCGGACCCGGCCCGCCGGAGCGGCGAACAGGGCCATACGTACAAGAAAGGCTGGGAGGTCCGCTTCACCGCCCGCAGCGAGGCGGAGATAGCCGAGATTCGCGACCTCGTGGTCGCCGCCGGGTTCGCCCCGGCCAGACCCTTCTTCAAGGGCCACCAGCTGATCCAGCCGGTGTACGGGATGGCCGCCGTCCAGGCCTATCTGGCCGCGAGACAGGCGGCCGAGGAACACGCCGCACGCAGCGCCGTCGGCCGCGACCGGCGGGGCACCGGGGCCGACCTCGCGAGACTCACCGTGCACGGCGGGGACGAGGCCGACACCGCGAGACTCGCGAGCGCCGCCGGCGCCGCGGCCGCCGCAGCGGCGCAACTGGCCCGCCGGCGAGCCCTCGAATCGTTCCCCGCCCAGGTCGAGCGGCGCACCGCGGCGGACGACCGGATCACCCCGGCGGAGACCGGACGCCAGAACTGACGAGCGATCACACCCGCGGCCGCGCTTCGCGATTCGGCCTCAGGCCGCCGGAGCGTGGTCGATGTGCACGGTGGCGGCCAGCAGGCGCGGGACCGCCCGGACCAGCGCCTGCTCCGCCGCCTCGGCCACCCGGTGCGCCGCCACCACCGAGAGCGTGCCGTCCACCACCACGTCCGCCTCGGCCCGCAGCGTGTGCCCGATCCAGCGCATTCGGAGCGCGCCCACCCCGCGCACGCCCTCCACCTCGCGCAACGCGCCCTCCGCGGCGTCCACCAGAGCCGGATCCACCCCGTCCATCAGCCTGCGGCCGACCTCGCGCACCGAACCCCGCAGCACCCACAGGATCGCCACCGTGATCAGCAGGCCGACCAGCGGGTCCGCCCAGGGCAGGCCGAGTCCGGCGCCGACCGCGCCGGCCAGCACCGCCAGCGAGGTCAGGCCGTCGGTACGGGCGTGCACACCGTCCGCCACCAGGGCCGCCGAGCCGATCCGCCGGCCGGTCCTGATCCGGTAGCGGGCCACCCACTCGTTGCCGACACAGCCGGCCACCGCCGCGCCGGCCACCGCCCAGAGGTGGCCCACCGGCCGGGGGTCCAGCAGGCGGTCCACCGCGGCCAGCCCGGCGAACCCGGCCGAGGCGGCGACCGCGAGCACGATCGCGACACCCGCCAGATCCTCGGCCCGCCCGTAGCCGTAGGTGTAGCGGCGGTTCGCCGCCCGGCGGCCGAGCAGGAAGGCCACCGCCAGCGGGACCGCCGTCAGCGCGTCCGCCAGGTTGTGCACGGTGTCGCCGAGCAGCGCCACCGAGCCGGAGAACAGCACCACGGCGGCCTGGACCAGCGCGGTGGCGCCGAGCACCAGGAGGGAGATCCAGAGCGTGCGCAGACCGTCCGCGGAGGCCTCCAGGGCGGCGTCCACCCGGTCCGCCGCGTCGTGCGAGTGCGGGCGCAGCAGATGGCCGAGACGGTGGCGCGGGGAGCCGTGCGCACGGGTCCGCCCGTGATCGCCGCGGCCGGAGCGGCGAGCTTGCACCTGACGGGCGTCAGCATGATCATCGGCATCACCACCGTGCGGGTGGTCGGGTGAATGGTTGTGCGGGCGCGGCTTCGCGCCGTGGTCGTGGACGTGAGCCTCCATACGGCCTACGGTGGCACATCAACTGCCTTGCAGCTATTGCCGTCCTACACCTCCTGACCAGGTGCGACGCGCTCGCACCTGCACCCGTGGCGCTACTGCGCACCACGCCACGACCGCTCCCTCGCCAACCCTCCGTCCGCCCCGCCCCGCCGGCCGCCACCGGAACCGGCCGGGCGACGGCGCACGCCGGGCGCTCCGGCCGATTGGTAACCCAGCGCACCGAGCGCCTACCGTAGAGTGAGCACAGATGATCGACCGTCAGAAATCCATCTCCCTTGCTGAGAAGTCGAGATGACAATTCGTCATGACAGCACCGCCGAACCCCCTCCGGGGCCCGGCGAACCACCCGACATGCCGTTGGAGTTCACGGCTTTCTGTGAGCTGCACCGGCCTCGGTACCTCAGCTACGCCCGGGTCTGGCTGCCGGAACAGGCCGAGGCGGCCGGCGCGGTCCAACAGGCGTTCGCCGAAATCGCGATCCGCTGGCGCGAGTTGCTGGGCAGCTCCAACCCGACCGCGCACGCCTGGCAGATCCTGCGCGGCATCGTCACCGATCACACCCGGCTGTCCCGGCCGCCGGAACCGGTCCGCCACCCCGTCGACGACGACCTGGCGATCCTGCACTACGTCGTCGGTCTCGCCGCGCCCGAGATCGCCGACGTCATCGGCACCGACACCGCCAGCGTGGCCGGCCGGCTCCGCCGGACCATGCTGCGCGAGGCCTCCGACTGGTGACCCCGGCACGGGCCCAGGCCCCGGCCGGAGGCCTGCCCACCGGCTGAACTCCCCTACACCACCCGCCGCCCGGCGGCCCGGGCCCGCTCGCCCGTGACGTCGTACAGGTGGTGGACCGGGTCATGGATCAGGTAGAGGGAGAACGACTCCACCGTGAAACGCGCGCCGTCGCTGCGGCCCCCCGTACGCTGCCACTGCCCGTCCGCGACCTCCTCGAAGGCGGCCGCCAGCGTCTGCGCGGCGGCGGCCAGCCCGTCGGCCACGTCCTGCGGACGCTGCTCCCCGTAGCGGTCGGCGACGGCCGTCTCGTCCTGGTCCCAGTTCGGGAAGAGCGGGTTCTCGTGGTCGAGCATGAGGTTCAGACGGACGTGGAACAGCCGGAAGACGTCCCGGACGTGGCAGGCGTACTCCAGGTCCGACCAGATCTCCGGACTGCGGCGGCGGCGCAGCGCGTCCTCCTCGCCGGCCAGCACGGCCAGCCAGGCGTCCGCATTGGCCCGGATCATCCCGGCGACCTCCTCCCGGGCCACGGACCGGGCGTCCAGGCCGCAGTCCGGGCAGGGGCGCTCCAGGACCCAGGTCCAGTCCTTGGTGTCCGGGACGACGGCGGCGGGGTTCTCGGCGGTGGTCATGCATCCAGGATGACGGCGGGCCGGCGCCCCGGCCAGCGGCCTTACCGCCAGCGGCCGCCGAAATACTGCCAGCCCGCCGCCGGGCCGCACCGACCGCCCGCAGGCCGGAAACCCCTGGTCAAACCGGGGCGCTCCGGTCCATGCTGGACACCATGCTCATCCGCGAAGCCACCCCCGACGACTGGCCGGCCATCTGGCACTTCCTGCGTGAGATCGTCGCCGCCGGCGAGACGTACTGCTGGGACCGCGACACCGGCGAGGAACGGGCCCGCGCCCTCTGGTGCAGGCCCGCCCCCGGCCGCACCTTCGTCGCCGTCGACGAGGACGGCACCGTCCTGGGCACCGCCGAGAGCCACCCCAACCAGGCCGGCCCAGGCTCCCACGTCGCCAACGCGGGCTTCATGGTCGACCCCCGCCACTCCGGGCGCGGAGTCGCCCGCGCCCTCTGCGCCCACGTCCTCGACCAGGCCCGCGCCGACGGCTACCGCGCCATGCAGTTCAACGCCGTCGTCGAGACCAACCACCGCGCCGTCGCGCTCTGGCAGTCCTTCGGCTTCGAGATCCTCACCACCGTCCCCGAGGCCTTCCACCACCCCGACAAGGGCGACATCGGCCTGCACGTGATGTACCGGAAGCTCTAACCCCCTCCCCGACCGCCGCCTCCCGCGTCACGCCTTCGAGCGAATCCGCCGACACCGCGTTCACCCGGAGGGTTACTCCTTCGGAGGACGCGCCGCACGGCCCCGCTCACTGATACGGATTCCCCGACGGCGGCACCGGAGGCGTCGGGGGCGGCACGGGCGCCGTCGGCCCGGCATGCGGGTACCCGCCGTACCCCGGCACCACGACCGCCCGCCTCCGGCGCCGCGCCCGCACCGCCACCGCCCCGGCCACACCCGCGACCACCAGCGCCAACAGGCCGCCCGCGCCGACCAACGTGTACGTGATCCCCGGGTTCCCGCCCGCCCCCGCCACCGGCGCGGCCATCGGCGGCTCGGTCACGTCCTCGGAGGGCTCCCCACCGGGAACGGCCGTCGTCGCCCCCGGCGGAGTCCCCTGGGACTCCGCCCGCCCCAGCAACGGGTTCTCCTTCGGCCCGCCGTCCACCGCCGGATTGGCCTCCAGCGCCTTCGCCGGAGAGACCACCCCGTACCCGTACCGGTCATTCGGCACCGCCGAACCGTCGCCGGGCGGAGTCGCGCTCTTGATCATCCGGTTGATGACCTGCCCGGCCGAGAGACCGGGGTACTTCGACCGAATGAGCGCGGCCGTCGCGGAGACGTAGGCGACCCCGTCCGAAGTCCCCTGGCTGATTCCATAACTCGATGCGGACTTCGCCGACGCATGATAGATCTCAACACCTGGTGCCACCAGCGTGATCTCAGATCCAGCCGTGGACTTTTCCCACAGCTTTCCCTGCTCGTCAACCGCACCGACAGCCACGACCCCTGGAAAGGCCGCGGGATATTCCACCGTCCCGGACTGATCAGCACCGTTTCCGGCGGCGGCAACGACCACAACATCCTTGGACACCGCATAGTTGATCGCGGCTCGCGCCTGCGAATCAAACCGTGAATATCCCCCGATGGACATGTTGATGACCTGTGCGCCATGATCAGTCGCATAGCGAACCGCGAGCGCGATATCAGATTGCGCCAGATCCGGCGACTCGCCATTGGTCCTGATGCGAACAGGCAAGATCTTCACCTTTGGCGCCAGACCCATCACGCCCGCCTGCGATCCGTGGCCATGGCCCGCGATAAGGCTTGCGATTCCTGTGCCGTGGCCGAGGGAGTCAACCCGACCATCGGTCTTGGCGCCCGAAAAATCGGTCCCCGGCAGTACCTGATCCGTCAGATCCTGATGTTCCTGCATAACACCGCTGTCAACAACGGCGACAACGATGCCCTCGCCTTGGCTGACCGGCCAGACTTTGTTCTCGACATCGAATTTACGCAGAATCCACTGCGAGTCCCGGACCTGGTCGGCCACTGCCGGGGACCCGACGGCCCCCCACAACAGAGCCCCGGCGGCAAGTATGGCCGCACCGCGTACAAGTCGCCTGCTCGACAATGGTCACCCCACTCAGCGAAGC
Organism: Kitasatospora sp. NPDC088351; assembly: GCF_040685575.1. Taxonomy (NCBI): domain Bacteria; kingdom Bacillati; phylum Actinomycetota; class Actinomycetes; order Kitasatosporales; family Streptomycetaceae; genus Kitasatospora; species Kitasatospora sp. NPDC088351. The sequence goes on along the minus strand of NZ_JBFBIL010000010.1, from coordinate 27,798 downwards.
GTCTCGCAGATCAGAGATCTACGAGACGCGGTCCGATCGGCCTGCCCTCCCTGCGGGCAGACCTCATTCCACCACGTTCGGATTGACTGGCTTCTCCGAAGCCCAAGTCCGTTCATCCTCGACCAGATATTCAGGGCGTTTCCCGCCCCTTTCCCCGTCCTTCTTACGGCGCTGGGAACCCCCCACCGGCATACCCGGGCCCATCCCGCCGGCGATACCAGCGGTGTTCGCATTCAGTTCACTCCTGGCCCGGTTCCGGGCTCCCAATCCGGATCCGCCCTCAGTGAAGCCCTGCTTTTCGCCCTGCCCGACGGCGGGACGATTGCCCTCACCACCACCGCTGCCGGCTCTCCCCGGCAGACCGCCTCCGGCCCTGACTCCCAAGCCCCCACGGGCGCCCGAGCCAAAACCGCCCTCGTGTGTCTCACCGGCGCCGAAAGCTCGACCACCACCGGTCACGGGCCTGCCCGCCGCGTTCTCCCGCCCGAGCGTGTCCTCGCCGAACTCGCTGCTCTTGCCCTGCTCTCCGCCAAGTCCACCCGGTCGGCCGGAAATCGGTCCAGCAGCACCGACGTGAAAGACATCCCCAGTCACGGCACCACTGGGACTACCGAGAACCGAGCCAGAACCCTTCACCACCGAGGTACCGGAACCGGCACCTGACGTTGTGGGGGTTGTGGTCACCGCGCCGTCGATCCCAGTGCCGGGGCCGACGTTCGCGACCGACGGCGTTCTGGGCGCCGCCTGTGCCGTGCCTCCCTTGATACCGGGCTCTGCCGAAGCAGCCGCCACCGGCGTCCCCGAGCGCTTCGGCCCTGACTCGTCAACAGTGCTACGAGTCCGCGGCAGGGGGCTGTTCGTCGTTGTGGGTCTCGATCCAGTGCTGCTGACGGTCGCACTGGTCACCATCGCGCCGAAAGCCGCCGCCAAGCCCCCGGGGTCACCGGTCCCCGCCATGTCACGGTCTTCATTCCGCACCGGTTGCGTCGACGACGAAGAAGAAGGCGGAGGCGGCGGCTTCAGCATCGGTGTCGCCACGCGGTAGTGCATGGCGAGGGTCTGCATGACCGCGACGGCTTCGGCCTTCTTCTGCTCGACGACCGCGGTCTTGGTGTCCTCGTCGTCGCCGCCGAAGAGGGAGGAGACGGTGTCGCCGACGCCGTCCTTGAACTGGTCCCAGCCGCTGGGTTCTTCGGGCATGTCGCGCTTGGCCTTGGCGATGGCCTCGGACATGGCCTTGAGGGTGATGGCGGCGTCGTTGGCGTAGGCGGCGGTGTTGTTGATGGTGGCGGCGAGCTGGAGCATGCGGGCGTGGAAGGCGTCGCTGGTGCTGCCCTCCCAGCTGACGGCCGCCTCGGTGCTGGCGCGGGTGAGGGTGGTGCGGATCGCCTTGAGGGTGTCGGCGGCGCGGCGCCAGGGGTCGCTGGCGGCCATGACCTCGCCGGGGTTCAGGGCCTCGGCCATCTTCCGGAGCTGGCCGTGGCTGTACGCGCCGAAGTCGGTGTAGTTCACCGGTGGTCGCCTCCGCTCTTCCTCGGCTGTTCGGTGCTCACCGTTCGGACTTCCCGCCGGAGTGCCGGGGCGGGGCCACCGTCCGGGCGTACGCGGCGGCGCTGGTGGCGGACGGGACCGCCACCGACCAGCCGTCGTCGCCGAGTTTGAGTCTGCCCGCAGTGCGGCGCTCCTGCTCCTCGTAGTTGGTGGCGGTGAGTTCGGCCTTCTTCTGGGCGTCGTCGACGGCTTCCTGGAGCTGGTTGAGCACGTCCCGCAGGCCGTCCCGCATCGCCTGGTACCGGCCGTGCAGTTCGGTGGCCTCGGCGAAGGTGCCGAAGGCGTTCTTGCCAACGCCGCTCCGGCCGTGCGTCGTGGTGCCGTCGGCGTAGTGCTGGAACTCGGCCAGCAGCACCCGGACCTGGGCGGCGAACGCCCGCAGCTGCTCGACCTCGACGCGGTAGCCGCCGCCGGCCCCGCCGCTCGAACCGGTCCCCGTGCCCACTCCCGGCGCCTCCCCCGTGCGTCCGTCCCGTACGTTCGTCCCGCGCGGCCCTCTGCGGCGCCCGGGAACACATGTCTAACACATGGCCCGGGCCGGCAGAACGGCATCGCCGGTGAACGCCACACCGCCTGACCCGGGGTCAGTTCGTGGGCGTCCTCTCCTGCAGCGCGGCGAGGGCGCGGCGGCAGAGCGAGTCGGCGCGGCGGGTGGTCTCGGGCAGGCGGTACTGGCGGGCGAGGCCGAGGGTGGTGTCGACGGCTTCGGGCAGGCCGATGCGGTGGCCGACCGAGACGAAGACGGGTTTGACGCCGGGCCGGGTGCGGACGGCGCGCCCGACCTCCTCGCCGGTCGCGGGGTCGGTGAGCGGGGTCCAGGAGCCGCGGGCGGCGTCCGGTGCGCGGTGGTCGAAGGTGAACGGGGTCTTGGCGACCCCGAGGGTGCGCAGGCCGGTGAGCACGCCGAGATGGCTGGCCAGGCCGAGGCGGCGCGGGTGGGCGAGGCCGTACCCGTCGCAGACCACGGTGCCGGGGGTGCGGGTGAGTGCGGCCAGGGCGTCCAGGACGGCGGGAAGCTCCCGGAAGGCGAGCAGGCCGGGTACGTAGGGGAAGGCGATCCGGCCGACGGCCGTGGCCTCCTCGACGACGGCGAGGGTGTCGCGGTCCAGCAGGACGGCGGCGGCGACCACGAGGTCCCGCTCGTCGTCGTACGCGACGTCGACGCCGGCGACCAGCGCCTCGTCGGGCCGCTCGCCGGTGTCGGCGGTGGGGCTGTCGCCGTACGGCTGGACGAGCGGGCGCAGCCGTTCCTGCTCGGCGAGCGCCTCGGCCTCGGTGGTGGGCCAGTCGGCGGGGACGGGCACGGCGGTTCTCCCTGCGAGGGTCGGCGGTCGGGTCGCGACCACCGTACCGAGTGGGGCGGACGACCCCCGGGTGAGCCTGTGCGCCCCCTGTGCCCCGGAGCCGGCGGGCTAGCCTGAACGTACCGAACTCCCGTGCCGGGCATGGCTCCTGGCACCTCTCCCGGCACCGCCCGTTCCCCCCGACGTGCGAAGGACCACCGCCATGCCGCGCCCGACCACCGCTCAGATCTGCCTCGGCACCTTCACCGTCGTCGCCGCCACCGTGGCGCTGCTGGCCGTCTCGGGCGCCACCGGTGTCCTGGAGACCGCCGTCCTGCTGGGCTTCGCGCTCGCGCTCGGCACGCTGGTGACCCTGCTGTCGCTGTCCACCGCCGCCCGCCGGCGTCCGGCGGGCGCCACCGCCCAGGCGCCCGCACCCGCCGCGGGCCCCGCCGGGCACGAGTACGCCCGGCAGCGCTGACCCACCACCTGGCGGCACCGGACCCGAAGGACTCGCGCTCAGGCCGTGGAGACCACCACGGTTTTCGCGGCCTTGTCGTGCAGGCACTGGCGGTACGGCTTGTCGAAGACGCCGAACAGGCCGTCGATCAGCCACCAGAGGGCGGCGCAGCAGACGACCGCCGGGACGATGAAGACGGCGGCCCGCGTCCAGGCGGCGGCCGGGGCCGGCGAGTTGCCGTCGGCCAGCATGGCGACCCGGATCTTCATCGCCTTCTTGCCGAGCGTCTGGCCGTCCCGGCTGAGCATCAGACCCTCGTAGACCAGGTAGAGCGCGCAGGCGAGCCAGAACGCGCCGGTCGAACCGGAGCGGTCACCGAGGCTGGCGAAGGGGAGTACCACGATGATCGCCACGACCTGCACGAGCAGGTAGTCGATCAGCCGGGCGAGGATCCGGTTGGGCCAGCTGCCGAGCGGCGGCATCCCGGGCAGGGGCCCGGCGCCCGGTGTGCCGTGTCCGGTCGGGCCGTAGCCGGGCGGCGGCGGCTGGTCGTACGGCGACTGGCCGTAGGGGCTCTGCCCGTACGGCGACCCGCCGGGGGCGCCGCCGTACTCACCGCCGTACGCGCCGGGCCGGTCTTCGGGGCCACCGGACGACGGCGGGGGGTTTCCGTACGGGTCCGACGGCTTACCTTCCGGCGTGCCGCCGCCCGACTGCGGGGGCCGCTTGTCGAAGGAGGGCTGGCCGCCCCCCTCCGGCTCGGGGCCTGAGGGGTCGTGGGTGCTCATGCCCCGAGTAGAACATCGCGCATTCTATGGGGTTGGGATATTTAGTCCGTTTTGCCTATTCGACCCGCACAACACGTCCTAGTCCCGGACGACCCGGGTGCGTGCCGCCCGGTCCTGCCAGCCGCGGCGGGCCGGGCGGTCGAGCAGCGGCCAGACCAGGCCGATCAGCAGCAGGGCCGCGAGCTGCCCGACGGTCCAGCGGAGCAGCGACCGGCCGAAGCCCAGCCGGGCGCGGGCGGCCGCCGGGGCCGCGTCCACCACCCGGATCCGGGCCAGGCGCTTGCCGAAGGTCTGGCCGGTACGGGCGGTCGGCAGCACCTCGTAGAGCAGTCCGACGAAGGCCAGGATGCCGAGGAGAACGGCGAGCCTGCCCACCACCACGCCGTCCACCAGCCAGACCTGGACCTGGTGGTGGGTGAGGACGCTGGCCATCCGGGCCTGGTCGAGCTTCCGCTGAAGGTGGGCGGACACCTCGCGGCCGAGCGGGAGGCCCGCGGCGGCGGCGACCACGGCCAGGACGGCGGTGTCCACCAGCCGGGCGGCCAGCCGGCGCCCCGGGCCGGCGGGTGTCCGCCGGGCGGGGCGGCGCCGGGCGGTGGACGGGCGGCGCGGGGCGGCCTCCGCCACCGGCCGGACGGCGGCTGCGGCAGGAGGGGGTACCACCGGGACCGACTCGGCCGACCCCACCGGGGCGGACGGGACCGACGGGGCGGACGGGGCGGACGGCGAGGCGGCCGCGGAAGCCGGTACGGGACCGGGCACGGCAGCCGCCGGAACGACGGAGCGAACCGCCACCGGGCCTGCGCCGGGCCCGGAAGCGGCGCCGGGGCCGGGCACAGGACCGAGCGCGGCCCCCGATCCGGCCGCCGGCCCGCGCTCGTCCGCGACGCACTCGCCCGCACCCGGGAAGCCCGGAAAGCCCGGGACGCCCGAGAGCTCCGGGAAACCCTCGGAGTCCGGAGAGCCCATGGAGTGCGCGGAGTCCACGGAGTCCGGAGCCGGGCCGGCCCCGGACAGCACGCCCCAGGAGACCCAGCGCGGCGCGTCACCCGTGTCCAGCAGTCCGCGCTGGGTCCGCGGGTCGACCTGCCAGCCCGACGGGACGGACTCGTACCCCACCGCCGCGGACGCCCCCGCCTCACCACGCGCGGGCAGGAACACCGGGCCGCCCGCAGGCTCCACCGGCGGCCCGACGCTGAACGACGCCCTGCCCTCGGTCTGGTCCAGGTACACCGGCCCGGTCTCCCCCGCGGCCACCGCGGACCCCGCCGCGAACGCCTCCCCGGATCCCGCCCCCGGCGGCAACCCCGTCCCCTCCCCGCCGGCCTCCGGCGCCACCGGCGGCGGCACGAACCGCGCACCGCCACCCACTCCGGCACCCCCCTGCACCGGCCTGCGGGACGCGAACCGGGGCGGCTCCAGCACCTCACCCGCCGCGGGGGCGGGCCGGCTGGTGCCGGGCACCCAGGCGGTGCCGCCCCAGTAGCGGACGAAGCCGGGGATCGAGGGGTCGGGGTAGTAGCCCGGCGCGGGGCCGACGGCCGTGTCCGTACCGCCGACGAAGGGCCGGTCCGTCATGGGGGTCTTCTTTCCTGGCAGGGCCGATGCGGCGCGCCCGGCGAGCACGCGGGCAACCCGGGGCGGGGCGGCGGCTGCGCCGTTGGCGCGCTCGGGGGCACCACCGCATGGGCGGACAGTCGCCGGACAGTCACAAAGGGTAGTGCCTCGGCGGCCCCGAGGTGGAAAGTTGGTCAATCATCGGACGGAGCGGGTTCGAACGGGGTAAGGCCGGCCTGCGGTCGCCCCGGCGCGCGCCCACGAACACGCGCTCACTCCACCGTGTTCACCACTCCTCACCGAAGTCCACGGAAGTCCGCGAAGAAATCTCGGAAACCCGAGTAAGAACGGACCCCGGACGCGCTCTGAAAGGGGGCAGGGCCCGGAACCGGGCACGAAACCGCAGGCAGAGAGGAAGCCGATCATGGAGCGCGCGACGAGCGTGGTCGAGCACGAGCTGGAACTCAACCTGGTGCTCTCACCCGAGCACAGCGTCCCCGTCCCGGCCCGGCTGTCGTACGGCAGCCACGACCCGTACGCGGTGCACATCACCTTCCACCTGGACACCGGCTCGCCGGTCACCTGGGTGTTCGCCCGCGAGCTGCTGGTCGAGGGGACCTTCCGGCCGTGCGGCCAGGGGGACGTGCGGATCTGGCCGACCCGCTCGGGCCGGCGCAGCGTGCTCTGTCTGGCGCTGAGCTCGCCGGCCGGGGACGCGCTGCTGGAGGCCCCGCTGCCGGCCGTCGCGGCCTGGCTGGAGCGGGCGCACCGGCTGGTGCCGCCGGGCAGCGAGCTGTCCGCCCTGGACCTGGACGGTTCGCTCGCCGAGCTGCTCGCGTGACCGGCCGCGCCCCCGGGGCGCACGACCCCGGCGGCCCGGACCGCTTCGCCGGCCCAGGCGGCCCCGACGACTCAGCGGGCCGCGGGGGCCTGCTGACGGTCGCGCGCGGGGCCCGGGTGGCCACCGCCGTCGCGCTGGCCGGGCAGCCAAACCAGCGGAGCGCCGGCGGCGCGCCTCCTGGCCCTTATGCGTAGCCCGGCGGCCAGCAGGAAGCAGAGCCCGACCCAGGGGTAGACCGAGGCCGGGAGCTGGCTGGCCGGCGGGAGGTGCAGGTCGAGGTCGCCGTGGTGCGGCACAGCCCACATCGCGAAGGAGAAGAAGGCGACCAGCGTGGCCCAGAAGGCGGCGCGCCAGCGCAGCTTGCGGACGGCGGCCGGGCGGGCGTGCTCGATCGACGCCTCGCAGGCGAGCAGGGCGAGCATCGGCACGCACCAGACCCAGTGGTGGGTCCAGCTGATCGGCGAGATCAGGACGGCGGTGACGGCGGCGCAGCAGACGCCCCACGCCTCGGCGCGGGGCAGCCAGCGGGAGCTGTAGGAGGCCCAGGCGGCGACGCCGAGACCGGCCACGGCGACCACGACGCCGGCGAGGGTGGCGACGGTGCCGGGGTCGGCGGTGTGCAGCAGGCGGGCGATGGCGCCGCGCACCGACTGGTTGTCGACGATCTCGGTCTTGCCGACCCGCGAGGAGTCGTAGAGGTACTTGGTCCAGAAGCCCCAGGTGGCGTCCGGCAGGACGAGGGCGCCGATCAGGAAGGTGCCGAGGAAGGTGAAGCCGGCCACCAGCGCGGCCCGGACCCGGCCGGTGATCAGCAGGTAGACGGCGAACAGGCCGGGGGTGAGCTTGATGCCGGCGGCGATGCCGATCGCGACGCCCTTGCTGCGGCGCCCGTCCGGGCGGGTGAGGTCCCAGAGGATCAGGCAGGCCAGGGCCAGGTTGATCTGGCCGTAGCGCAGCGTGGTGAAGACGGGTTCGAGCCAGACCCCGCCGCCGGTGACCAGGATCACGCCGAGCGGGCGCAGTTCCCGGCGTGGCCAGCCGACCAGCTTGAACGACAGGTGGGTGAGCAGCGCGAGCAGCCCGAGGTTACCGAGTGTGATCGCCACCCGGAGGAAGGGGACGGGGAACCAGGTGGTCGGCACGAACAGCATCGCGGCGAACGGCGGGTAGGTCGCAGGGAGGTTCCACTCGGTGACCCGCAGTCCGTACAGATCGGTGCCGTTGGCGACGGCGGCGCCCTCGGCCCGGTAGACGATCATGTCGACCATCGAGGTGTGGACGAAGTGCCGGACGACGGCGTAGACGACCAGGGACAGCAGCGCCACGGCGGAGACGGCCAGCAGTGGTCGGCGCGGCGCCTCGCGCAGGGCCTGGACGGGCGCGCCGAGGGCGGCCTTCAGCCGGTTCGACAGGGGGGCGGGCGCCGGGTCGGGTGCGGTTCGCACCGGGCTGCGCTCGTCTTGCACCGCTGTCACTGTTCCGCTCCGTCCACCGCTCGACCAACCAGCGACGATACCGGATGCCCGGCACCCCGGCCCGGCGCCGTTCGGTCACGGAGAGTGTCCACCCTGAGGGAAACGCCCCGGCCGGCCACGCTCCGTTGCGGTCGGTGCGCGGCCGGCCGGGGCCGGGGGGAGGGCGGTCGACGGGTCAGCCGGCGTAGGCGCCGAGGGCCCGGGTGAAGTCCAGCGGCTGCTGGACGATGCTGCTGCAGCTGGCGTCGGCGTACGCCTTGGCGCCGCCGTCGCAGGCCTTGTCCCGGGTGCCGGACCACATGGCCAGCCAGGCGAGGTGCTTGGCGGTGGCGAAGTCGGCGAGCTGCTTGGCGTCGGCGACCGTGAAGATCTCGCTGGCGACGTCGTTGACGCCGATCATCGGGGTGACGGCGACCTTGCGCCAGGCGGACGCGTCGTCCAGGCCGAGCACGCTCTTCACCTGGGCCTGGGTGGCGGTGGCGGCGGCGATGGCGTACTTGCCCATCTGGCCCTGCGGGTTCGGGGCGACGCCGTCGCCGAAGTCCATCGCCATGATGTTGACCGCGCCGATCGCGACGCCGTTGTTCTTGGCGTCGGCGACCAGGTTGACGCCCTCCTGGGTGAGGCCGGAGGGCAGCGCGGGCAGGGTGTAGGAGACGTCCAGGGCCTTGCCCTTGGCCGCGGCGTTCTTCTGCAGCTGGGCGATGGACTGGGCGCGGCGGGTGTTGGCGGCGGTGTTGCCGATCGCGCCGCCCTCCACGTCGAAGTCGATCTTGGTCAGGCCGAAGGTGTCGACGGTCTTCTGGTAGACGGCGGTCAGGTCGGCCACCGAGGAGCAGGCGAGGGCCAGCTCGCTGCCGTTGGCACCGCCGAAGGAGACCCGGACGTCGCCGCCGATCGCCCGCAGCGCGCCGATCTGCGCGGCCACCGCGTCGGCGGAGAGGTCGCTGACGCCGCCCCACTTGGGGACGCAGCCGCCGCCGGAGACCACGAAGGCCAGGGTGAAGTTCTTGACGCCGCTCGCCTTGGCGGTGGCGACCAGGTCGTACGGCGGGTAGAGCGAGGTGTCCACGAACGGGGCGAAGCCGGCGCCGGTGGCCGGGACGGGCGTGCCGGTCGCGGTGGGCGTCGGGACCGTGGTCGGCGTCGGCGCCGGGGTGGTGGGCTTGACGGTGGCGGTGGGGCTGGGCGGGGCGGTGGTGGGCTGGGCCGTCGCTGTCGGGGTCGGGGTCGGGGTCGGGGTGGCGGACGTCGGGACGGCGGTCGCGGTGGCGCTGGGCGAGGTGGTCGGCCGGCCCGAGGGGGTGGGCGCGGTGCCGTCGCCGGCCTTGCAGGAGACGTTGTTGATCAGGCAGTTGCCGGGCTCGCCCTGGGCGGCGCCGGAGCCCTGGGCGACGAAGCCGACCACCACGCTCCTGCCGGGCTCCAGCCGCTTGTTCCACGACTCGGGCTTGACGGTGATGTGCTGCCCGGTGGCGCTGAAGGTGGCGTTCCAGAGCGAGTCGATCTTCGCTCCGGCGGGCAGGTCGAAGGAGAGCGTCCAGTCCTCGATCGCGCCGCTGTCGGGGTTGGTGACCAGGTACTGGCCGGTGTAGCCGGCGTCCCAGGTGCTGGTGCGGCTGTAGACGGCGCCCAGCGAGGCGGCGCTGGCCGAGGACGCGAGGACGACGACACCGCCCGCGACCAGCGCGGCGGCGACCGCCGAGGCGCCGATGACGGTCCCCTTGCGGCTGCGTCGGCGGCGGCCTGGACGGCGGTTGGGCTGGGTCGTCATAGGGGCGTACCTCCGCTGGGAAACCTCCCCGCCCGAAAGGGTGGGGGAGGCAAGGTGGGGCCGTGGGGGCCGCAGCGGCCGGGCGAGGGTGCGTGGACCCGTCGCGGGCCTGCGACCCGGCTCGGTCGGGTGACCGGCGCGGACGACGCTAGCGGTGCCCGAGGACCGGAACCGGCCTGCTGAGCGAGGGGTACAGGTCCCTTAGGGCCCGCTTAAGAAAGAGGCCGGGGCGTCGCCGGGGTTCACCGCTGGAACAGCGCGCTGCGGCTGCGGCGGCGGCCGGCCCGGGCCGGGGCACCGTCGGGGCGCGCCTCCAGCCGCAGCCGGATCTCGGCGCCGCCGAGCACGGCGGAGCGGCCGAGCGCGAGATCGCCGCCGGTGGCCTCGGCGAGCTTGCGGGCGATGTCCAGACCGAGGCCGGTGGAGCCCTCGCCGCCGTGGCCCTGGCCGCGCTGCAGGGCGGCCTCGGGGTCGGTGAAGCCCGGGCCGGCGTCGCCGACCAGGACGATGACCGAGCTGTCGGCGGCGAGCACGTCCACCGAGAAGGCGGTGCCGACGGCGGTGTGCCGGAAGACGTTGCCGAGCAGCGCGTCCACGGCGGCGGCGAGGTCGCCGCGCTGGACCGGGACGGGGGCCGGCTGGTCGGCGCCGGCGAGCTGCCAGCGGCGGCCCTCGTCCTCGGCGAGTGCGGACCAGAAGCCGACCCGTTCCTGGATCACCTCGGCGGCGTCGCACCCGACGGTGACGGCGGGCGCGTCCTCGGGCGCCCGGCGGGCCGAGCGGATGATCTGGTCGACCTCGCGCTCCAGCTGGGAGACGGCGTGCCGGGTGGCGTCGGCGGCGTCGCCCTCGCCGAGCGAGGCGGCGTTGAGCCGCAGCACGGTGAGCGGGGTACGCAGCCGGTGCGACAGGTCGGCGGCCAGCTCCCGCTCGGCGGCGAGCAGGTGGACGACCCGGTCGGCCATGGCGTTGAAGGCGTGCGCGGCCTCGCGCAGTTCCTCGGGGCTGCCGGCGGTCTGCCGGCCGTCGGTGGGCACCCGGACCGCGAGGTTGCCGGCGCCGAGCGAACGGGCGGCGCCGGCCAGCCGGCGGGCGGAGGCGACGATCCGCGCGCCCATCCGGTCGGCGACCAGCACCGAGATGGCGACCAGGGCGAGTGCGACGGCGGACAGCACCAGCCAGGCGGTGGAGACGCCCCGGGTGAGGTCGACGTCGGCCACGAACACCTCGACCACTGCGGTCCGGCCGGTGTCGACGGCGACCGGCTGGAGCAGCGCGAAGCCGCCGGGCACCTCGACGGTGAACGAGCGGCCCTGGCCGGCGGCGCTGGCCACGTCGGCGGCGAGCGCGTGGGCGTCGCCGATGGTCGGCCCGCCCCCCTCACCCGCGCCGGCCGGCTCCCCGCCCGCCGCGGCGGGCACGCCGGGCACCGCGGTCGGTGCCGCGCCGGGCAGGACGCCCGGCACCGCGGCCGGTGCCGTGGCCGCCGCGCCGTCCGCCCCGGCGGCGGTCCGCGCCGGGGCCGGCAGGTGGACCGCCATCCGGCGCTGCGCGCCCGCGTCGGTGCTGGCCACGGCGCGGGTGATGGCCTCCTGGCCGGTGGTGATGGCGAGCGCCGGGCCGAGGGCCGCGGCCTGACGCTCCGCCGCGGTGAACGCCCGGTCGCGGGCGGTCTGCTGGACCATCAGCCCGAGCGGAATGAGGAAGGCCAGCGCGACCATGGTGGTACCGGCCACGGCGGCCTTGATCAGGGCCCAGCGCAGCGAGTGGCCGAACTTCCTCATGTCCGGCGCTCCGCGTGGGCCGGCCCGGGACCGGTGGGGTGCCCGGCCGCCTCCAGCCGGACCCCGACGCCGCGCACGGTGTGCAGGTAACGGGGGCTGGAGGCGGTCTCGCCGAGCTTGCGGCGCAGCCAGGAGAGGTGGACGTCGATGGTCTGGTCGCCGCCGTAGGTCTGACGCCAGACCTCGGCCAGGATCTCCTTGCGCGGCACCACCACCCCCGGGCGGGCGGCGAGAAAGGCCAGCAGGTCGAATTCACGGCGGGTCAGATCCAGCGGCCGCCCGTCCAGCGCGGCCTCGCGCCGCTGGAGATCGATGGCGAGCCCGCCGACTCTGAGCACCTGGGCCACGGGGGCCACGCCGCCGCCGAGCCGGCGCAGGACGGCGGCCATCCGGGCGCTGAGGTGCTCACCGGAGAAAGGTTTCACCAAGTAGTCGTCGGCGCCGTCGTTGAGCAGCCGGACGATCTCGGTCTCGTCGTCGCGGGCGGTGGAGATGATGACCGGCACATTGGTCAGGCCGCGGATCATCTTGAGCGCCTCGCTGCCGTCCAGATCGGGCAGGCCGAGGTCGAGGATCACCAGGTCACAGCCGACCTGGGCGACCTCGCGCAGCGCCTCAAGTGCCGTGCCCACACTGCGGACCGCGTGGCCGGTGTCGGCCAGGTGCCGGATGAGGGCGGAGCGTACGAAGGGGTCGTCCTCGACCACGAGCACTGTTGCCATGGGGCTGCACGGTACGCCATCGGCATGCAATGGTCTGTACCTCGGGGTCGGGTCCGGCCCCGGCCGCGGGCGGGGCCGGACCCGGTCCGGCCCGCGGCCGGGGTTTTGTGCAACTACCCTGCCGAATAGCAGGGGTGCCCACCTGCCGCGCCCCGGGATACGGCAGGATGTGCGCACGATGCGGAACGGACTGGTACAGCTCGGCGCCTGGGCGGCAGCCACCGGGGCGGCGGTGGCGCTGTCCTGGCTCGGCGTGCACGCGGTGCTGACCGGCGCCGCGTTCGAGCAGCCGACGGCGCTGCCACTGCCCTCCCCGGCCTCCAGCGGGACCAGGCCGACACCCACGCCGACGCCCACGTCCGCGCAGGCCCAGACGCAGGCGTCGTCGACGCCCCAGCCCCAGCCGCCCGCCCCGCCGTCCACGCCCGCCGCCCCGACCACCCAGCGCAGTCCCGTCACCGCGGCCACCGCCCAGCCCTCCTCCCGCCGGCCCGTACCGACCGCCACCCCCACGTCCACCGTGCGCAGTTACCCGGTCCCGGGCGGCAAGGTGGCCCTGGACATCCGGTCGGACAGTGCCTCACTGGTCTCCGCCACACCGGACCCCGGCTGGACGATGCGGGTCTGGAACGGCGAGCAGTGGCTGCGGGTGGACTTCACCAAGGACGACCAGACCAACTCGGTCATCGCCTACTGGAACGGCCACCCGCCGATTGTCGACCCGGTGATCCGCTGACCTCCCGTCACCACCCCTCGAACGGCAGGTACCCGGGCAGATAGGGCCCGGTGTAGCGGGAGCGGTCGACCAGGGTGTGCCGGGTGCCGCCGGGCACCCTGATCGCGGCGAGCACCACCGTGCCGTAGCGGTCCCGCACCTCGTACGGCTCGGCCAGCGAGCCGGCGCCCCGGTCGACGGCGAAGTCGTACGCGTAGTGGACGTCGGGCACCGCCACCGCCAGGTCCACCACCCCGTCGCCGTGCCGGGCCAGGTACGCGGCCAGCTCCCGCCCGCGCGGGCCGACGACCTGGACCGGCGAGGTGAGCACGAACCGCGTCCCGGGCGCCCGCAGCACGTACGAGACGGTCTCCGGCTCGCCCGTCCCGGGCCCCGCGTAGGCGGTACATCGCAGGCCGAGCGCGGCGGCGTAGCGGCGTGCCGCGCGCTCGGCGTCCCCGACCGCGAAGACCACCGCGTCGGCGCGCCCCATCGGGACGAGGTCGGGCTCCTCCCGGCCCGCGGCGAGCAGAACGGGTTCGGCGGCGGTGTCGGTCATGACGGCCCTCCCGGTAGGCGTACGGGACCACGATCAGCCCGGGCGCGGTGCGGGGACCGGCTCACGGGGGTGTGGCTGGAGGGTGGCGCCGAGCCGACCGCCGCGCAACTGTTCCGTTTCCTCCTGGTCAAGGTGTGCGCCGGGGCGGGAGAATCGGCCGCACCGCTGTACAGAATGCCCACCGGAGGACGGAGCCCGCGATGCCCCCCGCCAACTCCCCGAGCTCCCCCGGCTCGGCCGACTCCCCTGCCGCACCGAGCCCTTCCGCGCCGCCGGCGGGCGCGGGCGGCGGCAACGACGCGATCGACCCGCTGGACGGACGGCTGATCCGGCTGCTGGCGGAGGAGCCCCGGATCGGGGTGCTGGAGTGCTCCCGCCGCCTCCAGGTGGCCCGGGGCACCGTGCAGGCGCGGCTGGACCGGCTCCAGGCGAAGGGGGTGATCGGCGGCTTCGGCCCGGAGGTGGACCCGGCGGCGCTGGGCTACCCGGTGACGGCGTTCGCCACGCTGGAGATCTCCCAGGGGCAGGGCGCGGACGTGCGGGCGCACCTGGTGGGCGTGCCGGAGGTGCTGGAACTGCACACGATCACCGGGCACGGGGACATGATGGTGCGGATCGTGGCCCGTTCCAACGCCGATCTGCAACGGGTGATCGACCGGGTGGTGGGCTTCGACGGGATCGTCCGGTCCTCGACGGCGATCGCGCTGGAGAACCCGGTGCCCTACCGGATCCTGCCGCTGGTGGACCAGGCCGCCGCGGAGTAGCCGCCCGGCCCGGCACCCGCGCCGTCCGGCCGCCGTCGGCCGTCAGCAGCTCGGGACGCCGCCGCCGTTCCTGAGCGCCTCCAGCGCGGAGACGGCCTCCCCCAGCGTGCCCACCGGGACCAGCCGCAGGCCCTCGGGCGTGTTCACCTTGGCGTCCGTGCACTCGTCCTTGGGCAGCAGGAACACCGTCGCGCCGTCCCGGGCGGCGGCCTGCGTCTTCAGCGGTACGCCGCCCACCGCGCCGATGGTGCCCTGGTCGTCGATGGTGCCGGTGCCCGCGATCTTCAGCCCGCCGGTGAGGTCGCCGCCCTTGCCGTCCCCGGAGAGCTTGTCGACGATGCCCAGCGCCAGCATCTGGCCGGCGCTCGGGCCGCCGATGTCGCCGAGGTCGACCTTCACCTTCACCTGGTCCGGCGAGAGGTGGAGGTAGGAGAGCCCGGCCATCGCGGCGCTGTTCTGCGACTCGGCCATCTGCCGGGCGGTGACCTCCTCGGCCTTGGCCGGATTGCCCTGCGGGTAGACGGTGTCGGTCGGCCGGACCGCCTCGTCCCGGTCGAACCAGGCCTGCAGCGAGCGCCAGAAGGTGGTGCGCTCCCCCGGGCTGGTCGCCGAGATGGTCACCATCCGCAGTTGGCCGTCGGTGGCCCGGACCGGCGCTCCGGTGATGGTGAGCACCGGCCGGTCCTGGTAGCTGCCGAGGGTGTCCGCCGTCACGCCGGGCCAGGTGAGGGTGTACGGCAGCGGGACGAAGGCCGCCACGCCGAACAGCGCGGTGACCAGCGCCCCGCACAGCGCCAGCGCGCGGGTACGGGGGGCGGTCAGGGCCTTGGGCAGCCTGGAGTCGGACACAGAGGCATCCAAACACACCCGGCACTCCCGCCGGGCACTACCGCAGGGCGTCGGCCACCTCGGTCGCCGCCTCCACCACCCGGGGGCCGACCCGCTCGGGGACCAGTCCGTTCAGCATCACCACGCCCACGCTGCCCTCGATCCCGCTCAGCCCCAGCAGCGCGGCCGCGGCGCCGGACGCCCCGGACTGCTCCTCCGCACGGGTGATGACGAATCCCTGGTCCGGCCGGCGCTGGCCGGGGAACCCGCGCGCCTCCAGGATCGCCCGCCCGGCGGCGCTCTCGCCCAGCGGGTGGCGCAGGCCGGTCCGGTACGCGACGTGGAAGTCGGTCCAGCTGGGTTCGACCACGGCGACGGCCAGCGCCTCGTTGCCGTCCACCAGGGTCAGATGGGCGGTGGCGCCGAGGTCCTCGGCCAGGCTGCGCAGGGCCGGCAGGGCCGCCTCGCGCAGCAGCGGGTGCACCCGGTGCGCCAGGCGCAGGACACCCAGGCCGACCCGGGCCCGGCCGCCGATGTCCCGACGGACCAGCCCGTGCTGCTCCAGGGTGGCCAGCAGCCGGTAGACGACGGTCCGGTTGACGGCGAGCCGGGCGGCCAGTTCGGTGACCGTCAGCCCGCGCTCGGAGTCGGCGAGGAGTTTGAGGACCCGGACGCCACGGTCCAGGGTCTGGGAGGTCTCTGCAGTCACGACGCGCAATTCCTTTCCGCGGCGGTCGCCGGAGCGGCGGCGCCGGTCCGGGACTCAGGTGTCGCGCGCAGGTGGGTGACCGCGCTCGGGCCGCGGTGTGTCGTCCTTGACGCCCTGGCGGTCCTGCGGCGCCCGTCCCCGGGGGTTACCCGGCGGAAGAGCGTGTGGGAAAGGTAGTGAAGGAAATGTCGCGACGGAAGTGGTTGTCCAAAATTCGGGCATGATCGATTTGAACGCGCCCGGCAAATCCGGGCAAATGCCCACGTATCACAAGGCGTGACCGGGTGTCAGTTCGAACACAGTCCGAAGTTCGGACACCTGGACCGGAGGGGGCGCCACGCCCGGACCGGCCGCCCCGGGTGCCCGGCCCCGGACGCCCGCCGGCTCAGAGCAGGTTGCGCAGCACCGTCCAGGCCACCGCGGCGCCGAGCACCACCGCCGTGCCGCGGCGCCCGAGCGGGGGCTGCCAGCTCCGGCCGGCCACCCCGCGCCGCAGCCAGGTGACGTAGAGCAGGGCGACCAGCGGCAGCGAGAGCAGCAGTGCCGCGTTGTCGTGCCAGGCCGCCGCGAGGTCGCCGTGCAGCAGGTCGTACGTCATCCGGGTGCCGCCGCAGCCGGGGCACTGCAGGCCGGTGACCTTGCGCCAGGGGCAGAACGGCAGCACCTGCCCGGGCAGGTGCGGGTCGCGCGACCAGAGGTAGGCGGCGCCGGCCAGTCCGCCCACGAGCACCGCCAGCGGCGGGACGGCGGTCCGCAGCCGGGCGGGAACGGCGAAGCCGCCCCGGCCGGAGCCGGGGCGGCGTGCCGCGCGTGGCGTGCGCAAGGTCAGTTGCTGCGCAGCAGCCGGCCCTGGGCGTCCGTGCGGTCGTTGCTGGTGAGGAAGAGGATGCCGTCGATCAGGGACCAGACGCCCAGGCCGCCACAGGTCAGCAGTTGGGCGATGCCGATGCCGATGTGGCCGGTGTAGAAGCGGCCCACGCCGAGCGAGCCGAGCAGGATCTGCAGGATGCCCGCGACGACCTTCGACTTGTCGGACAGCTCGGGCTGCTGGGCGTAAGGGGGGTACGACACGTTCGGTGTGCTCCTTGTAGCGGCATCCCCGGGCACGGCATGGTTGCCGCGGCCTCGGGTTCGGTGAGGTCGCCGGCCGGACTCACCGGGGACTGCGGCAACCGTCCCCGGCGGGTCGGCGTACAGCTGTGACGGCCCGGAAGCGGCGCGGCACGCGGAACACTAGCCGATGATCACACCGGATGTCTCTTCAATTCCTTCACGTATACCTGAATGTCATATATAGCTACTACAACCCGGAATTATTGCCTGACGTACCGTTACTTCGCCCATTCCCGGATTTGGACGATCCGCGCTTTGAGCTGGTTCGCGGTGGCCTGCGCGGTGAGCGGACCGCCGCACTGACGGCGCAGCTCGTTGTGGATGGTGCCGTGCGGCTGGCTGGTGCGGTGGTGCCACGCCGCCACCAGCGCGTTCAGCTCCTTGCGCAGCTCGCGGAGCTCCTGGTGGGTCACGACCGGCCGCTGCTCGGCCGGCAGTTCCAGCAGGTCGGCCTCCTCGGCGGGCTTGGCCTTGCTGCGCTGGATCTGCCGGTGCTGGCGCTTCTGCAGCAGCATCTGCACCTGATCCGGCTCCAGCAGGCCCGGGATGCCGAGGTAGTCGTCCTCCTCCTCGCTCCCCGGGTGCGCCTGCATGCCGAACTCCATGGCGTTGTACAGCACCCGGTCGAAGACCGCGTCGGAGCCGATCGCCTCGTAGGAGAACTCCTCGCCCCCGGCACCGTCCGGCCCGTCGTTGGCGCGCTCGGCCTCGGCGAGCAGCCGGTCCTCCTCGTCGAAGAGGCCCTCGCCCTCCTTCTTCGGCCGGTCCAGCACGTGGTCGCGCTGGACCTCCATCTCATTGGCGAAGCCCAGCAGCATCGGGATGGTCGGCAGGAAGACCGAGGCCGTCTCGCCGCGCTTGCGGGCCCGCACGAAGCGCCCGACGGCCTGCGCGAAGAACAGCGGGGTGGAGATCGAGGTGGCGTACACCCCGACACACAGCCGCGGCACGTCGACGCCCTCGGACACCATCCGGACCGCGACCATCCAGCGCGAGTCGCCCGCCGCGTAGTCGGAGATCCGCTTGGACGCCTCGGTCTCGTCGGAGAGCACCACGGTGGCCTTCTCACCGCTGATCTCGCGCAGGATCTTGGCGTACGCGCGGGCGGTGTTCTGGTCGGTGGCGATGACCAGCCCGCCGGCGTCCGGGATCGCCTTGCGGACCTCGGTCAGCCGGCGGTCGGCGGCCTGCAGCACGCTGGGGATCCACTCGCCCTGCGGGGCCAGCGCGGTGCGCCAGGCCTGGGCGATCAGGTCCTTGGTCATCGGCTCGCCGAGCCGGGCCTCCAGTTCGTCGCCCGACTTGGTGCGCCAGCGCATGTTGCCGCTGTAGGAGAGGAAGATCACCGGGCGCACGACGTGGTCGGCCAGCGCGTGCCCGTAGCCGTAGGTGTAGTCGGCCACCGACTTGCGGATGCCGTCGCCGCCCGCCTCGTACTGGACGAACGGGATCGGGTTGGTGTCCGAGCGGAACGGCGTACCGGTCAGCGCGAGCCGGCGGGTGGCCGGCTCGAAGGCCTCGAAACAGCCCTCGCCCCAGGACTTGGAGTCACCGGCGTGGTGGATCTCGTCCATGATGACCAGCGTCTTGCGGGCCTCGGTGCGGTTGCGGTGCAGCATCGGGTTCACCCCGATGCCCGCGTAGGTGACCACGATGCCGTGGTAGTCCCGGGAGAGCGGCCCGGAGGAGTACGCCGGGTCGAGCCGGATGCCGATCCGGGCGGCGGCCTCGGCCCACTGCTTCTTCAGGTGCTCGGTCGGCGCGACCACGGTGATCTGCTGCACCAGGTGGTTGTGGAGCAGGTACGAGGCCAGGGTCAGCGCGAAGGTGGTCTTTCCGGCGCCCGGGGTCGCGACCGCGAGGAAGTCGCGCGGCTGCTTCTCGATGTACTTGTCCAGCGCACCCTGCTGCCAGGCCCGGAGCTTGCCGGCGGTGCCCCAGGGGGCACGGCCGGGGAAGGCCGGCGACAGGTGGTGCGAGGGGCCGGACGCGCCATGGGCGGCGGCCCGGACGGGTGCGTGCGACTCGTGCGCGTCGGAGAAGAGGGGCATCGAGGAGGCGGCGGCAGTACTCACGGTCTCCGAGGGGGATCGTCGCAGGTCAGGGGCGGTATTGCGGCCCCGGCCCGCGGTCGGGCGGCGATCGGACAACCGGTCCAGCGTACCGGCCCGGCGCCGCGGGGACGCCCAGGCCCGGCCCCCGCGCGGCCCGCGCGGCCGGAAATCGATGTGATGTGGATCACTGGAATCGGTCCGGGAAACCGCGTAATCGCGACCACCCCACCCGCTCTCATCCGGTGTGAGGCCGCCCCACCCTCCACAGTCGCCACCGCCGGCCTCGCACCACGAGAAGGGAACCGCCGTGTACACCGCCGCCGAAGAGATCGTCCACGCCCGCCTGATCATCTCCACTCACCGCTCCATCCGGTTGCGGGTCACCCTGACCTACCGCCCGGAGGACCCACTCGCCGTCCGGATGGCCTTCCCCGCCGAGTTCTCGCTGGACGAGCCGGCCGACGGGCCCGGCCCCGACACCGGCGGCCAGGACATCGAGTGGGTCTTCGCCCGCCAGCTGCTGACGGCCGGCCTGGAGCTGCCCTCGGGCATCGGCGACGTGCACATCCGGCCCGCGCTCGGCCGCCGCACCATGGTCGAGCTGCGCGCGCCCGAGGGCACCGCGCTGATCCAGTTCGACAGCACCGACCTGCGGCGCTTCCTGTGGCGCAGCCGGCTGCTCGTCCCCGAGGGCGAGGAGCACCTGCACCTGGACGCCGACCGCGCGCTGGCCGAGCTGCTCGGTTGAGCCCCGCCCGGCGGCCGGGAGCACCCCCACTGCTCTCCCTCCTTGCCCGCCATCGGCCAGGAGGGGCCCACCTCCTTGCCTGCCATCGGCCAGGAGGGGCCCACCTCCTTGCCCGCCATCGGCCAGGAGGGGCCCACCTCCTCGCCCGCCATCGAGCAGGAGGGGCCCACCTCCTCGCCCGCCGCCGGGCAGGAGGGGCCCAGGCCGTCGCTGCCGGGGCCGCCGCCCCGCCGCCCTCAGGAGGACAGCCGGCGCATCAGCCGGACGCCCTGCGCCGCCGTCAGGTGCGGCAGGTAGGCCTTGCCGATCGCCCGGGTGATGCTGGGCAGCGCCGCCGGGTCCGGGTACGCCATGTACATCGGCCGGTACTCCGGCTGGAACTTCGCCTTGAACGCGAGCAGCGAGCGGAAGCCGTACACCGGCTCCAGCACCCGGCCCATCCAGTCCAGCATCCGCTGCAGCGCGGTGGGCTCCCCGCCCTGCCCGGAACGGGCCAGCGGAGCGCCGGAGAGCGAGAGGAAGCTCGCGCCCTCCTCCTTGAAGCCGAGCGCGGCGGAGGCGATCAGGAACTCCGTCACCCCGCGGAAGCCGTCCGAGCGCCGGCGCATGAAGTCCAGCGTCCAGCCGACCGGTTCCCCGGCCTCGTAGACCGGCATCCAGCTGGTCACCCCGTGCACGGTGCGGTCCCCGTCGACGGCGATCAGCAGCCGCACCGCCGGGTCGTCCAGCTCCTCCAGCCCGCCGAGGGTGAAGCCCATCTCCGGCAGGCCCTTCTCGGAGACCCACTCCTCCGAGATCGAGCGGATCTGGTCCTTCAGGGCGAGCGGCACCTCGTGGTAGGCCCACCACTCGGCGGTGATGCCCTGCTTGCCGGCCTTGTTCAGCGCCGTCCTGATGTCCTGCCACTTGCGGCCGGTGAAGGCCAGCTCGGGCAGCGCCACCACGGTGTCCTCGGCGACCTGCAGCGAGCGCCAGCCGAGCTGCCCGGCGGCGGCCCTGGTCTCCGGGGTCACGCTGTAGAAGCACGGGGTCCAGCCCCGGGCGTCGCAGTACCGGGCGAAGCCCGCCACCGCCCGCCGCCGGGCCTCCGGCTCGCCGAACGGGTCGCCCGTGGTCAGCGCCACGGTGGAGAGCACCCGGTAGGCGACGGCGGCCCGGCCCTCCTCGTCGAACCAGTAGTGGTTGCCGTCCCAGGTGGTGATGAAGGACAGCGTCCCGCCGCCGTACGCGGTGAGCAGCGCCCTGGCCCGGGCGGCGTCCTCGGCGGCCGCGTGCACCACCGGCCGGCGGAAGGCCACCAGCAGGGCGCTCAGCGCGACCGCCCAGAAGGCCATCCCGCAGTACGTCTCCAGCAGGCGGGCGAACCGGCCGACGGCGATCGGGTAGTCCGGCAGCAGGTCGTTGTAGGCGGGCGGCAGGAACTGGGCCGGCAGGCCGGAGACCAGCCCGCGGAAGGTCGCCCCCGGCTCGAACTGGCCGGCCGCGGCGAGCCCGAGACCGGTGTACGCGGCCGAGGCGGCCAGCGCGGCGCCGCCGACGGCGGCGGTGAGCCGGAGCAGCACCCTGCCCGGCAGCCGCAGGCGGAAGCGCTGGCGGGTGGCCAGCAGCAGTCCGGTGGTGAGCAGCGGCAGCAGCAGCGCCTCGACGAAGTACTGCATCGCGTCCCCGTTGCCGGTGCCGGAGTCGGCGAACAGCCAGACCAGCAGCGCCACCCAGAGCAGTTCGGTGGCGACGGTGATCCGCCAGGCGAGCCGCAGGCCCCGTCGCAACCCTTCGGCGAGGACCAGCAGCAGCGCCGGGAAGAGCGCTGCCATCAGCCGGCCCGGGGTGTCGAAGAGCCGCTCGACGGCGTGCGCGCGGGCGCAGTCGTGGGCGGAGAGCGCGCAGAAGTCCGCGACCTCGTCGGGGGTGAGCCGGTGCGAGAAGTAGAGCTCGGAGAAGGTGTTGAACGGTCCGCTGGCGTTGTCGTACAGCGAGGCGATCAGCGGTCCGAGGGCGGCGGCGATCAGGCAGAACGCGACCAGCACCCGGGTCTCGGTGTGCGAGGAGCGGTGCGTGCGCAGGTGCGGCCGGCCCTCGGAGAGCAGCGCGCCGAGGCCCAGGCCGAGCAGCGCGCCGGCGATCCGCTGGACGCTCTGCAGGTGCCCGACGTACAGCGTCATCACCAGCGGGACGAGCACCACCAGCAGGTGCAGCCGGCGGCGCCAGAGCACGGTGAGGCGGTAGCCGAGCACCCCGGCCAGGGCGAACAGACCGGCGCCGGGGCCGATGGCGGTCTGGTCGGCGACCGAGACGGTCCACTGCTCGCCGGCCCGGGAGCCGGCCGCGACCAGACCGGTGCCCAGCAGGGTGCCGAGCAGCTGCCCGCCGACCAGCACGGCGGCGGTCCGCAGCCGTCCGAGCCGGCGCTCGGCGGCCGGGCCGACCAGGAGCAGCAGCAGGCTGGCGAAGGCGTAGGAGCTGACGCCGGAGCACCAGAACAGCGAGGTGAACGGCGTCCACCAGCGGCCCTCGGCCAGGGTGGACACGCCGACGCCGGCCCGGGACAGCAGCCGCGCCGAGGGCCCGCCGGTCAGGCTGCCGCCGGCCGCGCCGACCGTCCAGAGCGTGACGAGCAGCAGCAGGGTGAGCGGCGCGGCGCGCAGCCGCGCGCCCAGGACGGCGGCGATCCGGCCGACGCGCTGCGGCCGGGGCTCGGGCGTACCGGTGACCGGGGCGTGGTCGGGCTCCCGTTCACGGTCCGGGGCGTGGCCGCGGTCGCGGTCCCGTTCACGCTGGTCGACCAGGACCGGCGCCGGGCCGAGCCGGATCACCGGATCAGCCCGGTCTGCTGGGCGAGCCAGGGCAACTGGTCGACGATGCCGGGCCGGAACACCACCCAGCCGTGTCCACCCGGCATCAGGTCGAACTTCGCCTTCATCCCGGCGGCCGTGACGGCCTCGTAGATCTTCTCCTGCTGCGGCCGGAACTCGCCGTCGGTGCGGCCGACGACGATCGCGGCGGCCGTGTCCGGGAAGCGCTTACGGGCCATCACCTGCAACGGGTCGACGGCGTCGAAGCGCGCCGCGTCCCCGTCGAAGGCCGCCGCGACGGTCTGCTCACGGGTTCCCAGGGTGGGCTCCTCCTGTCCGGACATGTCGAGGAAGGAACCGTAGACGTCCGGGGCGTTGACGGCGAGCTGGAGCGCACAGGTGCCGCCCATGGACGCGCCGCCGATCGACCAGGAGCCCCGGCCCCTGGCGGCCTGGAGGTTCTGGTGGACCCAGTCGGGGATGTCCACGGCCAGGTAGGTCTGCACGTTGGCGATCCTGGAGTCCATGCAGAGCGTGTTGGCCCAGATGGAGCCGAGCTGGTCGGGCATCACCACGATCGGTGCCAGGCCGTGGTGTTCGGCGGCGAAGGCGTCCAGCGCCTCGTTCACCTGGCCACCGAGCACCCAGTCCCCCGGGTTCCCGGGCTGACCGGTGATCAGGACCACCACGGGCAGCAGCGGCCGCGGGCTCGCCTGGTAGGCGGGCGGCAGGTAGACGTACGCGTCGCGGCCCTTGAAGCCGGACTTGGTGCCGGGGATCGGCGTGATCGAGACGGTGCCCTTGGCGGGCAGTCCGGGCGGCGCCTGCCAGACCTCGTCGAGCACCTTGCCGGGCGGCGGACCGACCGTCCTGGCGTCCTTACTGGTGATCAGCTCCTGGGTCTTGGAGAGCCAGGGCGCGAGCATGACCCGGCCGCTCGGGTACTGACCGAAGCCGCGGTTGACCTGCGAGGAGGCCATCAGCAGCACCAGGATGCCGCCGACCGCCGCCAGCGCCTTGCCGCGCCGGGGAAGCGAGGGCATCCGGAAGCCGGCCAGGCAGAGCCCGAGCAGCGCGATGGCGATCCACCAGGTCACGTACCGGGGCAGCCCCTCGGGGAAGGGGTGCCACCAGCCGTCGACGACGGTGTCCAGCAGCAGGCTCAGCGCCGCGGCGGCGAGCAGCGCGGCGGGCAGCCGGCGCTTCCACCAGGCCCGGCTCCGGGAGAGCGCGAGCACGAGCAGGGCCCCCCAGCCCGCGGCCAGCACGGCGTGCGGGATCGGACCGTGTGTCAGCGGCCAGTCGATCGGGTTCCAGCGGACGGCGAGCGAGACAGAGTTCATGCGTTCTTCCCCGGCCGAGTGGTGTCGGCCAGGAAGCCGTAGGCGACGACGTTGCCCTCGTAGCCGTGCTCCTCGCTGTACCCGCCGCCACAGGTGATCACCCGTAGCTGCGCGTCGGAGGCCTGGCGGTACACCCGGTCGTCCGGGAAGTCCTTTCGGTCGTGCACTTCGATGGCGTAGAGCTGGTAGACGGCGGTGGCGCCGTCCTCGCGGGCGATCTCGATCCGGTCGCCGCGGTGCAGGGCACCCAGCCGGTAGAAGACGGCGGGCCCGCTCCTGTTGTCGACGTGTCCGGCGATGATCGCGGTGCCGCGCTGCCCGGGGGTGGCACCACCGCGGAACCAGCCGGCCAGGTTGCGGTCGGTCTCCGGGGGCGTCTGGAGGTGGCCGTCGCGGTCCAGGCCGAGGCCGGTGACGGGCGCGTCGAGCCTGACGGCGGGGATGCGGATCCGGGTGGGGGCGGAGGGGCCGAGCGGAGGTACGACGGAGACCGGGGCGAAGCCGGAGAGGGCCTGTCCGGTGCCGGGGGCCGGCGGGAGCTCGCCGGAGCCGCCGCCGTGCAGCAGCCAGGCGCCGAACACCAGGGCGGCGCCGGCCGCCAAGGCGCCCGGCCACGGGCTCCTGCTCTGCTGGGCGCCCAACCGGCGCTCCCCTCTGCTGACGATCTGATCGTTCCTGGGAGTTTCCTGAGAACAATTCAACCGGATCGGACCTTAAGGCACATCCATACGACGGTCGTATCGCGCCCCCCCGATCGGCAGGTCCAGCGGACGGAATACTGCGCCGCGTAGGGGTGTGGTCACCGAGCGAGAGCGCCGACGGGCGGAACGACACCGCATGACCATCGACAGTTCCGGACACCGGTCCGGTTGCATCATTCAGGCGATCACTTGCGCCCGTTCGCGGTGAATCACCGACCGGTCGTGCACCCATGCCATGCTGACCCGGGCCGCGCGGCTATCACCCCACTTGTCCGACCGGACGTACCGCCGGCCTGTCGCACGCCTGTCACACGCCTCATGAACGGAGTGACCATGGACGCTCTCTCCCGCCGCGCCCTGCTCGCCGCCGGCGCCGCCACCGCCGCGGGTCTCGCGGCCGGCTGCGGCGCGAACGACGGCGCCGTGGGCGCGCCGTCAGCCACCCCGGTGCCGGTGCCGGACAGCCCGGTGGCGAAGCAGAACGCGGCCCCGGCCGCGGACGCCGAACAGCCCGCCGTCCTGATCGGCGACGGCTCGACCTCGAACACCGGCGCCCAGCCGAACCAGCCGGTCCCCGAGCGGCTCGGGCTCGGCGAGCGCCCGCCGCAGTTCGTGGTGTTCTCCTGGGACGGCGCAGGCGAACTGGACAACGGCCTGTTCGGCCGCTTCCGCCGGCTCGCGCGGGAGCACGACGCCTCGATGACCTTCTTCCTGAGCGGCCTCTACCTGCTGCCCGAGGACAAGAAGGACCTCTACCGGCCGCCGCAGCACAAGGCCGGCGCCTCCGACATCGGCTACCTGACCGACCGGCACATCCACGACACGCTGGAGAACCTGCACGCGGCCTGGCTGGAGGGCCACGAGATCGGCACCCACTTCAACGGGCACTTCTGCGGCTCCACCGGTGTCAGCGCGTGGTCGCCCGAGGAGTGGGACAGCGAGATCCAGCAGGCGATGGACTTCGTCACCAACTGGCGGACCAACACCGGCTTCACCGACCTGCCGGCGCTGCCCTTCGACTACCGCAAGGAACTGATCGGCAGCCGCACCCCCTGTCTGGAGGGCCAGCGCAATCTGCTGCCGACCGCCGTCAAGCGCGGCTGGCGGTACGACAGCAGCGGGAACGGGACGCAGATCTGGCCGCAGAAGATCCAGGGCGGCGCGCTGTGGGACCTGCCGCTGCAGTCCATCCCCTTCCCCGGGCACACCTTCCAGGTGCTGTCGATGGACTACAACATCATGTTCAACCAGTCCGGCAGCAACACCAAGGCCGACGCCTCGCTCCACCCGGCGTACCAGCAGCAGGCCCGCGACGCCTACCTGATGGGCTTCGAACGGGCCTACACCACCAACCGGGCGCCGTACATCATCGGCAACCACTTCGAGCAGTGGAACGGCGGCGTCTACATGAACGCCGTCGAGGACGTGCTCAAGGCCGTCGCCGACAAGCCCGAGGTCCGGCTGGTCTCCTTCCGCCAGCTGGTGGACTGGCTGGACGCCCAGGACCCGGCGGTGCTGCGCAAGCTGCAGGGCCTCGCCGTCGGCCAGTCGCCGGCCGGGGGCTGGGAGACCTTCCTCGGCGCCGCCGCCCCGGCCGCGGCCGGCTGATCAGGCGTCCGCCGCGCGGCGGACCCGGCCGGAGACCAGGGCGCCCAGCAGGGCCACCCCGGTCATGGTCAGGAAGATCACCGCGAAGGCGCCGGCCGAGCCGGTACCCTCGGCACCCTCGTGGGCGGCGGCCACCGACCCGCCGCCCAGCGCCGAGAACAGCACCCCGGCCAGGCCGACCAGCAGCACGTTGCCGAGCGCGTCGCTCATCTGCAGCGAGGCCGAGTTGGCACCGGCGTCCTCCGGCGTGGACAGCCGCATCATCAGCACGCTGACGCTGGCGACCGTCAGGCCCATGCCGATGCCGCCGACGCCCCAGGCCGCCGCCGCCACCCAGACCGGCACCGCCGGGACGAGCACCAGGGCCGCACCGGCGATCGCCACCGCCGTCAGCAGGAAGCCGGCCCGGATCATCGTCTCCCGGTACCGCTCCGCTCCCGGCCGGCCCTGCAGCCAGGACCCGAGCGCCCAGGAGAGACCGCCGCTGGTCAGGGTCAGCCCGGCCAGCGTCGGCGAGAGACCCCGCTGGGTGACCATCATCAGCGGGATGAACGCCTCGGCCGCGAAGAACGCCCCGGCGGCCACCCCGCGCAGCAGGATCACCGTCGGCAGCCCGCGCCCGGCCCGCAGCGTCCCGGTCGGCAGCAGCCCCAGTACGGCGGGCAGCAGCAGCGCCGCCCCGGCCACCGCCGGGACCAGCCCGATCAGGTCCAGCCGCTGGCCCGCGTACTGCAGCAGGCCGGCGCCGAGCGCGGCCATCGCGGCCAGCCGGGTACGGCGGCGGTCGAAGTCCGCGCCCTTGAGCACCGGCTGCTCCCGCTCGGAGCGGCGCAGCGCCGGGCCCATCACCGCCAGCGGCAGCAGGATCAGCGCCGGAACGGCCAGGAAGACCCAGCGCCAGCCCAGGTGCTGGGTGACGGCGCCGGAGACCACCGGGCCGACGATCGAGGGCAGCACCCAGGCCGAGGAGAAGGCCGCGAACACGGCCGGCCGCAGCCGCTCCGGGTAGGCACGGCCGACCACCACGTAGAGCGCGACGATCACCAGCCCGCCGCCCAGGCCCTGGATCGCCCGGCCGCTCACGAAGATCCACATCCCCGGCGCCGCCCCGGCGACCACCAGGCCCGCGCCGAACACCGCGATGCCGGTGAACAGCGGCTGCAACGGGCCGCGCTTGTCGCACCACTGGCCGGAGACGACCAGGGCGAACAGCGTGGTGGTGAAGTACCCCGAGAAGGCGAAGGCGTAGAGCTCCAGGCCGTTCAGCTGCCGGGCCGCCACCGGCATCGCGGTGTTGACGGCCGTCGCCTCGAAGGCGAGGAGCAGGACCACGGAGACGATCCCCAGGGTCAGCGCCCGGAAGCGGCCGCTGAGCACCCCGCCTCCGGGATCCCCGTCGGCCGGGTGCTCTGCGGGGGGTATCGGGGCGGAGTCGACCGAGGTGGGGGATGCAGTGGTCATACGAAACATCGTAAGGCTCGTCCACCCGCGTGACCCCTGACTTTGGTCGGGTGATCGCCTACGGCGATGGACCTAGGGCGCGTATTCGGTCGTGATCAATCTGTGTGATTCACCTTCGCGGCGGGTCCTGATCCGGTAGACCGTGGTGTGTGACGCGAGCGCAACTGA
>NZ_JBFBIL010000009.1:0-198480 GCF_040685575.1 Kitasatospora sp. NPDC088351 | reverse complement strand
TGGTGTGGTGTGGGGGGTTTGGGGTGGTGTGTTTATCCTTTTTATTTTTTCTTTTTTTTTGGGGCGCTGTTTGTGGGGGGGGGCCCGGCCCGGCCCCGCACCCCCGCGCGCCCATCAGGACAGGTCGACGCCCGGATAGAGCGGGAAGCCGGCGAGCAGATCGGCGGCGCGCTTGGCGACGCCGTCGCGCAGCGACTCGTCCAGGGTGTACTGGGCCTTGGAGGAGGCGCCGGTGCGGCCGACGGCCGGGGTGGTGCCGCGCAGCACGGTGTCGATCAGGCCGGCGATCTCGTCCATCTCGGCGACGCCCAGACCCCGGGTGGTGAGCGCGGGTGTGCCGAGCCGGACGCCCGAGGTGTACCAGGCGCCGTTCGGGTCCTGCGGGACGGAGTTGCGGTTGGTGACGATGCCCGAGTCCAGCAGCGCCGCCTCGGCCTGACGGCCCGTCAGGCCGTAGCCGGAGACGTCCGCGAGGACGAGGTGGTTGTCGGTGCCGCCGGTGACCAGCTTGCCGCCACGGCGCAGCAGGCCCTCGGCGAGGGCGTGGGCGTTGTCCACCACCCGGCGGGCGTACAGCTGGAACTCCGGGCGGCGGGCCTCGGCGAAGGCGACCGCCTTGGCGGCCATCACGTGCGACAGCGGGCCGCCGAGCACCAGCGGGCAGCCGCGGTCGACGTGCTCGGCCAGCTCGGAGGTGCAGAGCACCATGCCGCCGCGCGGGCCGCGCAGCGACTTGTGGGTGGTGGTGGTGACGATGTGGGCGTGCGGGACGGGGTCGAAGTCACCGGTGAGCACCTTGCCGGCGACCAGCCCGGCGAAGTGCGCCATGTCGACCATCAGGGTCGCGCCGACCTCGTCCGCGATCTCGCGCATCGTCCGGAAGTTCACCAGCCGCGGGTACGCCGAGTAGCCGGCCACCAGGATCAGCGGGCGGAACTCCCGGGCGGTGGCGCGCAGCGCGTCGTAGTCGATCAGGCCGGTGGCCGGGTCGGTGCCGTAGCTGCGCTGCTCGAACATCTTGCCCGAGATGTTGGGGCGGAAGCCGTGGGTGAGGTGGCCGCCGGTGTCCAGGGACATGCCGAGCATCCGCTGGTTGCCGAGCTCGTGGCGGAGTTCGGCCCAGTCCTGCTCGGTGAGGTCGTTGACGTTGCGGACGTCGGCCCGCCGGAGGGCCGGGCTCTCGACCCGCTGGGAGAGCACCGCCCAGAAGGCGGTCAGGTTGGCGTCGATGCCGGAGTGCGGCTGGACGTAGGCGTGGTCGGCGCCGAAGAGCGCGCGGGCGTGCTCGGCGGCGATCGTCTCGACGGTGTCGACGTTGCGGCAGCCGGCGTAGAAGCGGCGGCCGGCGGTGCCCTCGGCGTACTTGTCGCTGAGCCAGTTGCCCATGGCGAGCAGGACGGCCGGGGAGGCGTAGTTCTCGCTGGCGATCAGCTTGAGCGAGGCGCGCTGGTCCTCGATCTCCTGGCCGATCGCGGCGGCGATCCGCGGCTCCACGTCGCGGACGACGTCGAGGGCGCCGCGGAACGCGGTGTTGGCGGCGGCGCTCGCGGTGGTGTGCGGCGTCGCGGGGGTGGCAGGGGTGGCCAAGGCGGTCTCCTCGTGGCAGGCGGACGAGTACGGACGGCCCAGGCGCTCGGCAACTGACGTGCGTCGGCACGGAGCCGCTTCCCGATGGTCGATTCCATCCGTGCGCGCCAGTCGCGGCTCCCTGGGATCGTATCAACGCCCCAGCGGGTGTGGCGGAGATCTCAGAATGCGGGACGACACCCTGCGCATCGCCCGGTTTGCCCCCTTACGGGCGTTCTAGTGCAACGGCAGTATTGCAGCGGAATGAAGCCGTCACAATTCCCGAAACATTGCCCCGGAGTTCCGCCGGGAATGATTTGCGGAAGTCCGGTGGTGTCCGATCTGATGGCGTTCGGCAGGCCGCCGGGAAACCCCCGCAGGCCGGTCCGGAAATGCACACCAGCGCACCCTCACCCACGGGGCGGCGGAGAATTCGGGGAGTACGCCTCTCATGGCAGTGGTCGAGACAGTCGCAGGCACGCCCGACGCTCCGGGCGCCCCGGACGCGCCGCGGGCCCGGCCCCCCGCTCCGCAGGACCGCCCGCTGCGCGCCGCGCTGCGCCGGATCCGCCGCGACCGGGTCGGCGCCGCCGCCCTCGCCGTCGTCCTGCTCTTCCTGCTGCTCGCGCTCGCCGCGCCGCTGATCGCCGCCCTGTACGGCAAGAACCCGGTCGAGCACTACGGCCAGAACACGCCCGGCCTGCTCAGCGACGGCGGGCTGCCGATGCTGCCCAACGGCGGTATCTCCGGCGACTTCTGGTTCGGCCTGGAGCCGGGCCTCGGCCGGGACGTGTTCACCCAGCTGCTGTACGGCATCCGCACCTCGCTGCTGATCGCCTTCGCCTCGGCGGTCATCACCACCACCCTCGGGGTGCTGGTCGGCGTCGCCGTGGGCTACCTGGGCGGGGTCACCGACCGGCTCTTCGGCTTCCTCTCCCATGTGCTGCTGGCCTTCCCCACCCTGCTCCTGCTGCTCGCGCTCAGCCCGATCATCCAGTCCCGGCTGGTCGATCCCGGCACCGCGGAACCGGAGTGGATGCAGTTCCTGGTGCTGATCCTGGTCTTCTCCGCGTTCGGCTGGATTCCGCTCGCGCTTTCCCTGCGCGCCTCCGTCCGGTCGCTTCGGGAAAGGGATTTCGTGCAGTCCGCCCGGGCGCTCGGCGCCGGCGGATTCCATATCGTCGTCCGCGAACTCCTGCCGAATGTCCGGGCGCAGCTTCTGGTGCACGCCACGATGGCGGTGCCGACCTTCGTCGCCTCCGAGGCGGTGCTCTCGTTCCTCGGTGTCGGCATCACCGAGCCGATCCCGGACTGGGGCCGGATGATCGCCCGCGGCTCCGAGGTCTTCCAGGCCGACCCGACCTACATGTTCTTCCCGGGCATGGCGCTGCTGCTCTTCGTGCTGGCCTTCAACCTGCTCGGGGACGCCGTCCGGGACACCCTGGATCCGCGCGCCGCCCGCTGAGACCCGGCCCGCCGGCCTTCTCCGTCTTCTTCTTCCCGCCGCTCCTCATGTCACCTACCAGCCCCGGCCACCGGGGCAAGGAGAGATTCGCCATGCGCTGGATCAAACCGTCCCTCGCCGTCGTCGCCACCGCGCTGCTGGCGACCTCCTGCTCGGCCGGGGCGGGCGCGGGCTCCGGTGCCGCCGCCGGCGGTCCGGCCGCCAAGGACACCTCCCCGCTGACCGCCGCGCTCGGCACCGAGAAGGAGAGCGCCGGCCCGGCCCCCGCCGTCCTCGGTGCCCGCCAGGGCGGCACGGTGAACGTCTACAACACCACCGACTTCCGCCACCTCGACCCGCAGAAGGTGTACGCGGGCGCCACCTACAACACCTCGCTGCTCTGGGGCCGCCAGCTGACCCAGTACCAGGTGGTGGACGGCAAGGCCAGGCTGGTCGGCGACCTCGCCACCGACACCGGCACCTCCGCCGACGGCGGCCGCACCTGGACGTACAAGCTCAAGGAGGGCCTGGCCTGGGAGGACGGCCAGCCGATCACCTCCCAGCAGGTCAGGTACGGCATCGAGCGCAGCTTCGGCAAGGGCTACGAGGTCGGCCCGCCGTACTGGCCGCAGTGGCTGACCGGCGAGGCCAGCTACGAGGACGCCCGCAAGAAGTACTCCGGCCCGCAGGACGGCGACCTCGCCGCGATCGAGACCCCGGACGAGCGCACCGTCGTCTTCCACTTCCCGCAGCCGCAGGCCGACGTCCCGTACATGGCCGCGCAGTCCTCCTCCTCGCCGGTGCGCAAGGACAAGGACACCGGTACGGACTACGACCGGCTGCCGTTCGCCAGCGGCCCGTACCGGATCGCCGAGCACGTCCAGAACACCCGGCTGGTGCTGGAGCGCAACCCGCACTGGAAGGCGGAGACCGACCCGATCCGCAACCAGTACCCGGAGAAGTTCGTCTTCACCTTCGGCAAGGAGGCGCTCAACCTCAACCAGGAGATCCTCTCCGGCCGCGACGGCGGCGCCGACGCCACCACGGTCGCCACCCAGCTCTCCCCCGAGCTGTACCAGACCGTCGACACCGACCCGAAGGCGAAGGAACTGGTCGTCTCCGGCCGCCAGGGCGCCTTCGTCACCCAGCTGATGATCAACAACGAGCGGGTGCCGGACGTCGCGGTCCGCAAGGCCCTCCACCTCGCCTACCCTCGCCAGCAGGCCCGCCAGGTCCAGGGCGGCACCCGGATCGGCGAGCTGGCCAGCACGCTCAGCTCGCCCGCGCTGGTCGACTGGCAGACCTACGACCTGTACCCGGCCAAGCCGGAGGGCGACCCGGAGGCCGCCAAGCAGGCCCTCTCCGAGGCCAAGCAGCCGCCGGCCGGCCTGACCTACGCGTACGCCAACACGCCCACCGGGCAGCGGGTCGCCCAGGTGCTGGTCGAGGGCTTCGGCAAGGCCGGCATCACCATCGTGCCCAAGCCGGTCGACCCGAAGGCCCTGCTGGACGAGGCACACCGCGCCGACTCCCCGTACGACCTGTTCGAGGAGACCAGTTCGGTGGACTGGCCGACCCCGTCCACGCTGATCCCGTTCTCCTTCGACGGCCGCGCCAACAGCGACCTCAACGCCGCCCGGTACCACAACGCCGAGGTGGACAAGGAGATCGACCGGATCAACCAGATCGGCGAGCCCCGGCAGAAGGCCAAGGAGCTGTACGCGCTGGAGCAGACCGTGATGAAGGACCTGCCGGTGCTGCCCTTCGCCTACCCCAACATGAACCAGCTGCGCGGCAGCAACATCGGCGGGGCGTTCATCCACCCGATCTACGGGTCGGTCAGCCTGGCCTGGCTCTACCTGAAGTCCTGAGCCTCGCCCGCCCCGGCCCCCGCCGTCCGCGCGGGGGCCGGGGCGGGGCCCCTCCCCGCTCCCTGTCTCCGTCGTCTCCCCTGCCCCCTCTGTTTCCCTCCTCCTCGACCCCGGACCGGCCATGCTCTCCTTCGCCCTGCGGCGGACCCTCCAGGCCCTCGCCGTGCTGGTCGCGGTCTCCGCCGCCGCCTTCGCCCTCTTCTACGCCGCCCCCGCCGACCCGGCCCGCGCCGCCTGCGGCCCGCGCTGCGACACCGGCCAGGTCGCGGCGGTCCGCCAGAGCATGGGACTGGACCAGCCGCTGCTGACCCAGTACACCGACTACCTGGCCGGGGTGGTCGCCGGACGGGACATCAGCGACGTCGACGGCTCCGTCATCCACTGCGACGCGCCGTGCCTCGGCTACTCCTACCGGCTCCACCAGCCCGTCACCGAGGCGCTGGCCGACCACCTGCCGGTCACCTTCTCGCTCACCGCCGGCGCACTCGTCGTCCTGATGGTGCTCGGTCTCGGCACCGGCTTCGTCTCCGCGCTGCGCCACGGCACCCGCACCGACCGGCTGCTCTCCGGCTTCACCCTGGTCGGCGCGAGCGTGCAGATCTACTTCCTCGGGTACGTCGCCCAGTGGGCGCTGGTCTACTCGACCGGCCTGCTGCCACTGCCCTCCTACACCCCGCCGGCGAAGGACCTGGCCGCCTGGGCGGGCGGGATGCTGCTGCCCTGGCTGGTCCTCGGCTTCGTCAACTCCGCCGTGTTCGCCCGGCTCTCCCGCTCCCAGCTGCTGGAGACGATGAACGAGGAGTACGTCCGCACCGCGCGCGGCAAGGGCCTCGGCCGGCTGCGCGCCCACCTCAAGTACACCTCGCGCGGCGCCGCCGGACCGCTGGTGCAGTTGCTCGGTCTGGAGGCCGGCGCGCTGCTGGGCGGTGCGGTGATCACCGAGACGGTGTTCGGCCTGAACGGCGTCGGCACCTTCGCGGCGGAGGCCGTCTCCGGGCAGGACCTGCCCGCCGTGGTCGGCGCCGTCCTGCTGGCCGCCTGCTTCGTGGTGCTGTTCGTCGCGCTGGCCGACCTGGTGGTGGCCTGGCTCGACCCCCGCATCCGCCTCAGCTGACCCGCCCATACGTTGTGGAGTCCCCGACCGTGAACGCCCCTTCCTCCCCCGACCCGGTGCTCAGCGTCCGCGACCTGTCCGTCACCTTCGCCGATCCGCGCGGCGGCGCCCCCGTGCATGCCGTCCGCGGGCTCTCCTTCGACCTCGCCCGGGGTGAAGTCCTGGGCCTGGTGGGCGAGTCCGGCTCCGGCAAGTCCGCGACCGGGCTCGCCGTGCTCGGCCTGCACGACCCGCGCACCACCACCGTCACCGGCTCCGTCCGGCTGGGCGGCACCGAGTTGGTGGACGCCGACGAGTCCGTCCTGCGCGGCGTACGGGGCGGCCGGGCGGCACTGGTCTTCCAGGACGCGCTCACCTCGCTCAGCCCGTTCCACGGCGTCGGCGCCCAACTCGCCGAGATGTACCGGCTGCACCACCCCGGCGCCGACCGCGCCGAGGCCCGGCGGCGGGCGGCCGCGATGCTCGACCGAGTCGGCATCCCGGCCGGCCGGGCCCGCGACTACCCGCACCAGTTCTCCGGCGGCATGCGCCAGCGCGTGATGATCGCGATGGCCCTGATGAACGACCCGGACGTGCTGATCGCCGACGAGCCGACCACCGCGCTGGACGCCCGGGTCCAACGGCAGGTCCTCGACCTGCTGGGCGAGTTGCAGCGCGAGCACGGCACGGCCGTGCTGCTGGTCAGCCACGACCTGGGCGTGGTGGCGGGCACCACCGACCGCACGCTGGTGCTGCGCGGCGGCGAGCAGGTGGAGTCCGCGCCGACCGCCGAACTGCTGGCCGCCCCGCGGCAGCCGTACACCCGCGCCCTGGTCGGCGCGGCGCTCACGCTGGAGACGGTACCGGGCACGCCGCTGCCGACGGTTGACGGTCCGTCACCGTCGTTCTCGTTCGCCGGTCGGCGGCCTGCCGGGGCGGTGGGGCCGGCAGGGCCGACGGGAACGGGTCGCTGGCTGGTCGAGGTGGAGGACCTCAGCGTCCACTTCCCCGGCCGCCGCCGCTTCCCCGGCATCCGCC
This sequence comes from Kitasatospora sp. NPDC088351, assembly GCF_040685575.1. Lineage (NCBI taxonomy): Bacteria > Bacillati > Actinomycetota > Actinomycetes > Kitasatosporales > Streptomycetaceae > Kitasatospora > Kitasatospora sp. NPDC088351. The sequence goes on along the minus strand of NZ_JBFBIL010000009.1, from coordinate 191,468 downwards.
CGGGTGAGCCCGTCCGGGCCGTGGAGGGCGTCAGCCTGCGGATCGCCCCCGGCGAGACGGTCGGCCTGGTCGGCGAGTCCGGCTCCGGCAAGTCCACCACCTCCCGCGTCCTGGCCGGACTGCAGCACCCCACCGGCGGGCGGGTGCGGTACGACGGCGTGGACGCCACCACCCCCGAACGGGCGCTGCGCCGGCGCCTCAGCCGGGAGATCCAGCTGGTCTTCCAGGACCCGTACGCCTCGCTCAACCCGCGCCGCACCGTCGCCCAGACCCTCGACACCCCACTGCGTCTGCACACCGCCCTGTCCGCGCCCGAGCGCCGCGAGCGGTCCGCCGAACTGCTGGAGCAGGTCGGCCTGCCGGCCGCCCATCTGGACCGCTACCCGCACGAGTTCTCCGGCGGCCAGCGCCAGCGGATCGGCATCGCCCGCGCGCTCGCCCCCGAGCCGCGCCTGATCATCGCCGACGAGCCGGTCTCCGCACTGGACGTCTCGGTGCAGGCCCAGGTGCTCAACCTACTGATGGAGCTGCGCGAACGCCTCGACGTCGCCTTCCTGTTCGTCTCCCACGACCTCGCCGTGGTCCGGCACTTCTGCGACCGGGTGGCCGTGATGCACGGCGGCCGCCTGGTCGAGAGCACCGACCGCGACCAGCTGTTCACCGCCCCGCACACCGACTACACCAGGGAGCTGCTGGCCGCCGCGCACTGAGGGTGTGTCGCCACCCCTTCCCCGATCCGCTGCGCCTACGATCGGCTACCGGCAGTGATCACTCCTCCGGGGTGGTCGTCCGTCCGGAAGGAAGGGGTTCCCGATGACCCTCGTCAGCCAATCCGCCACCCTGATCCAGCTGTTGGGCCGCCTCCACCCGGAGGCCCTGGACGGCATCCGCCCGCACCTGCCCGTCCTCGGCCCCACCTGGCACGTCCACCCGGCCGGACACCACCAGCCGGCGCTCAACCCGCAACCGATCCCGCCCGGCGCGACCGAGCTGCGGTTCGCCGTCGCCGCCACCGTCGGCGCGGTGGCCAACGCCGCCATCACCGCCCGGCTTTCGGGCGGCAACGCCCGTGCCATCCTCACCGAGGCCGGGGACGACTGGTGCCCCACCCCGCCCGAGCGGGCGATCCCCTGGCCCAAGTACTGGCCGCTCCCCTGGCAGCCCGACGCGCCTTACCCGATCGACCCCGGTTACGCCACCCCCGCCGTCCAGGCCCAGGCGGCGCTGGCCTTCCAGGGCTACGCGACCGGCGTCGCCGACGAGGAACTGGGCGCCGCCTTCGGCGAACTGGCGGAACGGCTCGCCCAGGCGGCACTGCGGAACGCGGGCTGAGCCACGCCTACGGCAGCGGGTCGGTGGCCGGCAGCGGAATGCAGGCGTCCGCGGACACCTCCTCCACCAGACCGAGGCCGGCGAACCGTCACGGACGCAGAACGAAGGTGGCACCGGCGTTAATCGTTGGCACGTCAAAGGGCTGAAGGGTCATGCTCGTATCCCGCCGCACCCCCGACCGCCGAGGAGAGCCGACCGCCATGACCGCCCCCGACCACGAACTCGTCGACGCCGCCACCCAGGTGGTCCGGTCCTACGCCCGGGCCGACAACCACACCGTCGCGGCTGCCGCCCGCAACGCCGACGGCCGGATCGTCACCGCCCTGAACGCCTACCACTTCACCGGCGGCCCCTGCGCCGAACTCGTCCTCATCGGAGCGGCGGCGGCCCAGGGCGCGTACGACCTGACGGAGATCGTCGCCGTCGCCGACGGGGAGCGGGGCGTCATCTCCCCGTGCGGGCGCTGCCGCCAGGTGCTGCTCGACTACTTCCCCACCATCAACGTCATCGTCGGCCCGAACGACGCGCTGCGCACCGTCCCCGTCCTCGACCTGCTCCCCGAGGCGTACATCTGGGCGGACCACCAGGCCTAGCGCGTAGCGCGCTCCCGCTCCGGGGCGGCCGCCGACTCCTCCGTGGCCCCGACCCGGGGCGGGGCCACACCAGGGCGCGGACGGTACCGGGATCCCCGCGTCACCTTCGGTCGGAGTGCTCGTACCACCGCTCGATGCTCGCCTTGTAGCCGTCCGACATGACCAGGCTCGGCACTTCGTCCCGCCGGAAGAGCCTGGCCTCCCTGCGCTCGCCGCTGACGACCGGCGGGGCACTGGCGCCGTCGAGCCGATGGCATCCGTACGTCACGATGAAAACGTAGCGCCCGGGCAGGGGTTGGTAGGTGCACACGTCGAGGACCGGGCCGGCCTCGGCCCGCCACCCGCTCCCTTCGAGGATCTCCTGGGCGACGCGGTCCGGTGCCGCCTCGCCGGACTCCATTTTTCCGCCGGGCAGTTCCCACTCGGCCCGCTCGTTCTTCAGCAGGAGGACGCGCCCCTCGTCGTCGAGCACAACACCCTTGATCGAGATCGGGAACCTGGGCGGGACATATGGCTCGCTGGTCATGGCCTCTTCCGTAATGGGACATCTGGCACAGGTTTCCTGAACGTACCAGGGCGCCAACTGTTGATTGACCATCAGCGCGCTTGACACGACTCCTACTTGAACACGAAAGAGGCCTCCCGTCCGGAAAGGCGCCCGCCGCTCGAACGCGATGTCGAGCCAGCCGCTCGCCGTGCCGAGCGGCCGCTCCCGGATGCGTTGAAGGGTGAACGCCCCACCGGCGGTGGAGGTGTTCGACATTCATCCTTTCAGGGGTATTCGGCGGGGAACCGGGCCTGCCTCCGCGCCGGTCAGCGGCGGTTCCCCGGCGCCCCGGGGCCGGATGTTCGGCTGCGCCCGTCCCGCCGGAGGGGTTAGCGTGCAGGCGTCGTGTTACCGCAGGCAAGGGGGAACGTTGTCCGAGGAACTGCTCATCGCGAAGATCGGCCACGGGTTCGACCATCTCGACGCGGACGGCGACGGACAGTTGACGGCGCACGACCACATCCTGATGGGCCGGTCCGTGGCACTGTCGCTCGGGTATCCGGAGAGGTCGGAGGCCGAACAGCGAATCGTCGCCGCGTACCTCTCGATCTGGCACGACCTGCACCTCGCGCAGCTGCCGGCGGGGACGACCGCCATCACCCGGACGCAGTTCATCGAGTCGACCCGGACGCTCGCCGACGACCCCGCCGCCGCGCGGGCGAGCCTCGGAGCGCTGGCCGAGGCCTTCCTCGCGATCGCCGACACCGACGGCAGCGGCACGGTCGACGCGGACGAGTTCTTCCTCTTCCAGCGCGGCCACTTCCCCGGCCTCGACCGCCAGGACGCGGACGAGGCGTTCCGCCGGCTCGACCGGGACGGCGACGGGAGCCTGTCGGCGGCGGAGTTCACCGACGGCATCATCGAGTACTGGTCCGGCCGCGACCCGCAGGCCCCCGGCAACTGGTGGGCGGGCCGGCCCCCGTTCCCCGGGTAGTCCCGGGCGTCCGCGGGCCGTGCCGGGCGGACGAGCGGGGGCCGGCCAGGTCTCAGCGGATCGTCGCGAACGCCTCGTCGATCGCCGCGCAGGTGGCCTCGACGTCCTCGTCGGTCACCGCGGCCGAGACGAACCAGCAGGCCAGCCCGTACGCGTTGACGTGGATACCGCGCACCAACAGGGCGTGCCGGAAGGCGTCGTAGCGCCGCTGGTCCAGCGCGAGGGTGTCGCGGTACTGCCGGGTCGGCGAGCCGTCGGCGGTGAACACCACCTGGAACATCGCGCCGACGCCCTGCACCGCGCACGGGACGCGGTGGTCGTGCGCGGCCCGGCGGACCGCCTCCATGATGCGCCGGCCGGCCGAGTCGATCCGCTCGGTGACCGCCGGGTCGGCGAGCCGGGTGAGCGCGGCCAGGGCGGCGGTGGCGCAGAGCGGTGAACCGTTGTAGGTGCCCCCGTGCTTGACCCGGTTGGCGGCGACCTCGCCCATGATGTCCGCGCGCCCGGCGAAGGCGGCGATGGGCAGTCCGCCGCCCAGCGCCTTGGAGTAGACGGCCAGGTCGGGGACGACACCGAACAGGGACTGCGCGCCGCCGGGACCGGTGCGAAAGCCCGTGCAGACCTCGTCGAAGACCAGGACGAGCCCGCGCCGGGTGCACTCCTCCCGCAGGGTCTCCAGGAAGCCCGGATCCGGCATGGTACAGGCGTTGTTGGCGACGATCGGCTCGCAGATCACCGCCGCGATCTCGTCCCGGTGCGCGTCCAGTACCGCACGGAGCGCCGCCGGGTCGTTCCACGGGCAGACCACCACGTCGTCCACGACGCCCGCCGGGATGCCGGGAGAGTGCGGGAGGGCCGACGGCGCGTCGTAGGGGCCCACCTCGGCGGCGGTGGGCCGGTTGGAGATCGCGAGCACGTCCGTCCACCCGTGGTAGTGCCCCTCGAACTTCAGGATCCTGGACCGCCCGGTGAAACCGCGGGCCGCCCGGACCGCTCCCTGGATCGCCTCCGAGCCCGAGTTGGCGTAGCGCACCAGGTCCGCACAGGGGACCATCTTCTGGATCTGCTCGGCCAGTTCGATCTCCGGCAGATTGCAGGTGCCGAACATCGTGCCGGTGGCCAGAACCCCGCCGAGCACCCGGGCCAGAGCCGGGTCGGCGTGACCGAGGACGGCACTGCCGTAGGAGATCAGGAAGTCCACGTACTCGTTGCCGTCGGCGTCCCAGATGTGCGCCCCGGCGCCGCGCTCGATGTACAGGGGATACGGATGCGGGCCGGTGGAGGTGATCCGCGAGGAGGAACTCACCCCGCCTGCCAGGGACTTGTTCGCCCGCTCGAACAGGGCGCGGCTGGTGCCGGTCCGCGGACCCGCCGGCATGCCGGGGTCGGTGGCGTCGAAGGTGTGCTGAGTGGTCATCCGCTGTTCCTGTCCATGTGGTTCGGTCCGGTGGCCCGGATCCCGTGGCCCGGAGGGTCCGGACCACTCGGCGGTGCGGCGTTTCGTTGACCTGATGGGCGCTCTTGACGGCGAAGGCCGCCGTCCAAAAACTGATCTCTCGTCATGCACCTGGAATGTACAAGGGGTTGATTCCGTGGTCGCGAAGATCTCCGTGGTGACCGGAGCCGGCAGTGGTGTGGGCCGGGCCTGCGCACTGGCACTGGCGGCGGACGGCTGGTCGGTCGTCCTGGCCGGCCGCCGCAAGGACGCGCTGGAGGAGACCGCCCGGCTCGCCGGCCCCTCCCTCGCGGACCGGCTGGTGCCGGTGCCCACGGACATCACCGACCCGGCGGCCGTGCGTGAGCTGTTCGGCGAGGTCGCGCTCCGCTTCGGCCGGATCGACCTGCTGTTCAACAACGCGGCCGACACCATGGCGTACATCCCCACCGAGGACGTCGCCGTCGAGGACTGGAACCGCGTCCTCGGCTCCATCGCCACCGGCAGCTTCCTCTGCGCCCAGGCCGCGTACCGGATGATGAAGGAGCAGTCGCCGCGCGGCGGCCGGATCATCAACAACGGCGCGCCCTCGGCCCATGTCCCCCGCCCCGACTCGATCGCCTTCACCGCCGCCAAGCACGCGGTGGCCGGGCTGACGAAGTCGCTCTCCCTGGACGGGCGCCGCCACGACATCGCCTGCGGCCAGATCGACATCGGCAATGTGACGCCCGTCGGCCGGGAGCAGCCCGCCGCCCGCCAGCCCGACGGCAGCCTCCGGGTCGAGCCGACGATGGACGTGCGGCACGTCGCGGAGACGGTGGTGGCGATGGCGGCCCTGCCCCTGGGGGTGAACATCCCCTCGGTCACCGTGATGCCGAGCGCCATGCCGTACGTCGGCCGGGGGTAGGGCGTCTCCTACGGACCCTGTCGGGCGCCGTACCCGGCCTCGGCCGACTCCGGTCGGGCCGGGGCCAGGGTCGAGGTCCGGTCCGGGGCCGGGGCCGGCAGGCCCGCGACGTACGCCTCGATCTCGACGCCCGGGCCGAGCCGGCCGGACAGCTCCCAGGCGATCATGCGGTGCAGTCCGTCCAGATGAGTGAGCCCGTCCGGTCGCAGCAGTCCCTGGTAGTCGGTGCTGCCGATGGCCGAGGTGCTCAGGAAGACCGGGGTGAAGGGCTGCTCGGCCTGGCGGAGCAGCTTGCGCCAGCAGCACGGGTTCGACCGGGCGTAGCCGTCGCCCAGCTCGCGCAGTCGGGCCACGGTCTCGGCGACGGTCAGCCCGGCCGGGGAGACCAGCTCCAGCTCGCCGCCTTCGCCGAGGTGCCACGGCAGCACGGTGTCCAGCACCTCCGCCCGGTCGAGCCGGACCTTCCCCCAGCTGCCGAACAGCTTCTCGGCGCTGAGCAGATGGGCGTCGCCGTCGCTGTTGGAGTTCTCCTCGTGTACCCGGTCCGCCGGGTGCTCCTGCCGGTAGAGGCGCAGCACGGTCTCGAAGTCGAGCCTGGAGACGATTCTCATCGGGCGGGTCCCTTCGGGGTCGGGGCGCAGCGGTTCGGTTTCGTGGTGGCTCCCTTCGGATGCGGGGGTGGCCCGCTTCGGGGGCGGCCCGGTTCAGTTCGGCCTGACGTACTCGGTGAAGTGCCGCTCGGCGAACAGCTCGGGCCACCGGCCGCCGTCCAGCCCGAGTGCCCTGCCCCGGGCGAGCAGGTGGCGCCAGTAGGGCTTGACCGGCGGCCAGCTGACACCACACTGACAGTACGAGCTGTCCACCATGTACCGCTCGCGGCGCTGACCTGCGGGTGAGGGACGGCGGGCGTGGAAGAGCGCCGAGTGGAGGAGCACGGTGGAGCCCGGCGGCAGGTCGTCGATCACCGCCTCGCCGGGGAGTTCCGCGGTGCCGAGATGGGCTCTGGCGCGTTTTCCCGCCAGTTCCCGGTGCGAGCCGGGAAGTACCGCGAGCGCGCCCACCGTCGGGTCGAGTCCACCGAGATAGTGCAGCGCGTGGACCATGACTTTCGAACGGTCGGCGTGCGGGCCCTGCTCGTAGTCGTGATGCCATTCCTTGCCGGCCGATCCCGGGGCCTGGCGATTGCTGTGCATGTGGTGGAAGACGAAATCCGGGCCGATCAGCCGGGAGATTGTCGAGAGCAGCGGCGGGTGGCCGACCAGTTCGCCGTGGGCGGCCAGCTCGATCTCCAGGACGGCGGGGGCTCCGGCCGATTCCGGGTCGAGGCAGGCCGCGATCGAGCGGTCCCGGAGGCCGGTGTCGACCCAGCGGTCGACCTCGGTTTCCAGTCGGGCGACGAGATCCGACGGCAGGAAGGCGGGGAGCACGAGATAGCCGAGCTCGAAGAACCGCGTGACCTGTGCGGTGTCGAGCACGATGGTGGTGCCGTGGTTGTCCATTCTCCAGGCTCCAGAGGGTTGTCGGTGCCGTTCGACCTCCCCGTCGGCCGCGACCGCGACCGCTGCCCGGAGAGGCCCTGGGAACGTCTTGCCATGACGCGTGCATCATGGCGTTACTTGGAGTCAACCGAACAGCTACTAGGAATATCCCACACCCTGCATGCTCATGCCATGAATAGGGACAATGACCGAATAGCTTCGTTCTGGCCGGGACCGGACCGAATGTTCCGGAATGCGGACGCTATCCCGTCTGCGCGGATACGCCGAACCCGGCCGAATCAAAGGAATTGGCCCGCGCAGACGACAGCCGGGAATCCCCCGACGCCACCCGGCGGGCTCCCGTAGGGTGCCGGGCATGCTCCTGTGGATCAACGGACCCTTCGGCGGCGGCAAGACACAGACGGCGCACGAGCTCCGGCGCCGGCTCCCCGGCAGCGTGATCTGCGACCCGGAGGAGGTCGGGTTCGGGCTGCACCGGATGCTGCCGAAGCCGCTGCGGGGCGACTTCCAGGACCTGCCGGCCTGGCGGCAGGGCGTGTACGAGGTGCTGGACCGCACGCTGACCGAGTACCGAGGGGCGGTGATCGTGCCGATGACCGTCGTCGAGCCTGCGTACTTCGCCGACACCGTCGGACGGCTGCGCGAACGCGGCCATGACGTACGACACTTCGCCCTGCTGGCCGATCGGGAGACGGTGCTGCGGCGGCTGCGCGAGCGCAACTTCGGGCATGCCGTCCGGCTGGTCGGAGGCAAGGACGCGCCGCTGCGCCGGGAGAGTTTCGCCGTCGCCAAGCTGGACCACTGCCTGGAGCGGCTGAGCGGCGACGCGTTCGGCGAGCACCTCCACACCGACCACCTCCCCGTCGCGCGGGTCGCCGACCGCATCGCCGCCTCGGCCGGGCTGACGCTCGCGCCCAACACGGACGGCGAGCTCCGCAGCCGGCTGCGCCGGGCGTGGACGGGGGTCCGGCAGATCCGGTTCGACTGACTCGACTGAGAGGCCGCGAACGACTGCTTCGGCACCGTCGCGATGGGCCGCGACACCTACGACCCGGGGCCGGTGGTCGACCTGACCAGCCCCTACGCCCACCTGCGGCAGATCGTCTCCTCCCGCTCCCTCACCACCGGCCCGGACCCGGCGGTGGAGCTCACCGCCGGCGGCCAGGCGTCCGACCGGTAGGCGTCCGGTCGGCGGGATCGGCGGGCGTCCGGCGGGACGGCCTGCGGGGAGACGGCGCCCGGCTGACGCTCACCACCAGGCAGACGCCCGCGACCACGATCGCCCCGCCCAGCAGGGTGGGGCCGGTCAGCGGCTCGGCCAGGATCAGCCAGCCGAGCAGCACCGCCACCACCGGGTTCACGTACGCGTAGGTGGCGACCAGCGTCAGTGGCGCGGACCGCAGCAGCCAGGCGTACGCGGTGAAGGCGACCAGCGAACCGGCCACCACCAGGTAGCCGAGCGCCAGCCAGGAGCGGCCGGAGACGGCGCCCGGGCCGAAGCCGCGCTGCTCGCCGCGGACCAGGGCGATCAGCAGGTTGCCCAGGCCGCCCGCGAGCATCTGGTACGCGCTCGCGGCGAGGACGTTGCCCGGCATCGGGATCCGTTTGGCGGCGAACGAGCCGGCCGCCCAGGCCAGCGTGGCGCAGATGACCACGATCACCCCGGCGGGCGCGATGTCCCCGCCGATCGCGGGCGCGGAGAGCACCGCCAGCCCGGCCAGGCCGACCAGCACACCGGCCAGTTCGGCGGGCTTCGGACGGTCGCCGCTCGCCGCCGTCAGCAGCACCATCCAGAGCGGGACGGCGGCGACCAGCAGGGCGGCCAGTCCGGACGGGACGGAGTTCTCGCCGAGCACCACCAGCCCGTTGCCCCCGGTCAGCAGCAGGCCGCCGACCAGCGCGGACGAGCCCAGCTGCCGCAGGTTCACCCGCAGGCCGGCCCGCCCGTGGCGGACCAGGACGAAGACGGCCAGCAGCAGTCCGGCACAGAGGAAGCGCGCCGAGGCGGAGAGAAAGGAGGGCATCGTCTCCAGCGCGATCCGGATCGCCAGATAGGTCGACCCCCACACCACGTACACCAGGGCGAGCGCTCCCCAGACCGCCCCGCCCAGCCGGGCGGCCCCGGGGGCGGCTGAGTCCGCCGCGGACTTGGGTGAGACGGGTGCTGTCATGGGTGTCCCCCTTTGACGGTGCTGACGAAACACCCGCTATGAGAGCGCATCGGCGGCCCGTCGCGCCAGTGGGTATCGCCAGGCGGCCACCGCGACGTACCGTGGGCGCTCCCCAGCCAGGAGGTGGCGACCCCGTGCCCACCGGTTCGCCCGCTGGTTCGTCCGCCGATTCGTCGGCCGGCCTGCCGTTCTTCGTCTACGGCACGCTCCGCAGCGACGGTGGCAACCACGCCGCCCACCTGGCCGGCCACTGCGCGGACATCCGGCCGGCCGTCCTGGACGGCGCCGCGCTGCACGACGGCCCCGGCTTCCCGTACGCCCTGCCGGACCAGGCACCGGGCCGGCGGATCGTGGGCGAGCTGATCACCGTGCACGCCGACGCGTACGCCCCCGCGCTCGCCGGGCTCGACGCTCTGGAGGGCTGCCGGGCGGACGGCACCGGCCACTACGTCCGGCGCCGGCTGGCCGTGCGCACCGAGACCGGCGAGACCCTGGACGCCTGGGTCTACCTGGCCGGCCCGGCCGTCGCCGCCCGGCTGCGCGCCCACCCCGCGCTCATCCCGTCCGGGGACTGGACGCAGCGGTGAGGGCGCGGGCCCGCCCGCGGCCCGCGCCCTCACCACCACCAGCCACTGCGACTGCGACTGCGACAACAGCCGGTCAGGACTTGCCGACACCCGCGGCGACGCGGTCGCCGAGGTTCTTGTCGACATTGCGCCAGTACTGCACCGCCCGCTCCAGCACCGGGTCGGTGACCCCGTCCTTGAGGTGGCCGACGATGTTCGAGACCAGCCGGTCGCGCTGCGCGTCGTTCAGCACCTTGCGCACCATCGTGCCGGCCTGCCCCCAGTCGTCGTCCTCGGCGTGCAGCGAGTACGCCTCACGCACCATCTCGCCGGAGCTCTGCCACCCGGCGGCCGGGTCGTCGTACCGCTGCGGGTCCGCCGCCGGGCCGCCCTTGGAGTTGGGCGCGTACGGTGCGGCCGTGCGCGCCGGGTCGAAGCGCATCGGACCGTCCTTGGCGTACGAGTGCACCGGGACGTGCGGCCGGTTCGGCGGCAGCTGGGCGTAGTTGGGGCCGATCCGGTAGCGGTGGGTGTCGGGGTAGGAGAAGATCCGGCCGAGCAGCATCTTGTCCGGCGAGACGCTGACGCCGGGGACCAGGTTGGAGGGCTCGAAGGCGGCCTGCTCGATGTGGATGAAGTAGTCCTCGGGGTTGCGGTTCAGGGTCATCGTCCCGACCTTGATCAGCGGGTAGTCGCCGTGCGGCCACACCTTGGTCAGGTCGAAGGGGTTGAACCGGTAGCCGGGCGCCTGGTCGAACGGCATGACCTGGACGTACAGCGTCCAGGACGGGTGGTTGCCGTGCTCGATGGCGTGCCAGAGGTCCTGGCGGTGCAGGTCCGGGTCGGTGCCGGCCAGCCGGTCGGCCTCCTCCGCGGTGAGGAAGTCGATGCCCTGGTCGGTCTTGAAGTGGTACTTGACCCAGTGCCGCTCGCCGCTCGCGTTGATCCACAGATAGGTGTGCGAGCCATAGCCGTTCATATGCCGGTACGACTTCGGGATGCCGCGGTCGCCCATCAGCCAGGTGACCATGTGCGCGGACTCCGGCGACAGCGTCCAGAAGTCCCACTGCATGTCGTGGTCGCGCAGCCCGTTGTCGGGGCGGCGCTTCTGCGAGCGGATGAAGTCCTGGAACTTGATCGTGTCGCGGACGAAGAAGACCGGCGTGTTGTTGCCGACCAGGTCGTAGTTGCCGTCCTCGGTGTAGAACTTCAACGCGAACCCGCGGGGGTCGCGCCAGGTGTCCGGGCTGCCCTGCTCCCCGGCCACGGTCGAGAAGCGGGCCAGCATCTCGGTCCGCTTGCCCGGCTGGAACAGGGTCGCCTTCGTGTACCGGCTGACGTCCTCCGTCGTCTCGAAGACGCCGTACGCCCCGGCTCCCTTGGCGTGCACCACCCGCTCGGGCACCCGCTCCCGGTTGAACTGGGCCATCTTCTCGATCAGATAGTGGTCGTGCAGCAGAATCGGGCCGTCCCGGCCCACCGTGAGTGAGTTCTCGTCACTCGGCACCGGGATGCCCACGTTGTTGGTGGAGTACGGGACCGCTGACTCGGACATGGTGTCCTCCGTTGCGTGCTGAGGTCCCCCCTGACGACGCTAGCCCGGTCCCGGAAGACCTGCACCCCGACGGCCGGGAAGGCCCGCACCCCAGCGGGAAAGGCCCGTATCCCGACGGCCGGGAAGCCCCGCACCCTGGCCGGGAGAGGCGGGCGAACCGCCAGGTAGGCTGCCCCGACCACGCCAAACGGATCGACGAGGAGCCACCCGGTGCCCGAGCTGCCACCCCCGATCACCGTCGTCGGGATCGGGGCCGACGGCTGGCCCGGCCTCGCCGGCACCTCCCGGGCGGCGCTGCGGACCGCCGAGGTGGTGATCGGCGGGCCCCGGCAGCTCGCCCTGCTGCCCGCCGACGAGGTGGCCGCCGAACGGGTGCCGTGGCCCTCACCGCTGCGCCCGGCCGTCCCCGGGCTGCTGGCCGAGCACGCCTCGCGCGCGGTGGCCGTCCTCGCCAGCGGGGACCCGATGTTCTACGGCATCGGCCGCACCCTCGCCGAGACCGTCGGAGCCGAACGGCTGCGTGTACTGCCGCACCCCTCCTCCGTCTCCTACGCCTGCGCCCGGCTCGGCTGGCCGCTCGAAGCCACCGAGGTGGTGAGCCTGGTCGGCCGCCCCCTGGACACCCTCACCCTCGCCCTCCACCCCGGCCGCCGCCTGCTGGTGCTCAGCTCCGACGCCGCCACCCCGGCCGCCGTCGCCGGGCTGCTCACCGCGCGCGGCCACGGCGCCGCCCGGCTGAGCGTGCTGGAGCAGCTCGGCGGACCGGGCGAACGGCGGCTGGACGGTCCGGCGGACGGCTGGCCCCACCCGGCCGGCGACCCGCTGAACGTCATCGCCGTCGAACTGGCCGACGGCCCCCGGACGTCCCTCGTCCCCGGTCTGCCCGACGACTCCTACGAGAGCGACGGCCAGCTCACCAAGCGGCACGTCCGCGCCGCCACCCTCGCCACGCTGGCCCCCGCCCCCGGCGAACTGCTCTGGGACGTCGGCGGCGGCTCCGGCTCGATCGCCGTCGAGTGGCTGCGCGCGCACCGTGACTGCCAGGCCGTCAGCATCGAGCGGGACGCCGTCCGGGCCGGGCGCATCGCCCGCAACGCCGCCGCGCTCGGCGTGCCCCGGCTACGCGTGGTCACCGGGCCCGCACCCGCCGCGCTCGCCGGACTGCCCACCCCCGACGCCGTGTTCATCGGCGGCGGGCTCACCGCGCCCGGCCTGCTGGACGCCTGCTGGGCGGCGCTGCCACCGGGCGGGCGACTGGTCGCCAACACCGTGACGCTGGAGTCCGAGGCCCTGCTCACCGAGTGGTACCGGCGCCACGGCGGCGAGTTGCTGCGGCTCTCCGTCGCGCACGCCGTCCCGGTGGGCGGCTTCACCGGCTGGCGGCAGGCGATGCCCGTCACCCAGTGGTCCGCCGTCAAGCCCGCACGGCCGGCCGTCGAGCACGTACCGCCCGCCGGTGAGCCCGCGCAGCCCGCCGCCAAGCCCTCTGCCGTTTAGGAGACTCCTCGTGACCGTCCACTTCATCGGAGCCGGCCCGGGCGCCGCCGACCTGATCACCCTGCGCGGCCAGCGGATCCTGGCCCGCGCCGAGGTCTGCCTCTACGCCGGCAGCCTGGTGCCGCGCGAGCTGCTGGACGAGTGCCCGCCCGGCGCCCGGCTGGTCGACACCGCGCAGCTCAACCTGGACCAGATCATCGCCGAGCTGGTCCGCGCGCACGAGGCCGGGCAGGACGTGGCCCGGCTGCACTCCGGCGACCCGTCCGTCTTCAGCGCCGTCGCCGAGCAGATGCGCCGGCTGGACGCGGCCGGCGTCCCGTACGAGGTCGTGCCCGGCGTGCCCGCCTTCGCCGCCGCGGCGGCCGCGCTGAAGCGGGAACTGACGGTGCCGACCGTCGGCCAGACCGTCATCCTCACCCGGATCGCCAAGCGCGCCACCCCGATGCCCGAGGGCGAGGACCTGGCCACCCTCGGCCGCAGCGGCGCCCTGCTGGTGCTGCACCTGGCCGCCGGGTACGTGGACGACGTGGTCGAGCAGCTGCTGCCGCACTACGGCGCCGACTGCCCGGCCGCCGTGGTCGCGATGGCCAGCCGCCCCGACGAGCTGGTGCTGCGCGGCACCCTGGCCGACATCGCCGGGCAGCTGAAGGCGGCGGGCGTGGTCCGGACGGCGGTGATCATCGTCGGACGGACGCTGGCCGCCGAGCAGTTCCGCGACAGCCACCTCTACTCGGCGGACCGTGAGCGCCCGCACGAGCCCTGCGGGGCCTGATGGCACACGTCCTGATCCTCGGCGGCACCACGGAGGCCCGCGCGCTGGCCTCCGCACTGACCGGTGCCCCCGCGCTGCGGGTCACCAGCTCGCTGGCCGGCCGGGTCGCCGAACCCCGGCTGCCCGCCGGGGAGGTCCGGATCGGCGGCTTCGGCGGGCCGGACGGACTCGCCGACTGGCTCCGGGCCGAGCGGGTGGACGCGCTCGTGGACGCCACCCATCCGTTCGCCGCCGCCATGTCGCACAACGCGGCCCTCGCGGCCGCCGCCACCGGCGTACCGCTGCTGGCCCTGCGCCGCCCGGGCTGGACACCGGTGGCCGGGGACCGCTGGCACCCGGTGGCCTCGCTCGCCTCCGCCGCCGCGCTGCTGCCCTCCCTCGGCCGGCGCGTCTTCCTGACCACCGGCCGCCAGGGCATCGGCGCCTTCGCCCGCCTCGACGGCCTGCACTTCCTGGCCCGCTCGGTCGAACCGCCGGAGCCGCCGATGCCGGCCGCCACCGAAGTCCTGCTCGACCGGGGCCCGTTCACCCTCGACGGTGAGCGGGAGCTGCTGCGCGCGCACCGCATCGACGTGCTGGTCACCAAGGACAGCGGTGGCGCCGCCACCGCCCCCAAACTGACCGCCGCCCGCGAACTCGGCCTGCCCGTGGTGATCGTGGAGCGCCCGGCGGTACCGGCCGGCGTACCGGTCGCACCGGACGTCCCGGCGGCCGTCGGCCGGCTGGAGCGGCTGCTCGGCCTGGGGATCACGACGGTTGGCGGCTGACGCCACCGCCCTCGGAAATCACCGGGCGGGCGTCCGGCCCCTTCGGCAGAATGGGCGCATGAAGAGCGATCAGCGCACCGAGACCCCGCGGACGGGCGACGAACGGTCCACCCTGACCGGTTTTCTGGACTATCAGCGGGACACCCTCGCCATGAAGTGCGCCGGGCTGACCGCCGAGCAGCTCCGGACCCGGGCACTCGCGCCGTCGGGGCTCTCGCTGCTCGGCCTGGTCCGGCACCTCGCCGAGGTCGAGCGGAGCTGGTTCCGCAACGTCCTCAACAACGAGGCCCGGAACGGCTTCTGGAAGCACCCCGACGGCACCTTCGCCGAGTTCGACACCGACACCGCCGACCCCGACGAGGCCTTCACCGTCTGGCGCCGCGAGTGCGACCACGCCCGGGAACTCGTCGCCGCCGCCGAGTCGTTGGACGTACTCGGGCACTACGGCGAGGAGGTCTTCTCGCTGCGCTGGATCCTCACCCACATGATCGAGGAGTACGCCCGCCACAACGGCCACGCCGACCTCCTGCGCGAGCACCTCGACGGCGAAACCGGGGAGTAGCCGGACCGGATGTCGTCCGGCTGTCGGCTGGATGTCGCCTGGCTGTTGACCGGCCTCGGTGGCTGAGGCCGGTCGACAGGCGGTTCCCGGGCGGGCGTCAGATGTCGCGGAAGGTCTCGATCTGGGCGCCGACCGAGTTGAGGCGCTCGGCCAGGTCCTCGTAACCGCGGTTGATGACATAGACGTTGCGCAGCACCGAGGTGCCCTGGGCGGCGAGCATGGCGAGCAGGATGACCACGGCGGGACGCAGCGCGGGCGGGCAGACCATCTCGGCGGCGCGCCAGCGGGTCGGGCCCTGGACCAGGACGCGGTGCGGGTCGAGCAGCTTGATGTCCGCACCGAGGCGGGTGAGTTCGGTGAGGTAGATGGCGCGGTTGTCGTAGACCCAGTCGTGGATCATCGTGGTGCCGTGGGCGGCCGCGGCGATCGCGGCGAAGAACGGCACGTTGTCGATGTTGATGCCGGGGAACGGCATCGGGTGGATCTTGTCGATCGGCGCGGTCAGCTTGGACGGCCGCACGGTGAGGTCGATGAGCCGGGTACGGCCGTTGTGGGCCGGGTACTCGGGGGTCCGGTCGTAGTCGAGGCCCATCTCCTCCAGCACCGCGAGCTCGATCTCCAGGAACTCGATCGGCACCCGGCGGATCGTCAGCTCGGAGCCGGTCACCACCGCGGCCGCCAGCAGGCTCATCGCCTCCACCGGGTCCTCGGCGGGGGTGTAGTCGACGTCGCAACCGATCTCGGGCAGACCGTGCACGGTGAGGGTGGTGGTGCCGATGCCCTCGATCTTCACGCCCAGCAGTTCCAGGAAGAAGCAGAGGTCCTGGACCATGTAGTTGGAGGAGGCGTTGCGGATGACGCTGACGCCGTTGTGCCGGGCGGCGGCGAGCAGGGCGTTCTCGGTGACGGTGTCGCCGCGCTCGGTCAGCACGATCGGGCGGTCCAGCGAGACGCCCGGCTCGACCGAGGCGTGATACGCGCCGGAGGTGGTGGCGACCTCCAGACCGAAGCGGCGCAACGCGGCCAGGTGCGGCTGGACGGTCCGGGTGCCGAGGTCGCAGCCGCCCGCGTACGGGATGGCGAAGCGGTCGGCGCGGTGCATCAGCGGCCCGAGGAACATCAGCACGCTGCGGGTGCGGCGGGCGGCCGCGACGTCCATGGCGGCGAGGTCGAGCTCGGCGGGCGGGGTGAGTTCGAGGTCGCGGCCGTCGTTGATCCAGCGGCTCTTGACACCGATGCTGGTGAGCACCTCGAGGATCCGGTAGACCTCCTCGATCCGGGCCACCTGGCGCAGCGTGGTGCGGCCGGTGGTCAGCAGCGAGGCGCAGAGGATCGCCACGCAGGCGTTCTTGCTGCTGCGCACGTCGATGGCGCCGGAGAGCCGGGTGCCGCCGGCGACGCGCAGGTGCATCGGGCCGGCGTAGCCGAGGGAGACGATCTCGCTGTCGAGGGCTTCGCCGATGCGGGCGATCATCTCAAGGCTGACGTTCTGCTTGCCCTGCTCGATGCGGTTGACCGCGCTCTGGCTGGTGCCGAGGGCTTCGCCGAGCTGGGCCTGGGACCAACCACGGTGCTGACGCGCGGTACGGATGAGGGTGCCGATACGGGTGAGGTAGTCGCCTGTCACCCGCCAGACCATATCTCATGCTTGAGATATCACCAGAATCCGGGGTGGGCGTGGCGAACTATTTGTCCTTTTACAGGGCTTATCTGCGTCAGTACATGACGCCAGTAAGGGCGTCGCCGCCTTCGGGCGCAGACCCGTCCGGCAGCACGGCAGCACGCCTCCGCCCAGTCGTCCTCCGGCCCGTCGAGGGTGACGCACTGCCAGGTGGCGGACGCCTCGGGCAGGACGGTGGCAATCTCATCCACGATATGGAAGGGCAGGCGCCCTCGGACCCCGCCCCGGAGAACCGGGTGCCCGTTCGCTCAGCCGGCGGCCGGCCCGAGCGGCTCCGCCCGGCCGACGAGGGTGCCCGCGCGGTCGATGCAGATGACGTCCACCGCGACCGGCGAACCGACCAGCACGCCGAGCGCGGTGGCGCGGGCGGCCTCGGCCACCAGGTCGCCGAGCGGGACGCCGGCCGCCCGGCAGAGCTGGACCGCCTCCAGGCCCGTGTTGGCCGCGGCCACCGCCTCGGCGAGCGCCGCGTCCGCACCGCCCTTGCGGGCCAGCCCGGCCAGGTACCCCTTGTCGACCTGGGAACGCGCCGAGTGCAGGTCGAGGTGGCCCGCGGCCAGCTTGGAGAGCTTGGCGAAGCCCCCCGCGATGGTCAGCCGGGGCACCGGGTGGCGCTTGAGGTACTTGAGGACGGCGCCGGCGAAGTCGCCCATGTCGAGCAGCGCGTCCTCGGGCAGCCCGTGCACCGCGACGGCCACCTTCTCGGACGTCGAACCGGTGCAGCCCGCGACATGGATCCGCCCGGCGGCCCGGGCCACGTCCACCCCGCGCCGGATGGAGTCGATCCAGGCGGAGCAGGAGTAGGGGACGACGATCCCGGTCGTGCCGAGGATGGACAGCCCACCGAGGATTCCCAGCCGGGGGTTCCAGGTGGAGCGGGCGATCTCCTCGCCGTGGTCGACGGAGATCTCCACCACCACGTCCCCGGTGCCGCCGAACTCGGCCGCCACCTCGGCGACGGCGTCCCGGATCATCTGTCGGGGCACCGGATTGACGGCCGGCTCCCCCACCGCCAGCGGCAGCCCCGCCTTGGTGACCGTCCCCACCCCCGGTCCGGCCCGGAACACCACCCCGCTGCCGGGCTCCCCCGCCCACACGGTCGAACGGATCAGCGCGCCGTGCGTGACGTCGGGGTCGTCGCCGGCGTCCTTGACCACCCCGGCCATCGCCCGGGGGCCCAGCGGCTCTCCGGCCGCCGGGCCCCCGGCCGCCAGGTCCTCGGCTGCCGGCTCCTCGGCGGTCAGTTCCTCGACGGCCAGTTCCTCGACGGCCAGGGCGAACGCGGGCCGCTGGCCCTTGGGGAGCGTGATCGTCACGGGGTCGGGGAAGCCGCCGTCGAGCAGGGCGGTGTAGGCGGCCTTGGTGGCCGCCGTGGCACAGGCGCCCGTCGTCCAGCCGTGCCGCAGGCCGCTGCTCTTCAGCTGCCCGGCCCGGCCTCCCGATTCGGCCACGTGCGCCCCTTTGTCTCGGGACCGCCCGCCGGTGCCACCGGAACCGGGCCGTCCGCCACTGCACGGCCGGGTCGGCCGCCGGGGTCGATTTTCCCCCATTCGCCTGGCGGGGCCCCGGCGGGGTCGCTCGCTCCCGCCCTGTCCCCGCGCGTTCCCGAAGAGTTCTCCGCCCGGGCCTCGCACCGCACCCCTACCAGTGAGTAATCTGTCGCTCCGCCAGAAGTCGGGTTCATGACATGACGATCCGCCCAACCGGACCGTCAGAAGCGTGGGGGTTGTTGTGGCTGGGATGAGTCGGCGCACGTTCGTCACGGGCACGTCGGTGGCCGCGGCGTGGACGGCGCTGTCGGCGGGCGGCGCGCGGTTCGCGTCGGCGGCGGAGCGGGACCGCGCGCTGGCGGCCACCGCGGCGCGCGCCGTCCAGGTGAAGGGGACGACGCTCGACCAGGTCGCCACTCCGGTCGGCAGCGCCGCGTACAAGCGGCTCACGGCGGGGCCGGGCCGGCCGCTGGTGGTCCGCGGCGACGTGGCCGCCCCGGGCGCCGGACGGGACGACCGCCGCACCGGCCTGGCCAGCTTCGTCCAGTTCACCGACCTGCACCTGGTGGACACCGAGTCCCCGGTACGGTTCGAGTACCTGGCCCGGTTCAACGACAGTGCGCACCGTCCGCAGGAGACCCTGAACGCGCGCGGCGTCTCCGCGCTCGTCGAGCGGGTCAACTCGCTGGCCGGCGGCCCCTACACGGGGATGCCGTTCAGCCTGGTGATGGCCACCGGCGACAACACCGACAACCACGAGCACATCGAGCTCGACTGGTACCTGACCGTGATGGCCGGCGGCCGGCTGGCCCAGAACACCGGTGACACCTCCCGCTACGAGGGCGTGCAGAACTCCGGCAGCGCCGCCTACTGGAACCCCGAGTCGACGTTCCAGGACGGCTACAAGGCCAAGGGGTTCCCGCAGGTGCCCGGGCTGCTCGCCGCCGCCGGCCGCCCGTTCGACGCGCCCGGCCTGCGGACGCCCTGGTACACCACGGTCGGCAACCACGACGACAGCCTTGAGGGCTCGCTGCCCGACTTCGGGCTGCTGGAATCGCTCTACACCGGCGAGTACAAGCTGGAGGGCTGCAACGACGCGGACGCGGCCAAGCTGATGGAGGCGCTGCGACGCGATCCGGCCGGTGCCGCGCTGCTGCTGGGCCGGCTGCTGTCGGACGGCGACGCGGTGCGCCGGATCACCCCGGACGAGCGCCGCCGGCCGTTCACGCTCAAGGAGTTCGCCAAGGCGCACCTCGACCCCGCCTACACCGGCGCGGGCCCGCACGGCCACGGCTTCACCTCGGACGCGGTGGGCAGCGGCAAGCTGTACTACACCTTCCGGATCTCGGAGAAGGTGCTGGGCATCAGCCTGGACACCACCAACCAGGCCGGTTTCGCGGACGGTTCGCTCGGCACCGCCCAACTGCGCTGGCTGGAGAGCCGGCTCAAGGCGAACAGCGGCCACTGGTACGACGCGGACGGCCGCAGGGTGCGCGGCGGCGGCAGCGACCAGCTGATCGTGGTCTTCAGCCACCACACCAGCGACACCATGGGCAACCTGCTGCCGGACCCGCGCAACATCTTCGAGAAGCGGCACGACGGCAACGAGTTGGTGGCCCTGCTGCAGCGCTACCCGAACGTGGTCGCCTGGGTGAACGGCCACACCCACATGAACAAGATCACCGCGCACGGCCACGGGGTGCCGGAGCGCGCCTTCTGGGAGATCAACACCGCCTCCCACATCGACTACCCGCAACACGCCCGGATCATCGAGATCGCCGACAACGGGGACGGCACGCTCTCCCTGTTCACCACGCTGATCGAGTCCGCCGCACCGTACGCGACCGACTTCGGCAACACCTCGGACGCCGGACTGGCCGCCCTGTACCGG
The DNA here is from genome assembly GCF_040685575.1 of Kitasatospora sp. NPDC088351. Taxonomy (NCBI): domain Bacteria; kingdom Bacillati; phylum Actinomycetota; class Actinomycetes; order Kitasatosporales; family Streptomycetaceae; genus Kitasatospora; species Kitasatospora sp. NPDC088351. Next base: position 171,269 of record NZ_JBFBIL010000009.1, on the reverse strand, counting down.
GAGTTGTCGTACAACGACCCGTACGCCAACCCGGCGAAGCTGCTCGGCTCCGCCGGGGACCACAACACCGAGCTGGTGCTGGCCAAGCCGGCGGGCTGACGGCTGACGGAGTGCGGGTAACAGCCGACAACTAACAGATAACAGATTTCGAAATCTGTTATCTGTTAGTTGTTCGCCGTTTGTCGTTTGCCGTTCGCTGTCCGCCCGCTACTCCGGGTACCGGCGCGGGGTCCAGACGACCTCGGCGCCGTTGCCACGCTCGACGGCCTGGGTCTGCGAGGAGCCGATGAGCAGGATGGTCCGCATGTCGACCTGCGTGGGGTCCAGCTCCCCCAGCCGCACCGTCCGGACGCGCTCGGTCGGACCGCCGACATCGCGGGCCATCACCACCGGCGTCCCGGGCGCCCGGTACTCCAGCAGCAGGTCGCGCGCGCGGCCGACCTGAGTGGTGCGGGACTGCGAACCGGGGTTGTAGAGGGCGAGCACCAGGTCGGCCTCGGCCGCGGCACGCAGGCGCTTGGCCACGACGTCCCAGGGCTTGAGCCGGTCGGACAGCGAGACCACGGCGTAGTCGTGGCCGAGCGGGGCGCCGGCCCGGGAGGCGGCCGCGTGCGCGGCGGTCATGCCGGGGACGATCCGTACCGGGACGTCCCGGTACGTCTCCTCGCAGGCGACCTCCAGCACGGCGGTGGCCATCGCGAAGACACCCGGGTCACCGGAGGACACCACGGCGACGCGGTGTCCTCGCCGGGCCAGGTCGAGCGCGAACTCGGCGCGCTCGGACTCGACCTTGTTGTCCGAGCCGTGCCGCTGCTGACCGGGCCGGACGGGCACCCGGTCCAGGTAGGTGGTGTAGCCGACCAGGTCGGTGGCGGCCGCGAGCGCACCGCGTGCCTCGGGGGTGAGCCAGAGCGGGCCGGCCGGGCCGGTACCGATGACGGTGACACTGCCGGCACCCACACCCTCGGGCTCCGAAGCCTCGGACTCCGAAGCCTCGGGCACGGAGGCCGCGGGAACGGAGACCACGGCCTCCAACGGCGCGACCTTGCTCGGCAGCACGGCCACCGAGAAGTACGGCACGGTCTCGGCGTCGACGTCCGCCAGCGGCGCGGTGCGCTCGCCGTCCATGAAGGCGCGCTCCACGTACTGCGCGTCGTCGAGCCGCCCGGCCCGCTCCAGGGCGCGACGGACGGCCGGGAAGGTGCGACCCAGCTTCATGATCACGGCGGAGTCGGCGGAGGCGATCCGCGCGGTCAGCTCCTCCTCGGGCAGGGTGCCCGGGATGATGGTGAGCGTCTCCTCGGCCTCGGTGAGCGCCTGCCCGAGCCGGGCGGCGGCCGCGCTGACCGACGTCACGCCGGGGACCACCTCGGTCGGGTAGCGGTGCGCGAGGCGCTTGTGCATGTGCTGGTACGAGCCGTAGAACAGCGGGTCGCCCTCCGCGAGCACGACGACGTCGCGCCCGGCGTCCAGGTGGGCGGCGAGGCGGACGGCCGCCTCCTCGTAGAAGTCGTCCAACGCCCCCCGGTAGCCGCCGGGGTGGTCGGTGGTCTCGACCGTGATCGGGTAGACCAGCTTCTCCTCGATCTGACCACCCGTCAGGTATCGCTCGGCGATGGAGCGGGCGATCGAGCGGCCGTGCCGGGCACTGTGGTACGCCACCACGTCGGCCTTGCCGATGAGTTCGGCGGCGCGAACCGTCACCAGGGACGGGTCGCCGGGGCCGAGACCCACCCCGTAGAGCCGGCCGGTGGCGTTCTGCTGCTCCGTCACTCTTCTTCGCTCGCAATCGCGTTGATGGCGGCGGCGGCGATCGCGCTGCCGCCGCGACGGCCGCGCACCACCAGGTGCTCCAGCCCGGACGGATGCCCGGCCAGTGCGTCCTTCGATTCGGCGGCACCGATGAAGCCGACCGGGACGCCGATCACCGCGGCCGGGCGCGGGGCACCCGCCTCGATCAGCTCCAGCAGCCGGAACAGCGAGGTGGGCGCGTTGCCGACGGCCACCACCGCGCCCTCAAGCCGGGGCAGCCACAGTTCCATCGCGGCGGCGCTGCGGGTGTTGCCCGCCTTCCGGGCCAGCTCGGGCACCGACGGGTCGGTCAGGGTGCAGATCACCTCGTTGTCGGCGGGCAGCCGCTTGCGGGTGACACCGCTGGCCACCATGTTCACGTCGCAGAGAATGGGCGCCCCGGCGCGCAGTGCCCGGCGGGCGGAGGCGACCACGCCCGGCGAGTACACCAGGTCCTCGACCAGGTCGACCATGCCGCAGGCGTGGATCATCCGCACCGCGACCTGGGAGACGTCCGCGGGCAGGGCGGCCAGGTCGGCCTCGGCGCGGATGGTGGCAAAGGACTGGCGGTAGATGGACGCGCCGTCCTTCTCGTACTCGATCACTTCGTGGTCCTCCTGGCCTCGGCGACCGCCTCGGCCATCTCCTCGTTCGTCACGTCGTTCGTCACGTTCGTCACGCCGCTCGTCAGGTGACTCGTCGGGTGTGTCGTCAGATGGCTCGTCACGTCACTCGTTTCGCCGCTCTTCACGCCCGACGTTCCGTCGGTCACCGTCACCCGGTAGCCCTGCCCGGTCGCCAGCACGTCCACCCATCGGCCGGCGGGGTGCCCGCAGCGCCGTTCGCAGCCGGACCAGTGCACGGGCAGGCCGGCGCCGCTCATCACGTCCAGCGCCCGCGCCGCGTCAGCCCGGACATCGGCCACCGACCGGGCGCAGCCCGGCAGTCCGGTGCAGGCGGTGGCCCGCGCCCACGGCGATCCCGGCTCGGTACGGAAGCCGGCCGCGGCCAGCGCGGGCAGTCGCCCGGGCGGGGCGCCCGGCAGGACGGCGCCGCGCCAGGGAGTCAGTCTGAGCTCGCCCTCGGCGGCGTCGGCCAGGGTCCGCCACTGGTCGGAGCCGACCCGGCCGAAGCGCATCCCGACCGACAGGCCGCCGGGCACCACGCCCACCTCGGGATGTGCCCCGCCCACCGGGGGGAGCGGCACGACACCCGCGGGGGCGTCCGGCAGGTCCGGCGCATCGGGCAGGCCGGGCAGGCCGGGCAGGCCGGGCAGCCCGGCCAGCAGGTCCGGCAGGAGATCGGGCACCTCGCGCAGGTGCCAGGCCTTGCGGCCGTGCGCCCGCAGCGCGTCCAGGAAGCCGCGGGCCGCGGCCAGCACCGCGTCCACCGCCCGCCCGGCCGGCACGGGCCGCGCGACGGGGGCCCGGCCGAGGCGCAGCAGCGCCGTACCGCCCGGGCCTGCGATCAATGTCACATCGGCGTCGAGCGCGGCGACATCGCCCCGCCCGTCGTCCAGCGCGAAGAGGAACTTGCCGGAGAGACCGGCCGCCCAGGCGCTCGCGCAGAGCCGGCCGTCCAGTTCCCGTACCCAGGCCCGCATATCGGCGAAGCCCGCCCGGTCCAGCCCGGCGAGCGGGGAGGCGACGATGTTCCGGACCCGTTCATGGGTCTCGGAGGGCAGCAGGCCGACGGCGCGCAGCCGGTCGGCGAGCTCGCGTCCGCAGTCCGAAGCGAGGCCGCGCAACTGGACGTTGCCGCGCGAGGTGGTCTCCAGGTCGCCGTCGCCGAGCGCGTCGGCGGCGTCGGCCAGCGCGAGCGCCTGACGCACCGTCAGCAGACCGCCGGGTATGCGCACCCGGGCCAGGGCTCCGTCATCGGCGGTGTGCAGACGAAGGGCTCCTGGACAGGCGTCCGCGCGCCCCCGGTCGGGCACCGCGGCGCCCGGCACGGTGGCGTCGGGTGTCGGTGGCATGGCCGCGAGCATACAGATGATCCGATCGGTTGCCTCCGTCCGTCGGGTCACGCCCACGGCCTCCGCCGGGTCACATCGCCGGGTCACACCCACGGCCTCCGTCCGGTCACTCCGCCGGTTTCCCCCGGCCGCGTCCACGGGCTGCCGCCCGACCGCACCCGCCGCTCCCCCACAGGCCGGATCCACGCCTCCCGCCCGGCCGTGACCCCGGCTGCGGTCCGGATCACTCTCCCCCGGGTCGGCCGCACCCCGTACGATGCTGGCGGGCGGTCCCCGCGGACCGCCCGCACGCCAGCGACGGCGCAGGGGAGGAAACCGGTGCAAGCCCGGTGCGGTCCCGCCACTGTGACCACGGTTCAACCGCCGTGGAAGCCAGGAACTCCTGCCGTCCTCCACCGGCCCGGGGCGCGGACCCCGAGGAAGGCTTGAAGCTTTGCGCTGCCGCATGCCCGCGCCCCTGCGCGTCCCCGTGCCCGCCATCGAGGCCGGGAGGGCCTTCGCATGATCCTGCTGCTGTCGACGTCCGACACCGACCTGCTCAGTGCCCGCGCCTCCGAGGGCCCGGTCCGCTACCGCCTCGGCAACCCGGCCCGGCTCTCCGCCGAGGAGCTGCCCGCCCTGCTGGAGGGAGCCGACCTGGTCGTGGTCCGCCTGCTCGGCGGCCGGCGCGCCTGGCAGGAGGGCCTGGACGCACTGCTCGCCGGCCCCCGCCCGGTCGTCGTGCTGACCGGCGAGCAGGCGCCCGACGCCCAGCTGATGGAGCTGTCCACCGTCCCGGCCGGCATCGCCGCCGAGGCGCACGCCTACCTCGCCCACGGTGGCGCGGCCAACCTGGCCGAGCTGGGCGCGTTCCTCTCCGACACCGTGCTGCTCACCGGCCACGGCTTCGCGCCGCCCGCCTCCGCCCCGGCCTGGGGCCCGCTGGAGCGCGAGGCCCGGACGAGCGAGGGCCCGACCGTCGCCGTGCTCTACTACCGCGCCCACCACATGAGCGGCAACACCGCGTTCGTCGAGACCCTCTGCCGGGCCATCGAGGACCAGGGTGCGCAGGCGAAGGCCTACTACTGCGCCTCGCTGCGCGGCGCCGAGCCCGAGCTGCTGGCCGCGCTCGGCACGGCCGACGTCCTCGTCACCACCGTGCTGGCCGCCGGCGGCACCCGCCCGGCCGACGCGCAGGCCGGCGGCGACGAGGAGGCCTGGGACGCGGGCGCGCTGGCGGCGCTGGACCGGCCGATCCTGCAGGCGCTCTGCCTGACCTGGTCGCGGGCACAGTGGGAGGCCAGCGACGACGGCCTCTCCCCGCTGGACACCGCCACCCAGATCGCCGTGCCCGAGTTCGACGGCCGGCTGATCACCGTCCCGTTCTCCTTCAAGGAGCTGGACGAGGACGGCCTCACCGTCTATGCCGCCGACCCCGAGCGCGCCGCCAGGGTCGCCGGGACGGCGGTCAAGCACGCCCGGCTGCGGCACATCCCGGCCGCCGAGCGCCGGCTCGCGCTGGTCCTCTCCGCCTACCCGACCAAGCACGCCCGGGTCGGCAACGCGGTCGGCCTGGACACCCCGGCCAGTGCGATCCGGCTGCTGCACCGGCTCCGCGCGGAGGGCATGGACCTCGGCCACGACCTGCCGGGCCTGGACACCGACGCCGATGACGTCCCGGCCCGAGCCGGCTCGGAGACGACCGGACAGGCAGCGCTCCACGAGGGTGACGCCCTGATCCACGCCCTGATCGCGGCCGGCGGCTACGACCAGGACTGGCTCACCGAGGAGCAGCTGGCCCGCAACCCGGTCCGGATCCCCGCCGCCGACTACCGCCGCTGGTACGCCACGCTCCCCCAGGGCCTGCGCGACACCGTCGAGGAGCACTGGGGCCCGGCCCCCGGCGAGCTGTACGTCGACCGCTCGCAGAACCCGGACGGCGACATCGTGCTCGCCGCCATCCGCTCCGGCAACCTGCTGGTCCTGATCCAGCCGCCGCGCGGTTTCGGCGAGAACCCGGTCGCGATCTACCACGACCCGGACCTCCCGCCGTCGCACCACTACCTGGCCGCCTACCGCTGGATCGCGGCCGCCCAGGCGGACGGCGGCTTCGGCGCCGACGCGGTGATCCACCTCGGCAAGCACGGCAACCTGGAGTGGCTGCCCGGCAAGACCGCCGCGCTGTCGGCCGAGTGCGGCCCGGACGCCGTCCTCGGCGACCTGCCCCTCGTCTACCCGTTCCTGGTCAACGACCCGGGCGAGGGCACCCAGGCCAAGCGCCGCGCCCACGCCACCCTGGTCGACCACCTCGTCCCGCCGATGGCCCGCGCCGACTCCTACGGCGACATCGCGCGGCTGGAGCAGTTGCTGGACGAGCACTCCAGCATCGCCGCGATGGACCCGGCCAAGCTGCCCGCCATCCGCGCGCAGATCTGGACCCTGATCCAGGCCGCCAAGCTCGACCACGACCTCGGGCTGGACGAGCGCCCCGAGGACGACGGCTTCGACGACTTCCTGCTGCACGTCGACGGCTGGCTCTGCGAGATCAAGGACGCCCAGATCCGCGACGGCCTGCACGTCCTCGGCCAGGCCCCGGCCGGCACCGACCGGGTCAACATCGTGCTCGCCATCCTGCGTGCCCGGCAGATCTGGGGCGGGGTCAGCGCGCTGCCCGGCCTGCGTGAGGCGCTCGGCCTGGACGAGGCCGCGCTCACCCTCGGCGCCACCGACGCGGCCGAGGCGCAGGCCCGCGCCCTGGTCGAGGCGATGGAGGCCGAGGACTGGTCGCCCGAGGCGGTCGAGAAGGTCGCCGCCGGGCTGCCGGAGGCCGTGCACGAGGTGCTCGCCTTCGCCGCCACCCAGGTCGTGCCGCGCCTGGCCGCCACCACCGACGAGCTGGACGCCGTCCTGCACGCGCTCGGCGGCGGTTTCGTCCCGGCCGGACCGTCCGGCTCGCCGCTGCGCGGTCTGGTCAACGTGCTGCCGACCGGCCGCAACTTCTACTCCGTCGACCCCAAGGCCGTGCCGAGCAAGCTCGCCTGGGAGACCGGGCAGGCGCTCGCCGCCTCGCTGGTCGAGCGGTACCGGGCCGACAACGACGGCGCCTGCCCGCCCTCGGTCGGGCTCTCGCTCTGGGGCACCAGCGCGATGCGCACCGCCGGCGACGACATCGCCGAGGCCTTCGCGCTGCTCGGCGTCCGCCCGGTCTGGGACGACGCCTCGCGCCGGGTCACCGGCCTGGAGGCGATCTCCCTGGAGGAGCTGGGCCGCCCGCGCATCGACGTCACCCTGCGCATCTCCGGCTTCTTCCGGGACGCCTTCCCGCACGTGGTCGCCCTGCTGGACGACGCGGTGCGTCTCGCCGCCGCCCAGGAGGAGCCGGACGTGGACAACTACGTCCGTGCCCACGTCCAGGCCGACCTCGCCGTGCACGGAGACGAGCGCAAGGCCACCGTCCGCGTCTTCGGCTCCCGCCCGGGCACGTACGGCGCGGGCCTGCTCCAGCTGATCGACAGCCGCGACTGGCGCACCGACGCCGACCTCGCCGAGGTGTACACGGTCTGGGGCGGCTACGCGTACGGGCGCGGGCTGGACGGGCGCCCGGCGCGCGAGGAGATGGAGACCGCGTACAAGCGGATCACCGTCGCCGCGAAGAACACCGACACCCGCGAGCACGACATCGCCGACTCGGACGACTACTTCCAGTACCACGGCGGCATGGTCGCCACCGTCCGCGCGCTCACCGGCAAGGCCCCGACCGCCTACATCGGCGACTCGACCCGCCCGGAGACGGTCCGCACCCGCACCCTGACCGAGGAGGCCGCCCGGGTCTTCCGCGCCCGGGTGGTCAACCCGCGCTGGATGGAGGCGATGCGCCGCCACGGCTACAAGGGCGCCTTCGAGATGGCCGCGACGGTGGACTACCTGTTCGGCTACGACGCCACCACCGGCGTGGTAGCCGACTGGATGTACGAGAAGCTGACCCAGGAGTACGTCCTGGACCCGGTCAACCGCGAGTTCCTGGCCGGCGCCAACCCCTGGGCCCTGCACGGCATCAGCGAGCGTCTGCTGGAGGCGGCCAGCCGCGGCCTCTGGGAGCAGCCCGACCCGGCGCTGATCGAACAGCTCCAGGCCGCGTTCCTGGAGACCGAGGGTGACCTGGAGGGCGGCGACGAGGGCTGACGGGCGTCCGGTGACCCGCCTCGGTGAAGCCTGACCGCGTGGCTCCCGGGCTCTGGGCCCGGCCCGTACGTTGATGGCCGGCCCCTCGTGATTCGACTGCGAGGGGCCGGCCATCTCCGCGGACGGTGCTGATATCGAGTCAGGATCCGCCGGTGATCCAGCTCACGAACACGGACCGCACGCCTTCATTCCCTGGTGGACCGGCGCCGGTTCTCGTGGCCCCCGGCTGCGCCCAGGTGTTGCTCATCCCGTTTCGTTGTCGGCGTCCTTCTGGGCCCGGTCAAGGATGTCCTGGGCCACGCTCTCGGGGTTCTGGCCGTGGAAGGGAAGGTCGGAGAGCCAGGTGTAGAGCATTTCCCGGCAGATCTGCGGCTGGTAGGCTGGCACTTCGTGTCCGGAGTCGGGCAGAGAGACCTGCGTCACGTTTTTGAGGGTGCGGACGAACCCCTTCGGGTTCCCCTGTGCCTGCTTCCAGACGCCCGCCGTTGAGCCAGATCAGCAGCGGCGTTTTTTCGATCAGGTCCTGCTGGTCCTTGGGGTCGAGGTTGGGGTCGCAGGTCTGGCTTTCGAAGAACCAGTAGAAAAAATGACTCTTCGCTGCGCCCGGGCCGTCGACGTCCGTATATCCGGCGTAGGAGCGGACCTTCTTCTGGACGTCGGCATCATCGGGATTTTCGGGGTCGGGTAGAAGTGGATCGCCTGCGCGCTGGAGACGTTGGCGGGGATCTTGCACACGGGGCTGCGAGACATGGTTCACCTTCCGTTCGGAATCAGGGCCAGGAAGTCGGCGGAACACGCCGTGGCCGAGTACGGCGGAAGTTTTCGAAGAGACGCTCGGTCCGCCTCGATTCCTCCAGGACCCCGATGCGCTGCCCCATGAGCAGTTGCAGTGCGGGGAACCGCCCCTTCTCGAACAGCAGGATGTTCAACGACCCGCCGTACTGGAAGTAGCCGATCTGATTGCCCTTTTGCACCTCGACCGGAGTCGAGTCCTTTGTGATGTCCCTGAACTTGTCGAGGAACTTCACGGAGCCGACCGAGTTGAGGCCTACGGGCACCAGGGCGACATGGCCATCACCGTCCGGATTCCCCTTGTGATCAAAATGCGGCGTTTTGATGATGACGTACCCACGGCGGAAGTAATCGAACATGCTGTAGTCGTACCCATATCCGACGTTTCCCTTGTTGAGCAGTTCCGGGAAGTCCCGCATCCCGTAGTAGTCGCCGCCGATGTCATCGCGGGCCTCCACCACCTGGCCGCTCACCGGGGCGTGATACCAGTGGTAGGTGTCGGGCATCAGGATGCACGACACGGCCGTGCCGCCGCCCGGGTTCGCCGGCCTGCCGCGGGTGAAGTATGTCGCGCACTCGGAGCCGTCGAGCAGCTGCCGGACGTTCATGGTCACCCCCTTGCACGGGATCCGCGTCGACTCCGTCAGCTCATCAACAATCATGTTGATGACACAGTCGGTCGGGGCAACCACCACACTGGGGTCGTCCTCGCCGTCGATCGGCCGCACACCAGGCAGTTCCCTGATGAAGAACTTATTGAAGGTCGACCAGTCTCCTTCCTTGTAGTTGGCCATGACCTTCGGACCGAGGTCTTCCTTCCACTTGCCAACGAGGCTCTTCGATGACGGGTCATCCATCTGCATGCCTTGCAGATGCGTAAAGTCGGCCAGCATCTCGCGCCCCGACCCTTCGGTCACGAAATACATTCCGGCGCAATTATTGTAATTGATCCAGCTGAACTTCTCGATCTAGTTCAGCCCGTCCTGGAAATACTGCTTCAGCCCCCGTGCGGCTGCACCTCGTGCTTCCACTTCCCAATTCGTACACGAATTTGACTGCGGTCACCCCGTTCGCCCGGACCAATCACCCGCATGGCGGGACACCTCGACTGACCTCAATTCATCTGCCTTCCTGAGCAGCTGACGATCTTGCCGATTCGCCCCTTTCGCCCTTTCATTCCTCGTGGTAGCGGGCTGGGCCTACGCGTGTCGCCGTGGACCGACATCTGGCAGCGATCGGCTCCGAAGTGGACAATGCGGGACATGTCGCGCCGCCCCGCCGCCAGTCGTCCCGCCCTTGCCGGGCCCGTCCCCAGCAGGCCCGTCCCCAGCAGGCCTGACACGGCGGGCCGTTCGGACCGTTCGGGCCGGGGGCGGCGGTACCGGGCCCGGGTGGCGGCGCTCGCGGCCGGGGCGGTGCCGGTGCTGGCGTTTCCGGCCCCCGGACTGGCCTCGCTGGCCTGGGTCGCGCTGGTGCCCGGGCTGCTGCTGATGCAGCGGGCGCCCGGGGCGCGGGAGGCGGCGGTGCGCGGGTGGTGGTTCGGGGCCGGGTTCATCCTCACCACGATGTACTGGCTGATCCCGTCCGTCGGACCGGCGCTGCCGGTGCTCGCGGTGCTGTTCGGCACCCTGCAGGCCGGGGTGGGCCTGGCCGTCCACCGGCTGCTGCACCCGCCGCTGACCGCCCGTCGGGCGATGCTCGCACTGGTGGTCGTCCCGGCGGTCTGGCTGACCACCGAGTACGCGCGGTCCTGGCACGCGCTCGGCGGCCCGTGGGCACTGCTCGGTGCCACCCAGTGGCAGCACCCGACCGTCCTCGCGCTGGCCTCGGCCGGCGGGATCTGGCTGGTCAGCGCCGCCGTCGTGGCCGTCAACACCGGGGTGCTGATCGTCCTGACGGCCACCGGGTGGCGACCGCGCGCCCTCGCCGCCCTGGCCACCGTCGTGGTACTGGCGGCCGGGCCGCTGCTGTTCGCGCTGCGCACGGCGCCCGCCCGTACCGGGGCGGTGACGGTCGCACTCGTCCAGCCCGGCATCGTCGACGATCCGCAGGCCCGGTTCGAGGCCAGTGCCGAGGCCACCGCCGCCCTGGGCGGGCGACCCGTCGACCTGATCGTCTGGGGCGAGAGCAGCACCACCGCCGACCTGGACCGGGACCCCGCCGCACTGGCCCGGCTCCGCCGACTCGCCGCCGACACCGGCGCCGGGATCCTGGCCGGCGAGGACGCCCGCAAGGCCGACGGACGGATCTCCAAGGACGCCGTCCTGGTCTCGCCGACCGGCATCGTGGACCGCTACCGCAAGATCCGGCTGGTCCCGTTCGGCGAGTACATCCCGCTGCGGCCGGTGCTCGGCTGGATCGCCGGTGTCAGCCGGGCGGCGGGGGAGAACCGGGCGCCCGGCACCGCCTTCCGTCTGCTGCCGGCCACCGACCGAGGCGGCGGCCCACTGCCGGTCGGCGCGCTGATCTGTTTCGAGTCGGCCTTCCCCGACATGTCCCGGACGGCCGCCCGGGACGGCGCACGGGTGCTGGTCTACCAGTCGTCGACCTCGACCTTCCAGCACACCTGGGCGCCCGAACAGCATGTCTCGCTGGCCGCGATCCGGGCCGCCGAGACCGGGCGCCCGGCCGTCCAGGCCGCGCTCACCGGTGTCTCGGCGGCCTTCGACGCCCAGGGGCGCGAGCTGGCCCGGCTCGGCACCGACCGCACCGGCGCGCTGACGGTGCGGCTGCCGCTGACCGCGCCCACCACGCTGACCTGGTACGACCGGGTCGGCGACGTGGTGCCGGCCGCGGCGCTGCTGGTGACGGCGGGTTCGGTGGTCGCCCTCTGGCGCGACCGGGCGCGCCGGGCGAACCGCCCGGACCGAGCAGACCGGGCAGGCCGTGCGGGCGGCGTGGGTGATACGGACGGTACGGGCGGCGCGGGTGGTCAGCCCTCGGTGCCTGCCGGGTAGACGCCGAACACCGCACCCACCGGGTCCCGCAGGACCGCGATCCGCGGGCCGTCCGGCACCGAGGTCGGCGGCATCAGCACATCGGCGCCGAGGCTGCCGGCCCGGAAGGCCGTCCCGTCGACGTCCGCGACCGCGAAGTAGGGCAGCCAGTACGGCGGCAGTTGCGGCGGGAAGTTCTCGTCCATCGCCATCATCCCGCCGAAGTCCAGGCCGGCCAGGCCCCACTGGGTGTAGGTGTCGGACGGGTTGACCGTCCAGCCGAACACGGCCGGGTAGAAAGCGGTCGCGCCCGCGGTGTCCCTGGTGAGCAGTTCGACCCAGCCCAGCGCGCCGGGGGCGTTGAGCAGGCCGACGCCCGGCAGGCCGCGCGCCTGCCAGAGCGCGAAGACCGCGCCGGAGGGATCGGCGGCCAGGACGAACCGCCCGAGGTCCGACACGTCCGCCGGTCCGGCGAGGACGCTCCCGCCGGCCGCGGCCACCTTGGCGGCGGAGGCGTCCGCGTCGGTGACGGCGAAGGAGACCGTCCAGGCCGTCGGCTGCCCCTCCCCCTCCAGCGGGGTCACGGCGGCGACGGTCGCGCCGTCCAGCGTCATAAAGGTGTAGCCGTCCGTCCCGGGGCTTTCCCCGGCCTCGGCCCGCCAGGCGAACAGCTCGCCGTAGAACCGCTTGGCGGCGCCCGGGTCGGCGCTGGCGTGCTCCACCCAGCAGGGACCGCCGACGGTCACCTCGTTGATCTTCATCGTCCGCTCTCCTCCTCGGCCGGGGTCCGGGGCCTCATCCGATGTCCAGGACGAGCTTGCCGCGCGCGTGCCCGGACTCCACCAGCGCCAGTGCCTCGGCGGCGCGGTTCAGCGGGTACCGACCGGTGATGTGCGGGTCCAGTTCTCCGGCGGCCACCAGGGCGGCCAGCGCGGCGAGAGTCTCCGAGGTGGTGGAGCGGGTGATGTACCGCCCGCCCAGCTCGGCGACGGTGTCCGGGTCCACGGTGCTGACCAGCTTGGCGCGGTCGGCCAGCGTCTCGGCGGCGGCCCGCAGATCGTCTCCGCCGACCAGGTCGAGGATGCCGTCCACGCCGTCCGGCGCCGCGGCCCTGATCCGCTCGGCCACCCCGTCGCCGTACCGCACCTGCACCGCGCCCAGTGACTCCACGTACTCCCGGTTGGTGTCGCTCGCCGTGCCGATCACCCGCAGGCCCCGGCTGCGGGCGATCTGCGCGGCGGCGCTGCCGACGCCGCCCGCGATGCCGAGGATCAGCAGCGTCCGGCCGGAACCGAGCCCGACGTCCCGCACTCCGTCGTCCCCGGTCGCGGCCGCCACCGGCAGTGCCGCCACCTGATCGAACCCGGCCCCGAGCGGCCGCAGCGCGCTCATCGCGGCGAGCAGCAGGGTCTGCTCCGCGTAGCCGCCGGCGGCCGCGAGACCGAACACCTCGTCTCCCGGGGTGAAGCCCTCCACCCCTGGACCGACCCGCTCCACCACCCCCGCCGCCTCCTGCCCCAGCACGGCCGGGAGCGTACGGTTCTTCCCCAGCCGTCCGGTGCGGATCTTCCAGTCCACCGGGTTCACCCCGGCCGCCCGCACGGTGATTCCCAACTGGCCCGGTCCGGGCTCCAGCACCGGTCGGTCCAGGAACTCCTGATTCTCCGGCCCGCCGTAGTCGACGAACCCCAACGCCTTGACCATCGTTGATCCCGTTCCTCAGCTTGCCGGCCCCCTTCCCCGCCCCAGCATGCGGCCGCCCGCAGCTCTCGGCCCGCCGCTGCTGCGCCGAACGGGGGCGCCTGCAGGGAACGGGGAACAGATAACGGATGACAGATTTCAGATTCTGTTATCCGTTATCTGTCATCTGTCATCTGTTAGTTGTCACTTGTCGCCCGACCGCCGACCGGCTCCCCCGGCCACCCACCGGCCGGGCGCGACCGGGCCGACCACCATCTCCCCTATTGCAAAAGGGAGTTGACGAACCACCTCGCCGTCGGGTTGATTGGTGCCGACCGCAAAACACCCCAAACCAGGAGAAATCATGACCCCACCCACCGTTACCGTCTTCCGCGACGTCCGCCCCTTCGGCGCGGCCGCCGTCGCCGACCTGGTCGCCGTCGACGGCCTGCTGGTCGCCGCGGTGCCGGAGGGCTCCCGGGTGGAGGTGGTGGAGGGGCGCGGACGGATCGCGCTGCCGACGCTGGTGGACGCCCACATCCACCCGGACAAGACCGCGTGGGGCGAGCCCTGGTACAGCCGGCGCCCGGCCGGCGGGCTGCCGGAGTACGTACGGGGCGATGTGGAGCTGTACGAGCACCAGCGGACGCCGCTCACCGAGCGCGCGGGCCGGCTGCTCGCGCACGCGGTGGCCCAGGGGACGCGCGCGGTGCGGGCGCACGTGGATGTGGCGCCCGCGTACGGACTGGCGGGCGTGACGGGGCTGGCCGCCGCACGGGAGCGGCTGGGCCCGGCGCTGGACGTGCAGGTGGTGGCGTTCCCGCAGCACGGGGTGCGGCGGACGCCGGGGGCGGGGGCGCTGCTCGCCGAGGCGGCGGCGAGCGGGCTGATCGACGCGGTGGGCGGGATCGACCCGGCCGGGTTCGACGGGGTCGGCGAGGACGGCGAAGGCCCGGCCCAGCTCGACCAGGTCTTCGGCCTCGCCGAGAAGCACGGACTCCAGCTGGACGTCCACCTGCACGACACCGGCGACCGGGGCCTCGCCCCGCTGCGTGACATCGCCGCCCGGACGAAGGCGACCGGGCTGGGCGGCCGGGTCGTGGTGAGCCACGCGTTCTGCGTGCCGGAGTTGTCCGGCGGCGCGCTCAGTGAGCTGGCCGAGCTGCTGGCCGATGCCGGCATCGGCCTGACCACCGTCGCGCCCTCCGCCCACCAGGTGCTGCCGTTCCGGGAGTTGGCGTCCCACGGGGTCAAGGTGGGCCTAGGCTCGGACGGCGTGCGGGACTCCTGGAGCCCGTTCGGCAACGCCGACATGCTGCACCGCGCGCATCTGCTCGGCTGGACCACCGACGCCCGCACGGACGCGGAGCTGGCCGACTGCTTCGCCCTCGCCGCCGCCGGGGGCGCCGAGTTGCTCGGACTGCCGGCCGCCGACCTGACGCCGGGCTCCCCGGCCGACTTCATGCTGGTCGACGGCGGGTGCCTGCCACAGGTGGTGGTGGACCTGCCGAGGCGCGAACTCGTCGTCCGCGCCGGACGGGTGGTCGCCCGGGACGGCCGCTTCGAGGGCTGAGACCGGACGGCGGTCCCCCTCCGCGCGGAGGGGGACCGCACCGGGTCAGCCACGCTCGACATCGACCTCGGTCAACCGCGCGAACCGCTCCGGATCGGTCCGCCGGATGTGCCGCGCCACCGCGAACCCGGCCAGCGCGACCAACGGCAGCGGCACCAGCAGCAGCGCGTTCACCAAGTCCGAAGCCCCGGTCAGCAGACCGAAGTTGAAGACGGCGAGGACGGTGAGCACGGCCAGCCCGGCCGCCGCCAGCAGCGGCGCCCAGACCACCCGCAGCGCCGACATCCCGCGCCGGTCGCGCCGGAAGAACGCCCACACGGCGACCGCCGCCAGTGCCTGCATCGCCATGATGCCGAGCACACCGATGCTGTTGGACCACATCAGCACCACCAGATACGGATCCGCCGCCAGCACCGCGCCCAGCAGCACCACCAGCGCGTTGAACGAGCTCTGCACCACGACCGCCGCACCGGGCGAGCCGAACCTGCCCGACACCCGCCCGAGCCGGCGCGGCAGCAGCCCCTCCCGTCCGAGCGCGTACAGGTAGCGGGCGGCCGCGTTGTGGAAGGCGAGCGCGGAGGCGAAGGCGGAGACCACGATCAGGACGTGCATCGAGTCCGAGAGCCAGACACCGACGAAGCGCTCGGCCGCGGTGAAGGTGAGGTCCGGCCCCTCGGCGGCGCGGGCCGCCGCCACGGCCTGGTCCGTCCCGTAGGCGCCCATCACGATCCAGGTGCCGAGGGCGTAGAAGACGGCGAGGAAGCCGATCGCGATGAACGTCGCCCGGGGCACCGTCCGGCGCGGGTCACGCACCTCCTCGGCGTAGATCGCCGTCGCCTCGAAACCGGTGAAGGCGCCGATGACCAGCACGAACATCCCGGCGACCCCGCCCTGGGTGAGCAGCGAGGGGTCGAAGGAGACCGGGTCGAGCGCGGCCGTGCCCCGGTCGGCGAGCACCCCGCCCTCCATCACCAGCAGCGCCAGCACCTCCAGGACCAGCGCGACGCCGAGCACCTTGGCGCTGAGCGTCACCTTCAGCCAGCCCAGCACGCCGACCACCACGACGCAGCCGCCCGAGAACAGCCACCACGGCACGTGCGTGCCGGTGCGCTGTTCGATGTGCCCGGCGGCGAAGTAGCCGAAGGCGGCGGCCACGCCCGGGGTGATCAGGTTGTAACAGACCACCGCCACATAGGCGGTGACGACGCCGAACGTCCGGCCCAGGCCGCGCGCGACGTACGCGTAGAAGGCGCCCGCGTTGCGCACGTAGCGGCTCATCGCGGTGAAGCCCGCCGCGAACAGGACCAGCAGCACGCCCGAGATCAGGTAGGCGGCGGGGGCAGAGGCACCGCCGACGCCGATCGCGAAGGGCGCGATGCCCGCGAGGACGGTGAGCGGCGCGGCGGCGGCGACCACGAAGAAGACCAGGTCGGTGGTGCCGATCAGGCCGCCCGCGAGCCGTTGCGGCGACTGCGGGGCCGACTGCCGGGCCGACTGCGGGCCGGCCGGCGGGGCGATGGCCTGGGATCTTTCTGCGGAGACATTCACGGTGGGGGCGTCCTTCCGGCAGGGGCGGGGGGTGCGGGGTCCGCCGACCGGGGTGGGGCCCGGCCAACGGATGGAAGGGGGAAGGGGGAAGAGGGGAAGAGGGGAAGGCGAGAAAGGAAAGGTCAGGTCCGCGGCGTGCGGTCGAGGACGACCCGGCCGCCGTGCAGGACGAGCAGCCGCTCGGGGTGCGCCGCGACGGCCTCGGGGACGGATCCGGCCGCGATCGCCACCAGGTCGGCACGGGCGCCGACGGCGAGCCCGTAGTCGGCCAGCCCGAGCGCCACCGCGGCGTTCTCCGTCACCAAGTCCGCTGCGAGGAAAAGCTCCTGATCGGTCATCAGTTCACCCTGGAGGCCGATGACGGTGGCGCGTTCGAGCATGTCCCCGGTGCCGTACGGCCACCACGCGTCACGGATGTTGTCGGAGCCGGCGAAGACCCGGACGCCGGCCTCGTGCAGCAGCTTCACGGGCGGCATCGAGCGGCTCGGGCCGTTGGTCATCACGGCCACCCCGGCGTCCGCCAGCTTCTGTACGGTGAGCATGAGTTCAGAGGAGTCGAGACCGCTCCCGAGCGCGTACGCGTGGCTGACCGCGACCCGTCCGCCGAGCCCGAGGGCGGCCGTCCGGTCGGCGATGTCACGCAGCTGGGAGGCACCGACCGGGCCACCGTCGTGCAGATGGATGTCCACGCCGGCGCCGTGCCGCTCGGCGAGGCCGAAGACGATGTCGAGCTGGCCGTCCACGTCGCCGTCGAAACCGGCCGGGTCGAGGCCGCCGATCAGCTCGGCGCCCTCGCGCAGTGCCGCGTCCAGCAGGTCGGCGACGCCGGGGGCGGTCACCACCCCGCTCTGCGGGAAGGCGACGAGCTGGATACCGATCACGTCCCGGACGCGCTCGCGCACCTCCAGCAGGGCGTGCAGGTGGTCGAGCCCGGTGTCCGGATCCACGTCGACGTGCGAGCGGACGTACCCGGTGCCGAGCGCCGCCATCCGCCGGGCCAGCGCCTCGGCCCGGTCGGCGACGGGCACGGCCGCCGCGACCTCGCGGCGCAGCTCCCGCTCGGAGGCGATCTGGGTCCGGAGACCGGCGGTGGCACGATGGGGCTGCCAGGGCGCACCGAGGAAGGTCTTGTCCAGGTGCGCGTGCCCGTCCACCAGGGCGGGCAGCAGCAGCGCGCCGTCCAGCCGCAGGCCCCGGCCGGCGGCCTCGGGCGCACGCCGGGCGGGCGCGGTCAGGGCGGCGATCCGGCCGTCGGCGAGGTGGACGTCGGCCGCGGTGCCGTCGGGCAGGGTGGCGTCCAGGAGGAGGGCGGGGCGAAGGGGCGAGGTGGGGGTCACACGGGCACGCTAGCTGGTATACCGAATACCAAACAAGAGGTGTCCGACAACGGATCCGAAACGAGACCGGAAGCGAGACCGAAGCGAGATGGAGCCAGCCGGAGCCGGCTGCCGACCGACATCCCGGGTCGGATCCCGAGCAGGCCCCGGCACGGGATCCGCACCGGTACCGCACCGACACCGCGGACCAGATCCGGCACCGGGCCCGGCGAACGGATCTGAAATGATCTGCACTGCCCCCACCGCCCGCGCGGTCCCCCACCCGACTGGAGCCCCGATGCCCGACACCCCCGGCGACGCCCACCAGTCGCTCCGGGACCTCGTCTACGTCCAGCTCCGCGAACGGATCATCGAGGGCGAGTACCCGGCCGGCCGACGGCTCGTGGAGCGCGAGCTGGCGGAGACGATGAACGTCTCCCGTGTCCCCGTCCGCGAGGCCATGCAGCGGCTGGAGCAGGAGGGCTTCCTCACCGTCCAGGCCCGCCGGGGCGCGGTGGTCGCCGAGTTCGGCCCCGCCGAGGCCGAGCACTTCTTCGCCGTACGGGAGTCCCTGGAGGCCCTCGCCGCCCAACTGGCCGCCCAGCACGCCACCCCGGCGGGCCTCAAGTCCCTCGAACGCATCCTGACCCGGACCAGGAAGGCCGCCGAGGCGGGGCGGCTGCGCGAGACCGTGAGCCTCAACGCCGACTTCCACCGGGCGATCGTCGAGCTCTCCGGCAACCCGCTGCTCCAGGACATGATGGCCCCGCTCGACGGCCGGCTGCGCCGCCTCTTCCGGCTCACCTCCGGCCCCGAGAGCACCTCCCCGATGTGCACCGAGCACGAGCAGTTGCTCGCCGCCATCCGCTCCCGCGACCCGCAGGCCGCCGCCGACCTCGCCCGCCGCCACGTCGCGGGCACCCGGGCCTTCGCGCTCAGCGCGCTCGGAAGCTGACCGCGCTCGGAAGCCGGCCGTGGCCGAAACAGGCGCGCGGCCGGAACAGACACGTGGCCGAGGGGGCGGACAGCCCGGCGGGGAAGGCGGCCACCCCCGGCCCGGTCACCCCCGGCTGTGGTCTCCGGTCCGCCCGTCGATCAGCTCCCGCAGGATGTCCATGTGGCCCGTGTGCCGGGCGGTCTCCGTCGTCATGTGGATCAGCACCCAGCGCAGCGACACCTCGTCCCCGAACCAGGCCCGGCCGACGTCGTCCAACTCCAGCTCCCCGATGACGAGATCGGCCGCCGCCCGGGCACGGGCGTAGAAGGTCAGCACGTCCGCGGTGGACTCGTCCGGCCGCACCCGGAGATCGGACTCCTCGTCCTCGGTCAGGTCGAACGGCAGCGGCCCGGTCGCACGGCCGAACGTCTCGCAGAACCAGCCGAGTTCGACCCCACCCAGGTGCTTCACCAGGCCCAGCAGATTCGTCCCCGACGCCGTCACCGGCCGCCGCAGCTGCTCGTCGTCCAGCCCCTCCAGCTTCCACAGCACCGCGTCGCGATGCCGGTCGAGAGCCGTGAACAGGCTCTCCTTCTCCCCGCCCCGGAAGGGCACACGCTTCGTCATGCGCGGACCCTAACAGGCCCCCGGGCCGGGCGGACCCCCACCGACCCTGGGCCGGTGGGAGATCCAACCTCCCACCGGCCCAGGGCTGTTCAGCGAGCCGCCCGCTCGACCGGGACCCAGAGCTGGGCCTGCGCCCCGCCGCCGTCCGGCAGGAAGCGGGTGCGCAGGATCTCCGGTCCCGAGCAGGACTCGTACGGGTTGGACGGGAACCACTGGGTGTAGACGTCCCGCCACATCTCCTGCAGGGCCTGCGGGAACGGGCCGGTGCTGGTGAACACGGCCCAGCTGCCGGCCGGCACCACCCGGACGTCCAGGTCGTCCGGGACGACGGCCTCCGAGGACGCCACCACCGCGTGGTAGTAGTCGAGTTCGGACCCTTCCTCGCGGCTCTCCGAGAGGTGCTCGGTGACCGAGACGATGCCCTCCGGCTCCGGGCCGGAGAGCGCCGAGATCCGGGCGACGGTCTCCTGGTCGAGACCCTGGATGAACGCGGCGATGGCCGGGTTCACCCCCTCGCAGACCAGCGGCACCCGGGTCCGCCTGCCCACCACCCGGAACTCGGGCTTCTCCACGATGCGGTACTCCATACTGCTACTCCCTTCCACGACGAGTCGGAAGGACATCCGGGGCTGGGACCGCAGCGCCGCACCACCGCGCCGGGCCTCCCCGGGCCCGACGCCGTGCATCGCCCGGAACGCCCGGGCGAACGCCTCCCCCGAGGTGTAGCCGCAGCGGACCGCCACCTCCAGCAACGTCCGTTCGCCGGACAGCACTTCGGCCCCGGCAACGGTCAGCCGCCGACGCCGGACGTACTCCGACAGCGGCATCCCGGCCAGCGCGGAGAACAACCGCCGGAAGTGGTACTCCGACGTCATCGCGATCCGCGCCAGTTCGGCCACCTCGACCGGCTGGTCGAGCCGGTCCTCGATGTGCTCCATGGCCCGGTTCAGCTGCTCCAGCATGCCAGCCCCCGTCCTTCCCTTACTGCTCACCACCGTAGAAAGGACCCACCCTGCCGCACCCGACATCCTGTGCCCGCTCCGGTCGGGTCCGGCAGACGGCACGGCACCACCGTTCCGGCCCAGCCCCCGACGAACGACGAACGACGAACGACGAACGGCAAGCATCGAGCGGCCAACGGCGAACGGCCCGGGCCCCCGGCCGGTCACGAAGGACCGACCGGGGGCCCGGGTCAGCAGAGCCGCGGGAGGACCCGCGGAAGGGTGCGCAGGATCAGATCAGGCCCTGCGCCAGCATCGCGTCCGCGACCAGCTCGAAGCCCGCGATGTTCGCGCCCACCACGTAGTTGCCCGGGCTGCCGTAGCGCTCGGCCGTGGTGAAGCAGGAGTCGTGGATGTGCCGCATGATCTCGGCGAGCCGCTCCTCGGTGTGGGCGAAGGTCCAGGAGTCGCGCGAGGCGTTCTGCTGCATCTCCAGCGCGCTGGTGGCGACGCCACCCGCGTTGGCCGCCTTGCCCGGCGCGAAGGCCACGCCCGCCTCCTGGAGGACCCGGACGGCCTCCGGGGTGGTGGGCATGTTGGCGCCCTCGGCGACCGCCTTGACGCCGCCCCGGACGAGCGCGAGCGCGTCCGTCTCGTCCAGCTCGTTCTGGGTGGCACAGGGCAGCGCGACGTCGCACGGCACACTCCAGACGCCCGGACCGGCGACGAACTTGACGTGGCCGCCGCGCAGTTCGGCGTACTCGGAGATCCGGCCGCGGCGGACCTCCTTGACCTCCTTGAGCAGGGCGAGGTCGATGCCCTTCTCGTCCACGACGTAGCCGGAGGAGTCGGAGCAGGTGACCACGGTCGCGCCGAGCTGCTGCGCCTTCTCGATCGCGTAGATGGCGACGTTGCCCGAGCCGGAGACGACCACCCGCTGGCCCTCCAGGCTCTCGCCCCGGCTGCGCAGCATCTCGGCGGTGAAGAGCACGCAGCCGTAGCCGGTGGCCTCGGTGCGGGCCTGCGCGCCGCCCCAGCCGAGGCCCTTGCCGGTGAGGACGCCGGACTCGTAGCGGTTGGTGATCCGCTTGTACTGGCCGAAGAGGTAGCCGATCTCGCGGCCGCCGACGCCGATGTCACCGGCCGGGACGTCGGTGTACTCGCCCAGGTGGCGGTGGAGCTCGGTCATGAAGGACTGGCAGAACCGCATGATCTCGGCGTCCGAGCGGCCCTTCGGGTCGAAGTCGGCACCGCCCTTGCCGCCGCCGATCGGCATCCCGGTGAGCGCGTTCTTGAAGATCTGCTCGAAGCCGAGGAACTTGACGATGCCCAGGTTGACGGACGGGTGGAAGCGCAGGCCGCCCTTGTAGGGGCCGAGCACGCTGCTGAACTCGACCCGGAAGCCGCGGTTGACGTGGATGCCACCCTTGTCGTCCGACCACGGCACCCGGAAGATCAGCTGGCGCTCGGGCTCGCAGATCCGCTCGATGATCCGGGCGTCGACGAACTCGGGCCGCCTGGCCAGCACCGGGCCTAGGGTCTCCAGGACCTCCCGGACAGCCTGGTGGAACTCCAGCTCGCCCTGGTTGCGGCGCAGAACCTCGGCGTAGAGGGACTCGATGACACGGTTCTCGGCGTCGTGGGACGCGGAGGAACGAGAGGTGACCGGCATCAGATTCAGGACCTTCCGTGGTCGTCAGTCGCGCGCGAGACGTCCCGTATCGGGGAACGCCGGCGGTCCCCCTCGCCATTGAGGGCATCGCGCTGTCCTTGCGCGCCGAAGCGGCATACAGGACCGCTGTTATCCGGGTAGTGTCCCAGTGTTAACACCCCATGTACGACCCCATCCACATGGTGGAACCGCTCTGCCACGATGCGGCCCGCGCCCAACTCTCCGAATAGCGGACATTCCCCGGCGCCACGCCCCCTCGACCGACCGCTCGCCCCGCCACACCCCGCCCGACCGTGAGCAAGCTCACAGCCGGCGGGCGCCCCGGGTGCCGGTTCCCGGGGGAGCGCCCCCGGTGCGTTTGACGGAGCGGCGTCCGGGGCCGCATTGTTCCGACCCGAACATCCGTCCGGGCATCCGGGCGGCCGTCCGGGAGGAATCGCCACCGCGCCATGCCGAACAACGACGCCGACGCCACCGACAGCACAGCCGAACCCGCGCCCGCACCCGAGACCTCCGCCGACCGGTTGAAGTCCCGCTGGGCGGAGCCGGAGGGGCCGGTGCCGCCGTGGTACCGGCGGGTGTCACGGCGGACCTGGAAGGTGTCGGGCGGCGTACTGGCGGCACTGGTGGCGGCCGGACTGCTGGCCACCGTGCTCGGTCCGGACGACCCGATGCGGAACCGGCTGGACCCGGTGCAGAGCATCGGCGACCTGACCAGGGAGCCGGACACCTCGGGCTCGTACGCCGCCCGGAACGCGGAGATCTTCCCCGACACCCTCGCCTACCTCCGCTTCCGCGAGCACTTCGTCACCGGCTACCGCCGACCCGGTTCCACCGGGACCGATTTCATCGTGATCGGCGCCACCGGCAACTTCTCCAGCCCGGTCCGCGAACTGGACGACCTGCTCGGCGGGCCGGACCCGTCGCTCGCCCCGGTCACCGTCGGCGGCCACGCCCCGCAGGCCCCCACCGCCCCGTACACCGCCTTCCCGGCCGGCCCGCTCGGCGGCGCCCTCAAGTGCTCCGCCACCCCGAACGGGCACGGTGACGTCCTCGCCGTCTGCGCCTGGGCCGACTTCACCACCGTCGGCAGCGTCACCGACCTCACCCAGAACGCCGCCGACCTCGACCTCCCCGGCCTCGCCGAGCGCACCCGCACCATCCGCGCCGCGATGACCAGCCGGGTGAAGTAGCGTCCACCGCCGCGCCCTGGCGCCGGCACCGGCGCCGGCCCCAGCGGTCGGCGCCGGCGCCGTTTCCTTCCCGCCCCGTCCCGCTTCCCGCTCCCCGCCGCTGCCGCTGCCATTGCCACGGCGGGGGAAGGACTCGCGGAAGCTTGTTGTTCAAATTGGAACTACCTAGTACGGTCGACTACCGGAACACCACCCCAGTAACGGAGGCCCCACCCATGCCGCAGCCCGCCACGCCGCAGCCCGGCCCCGCCACCGTGCGTTCGCGTGTGCGCATCCCGCTGACCTTCCCGGACGGCTATCGCGCCGAGGCCGAGGTCTTCACCTTCCACGGCCTGGCCGACGGCGCCGAGCACCTGGCGCTGGCCTTCGGCGAGGTGTCGCAGGGCGGGACGCCGCTGGTCCGGCTGCACTCGGAGTGCCTGACCGGCGACGTGTTCGGCTCGGACCGGTGCGACTGCGGACCGCAGCTGCGCGAGTCGGTGGAGCGGATCAGCGAGGCGGGCGGCTACCTGCTCTACCTGCGGCAGGAGGGCCGGGGCATCGGCCTCTACAACAAGCTGGACGCCTACGCCCTGCAGGACTCCGGCCTGGACACCTACGACGCCAACACCGCGCTCGGCCTGCCCGAGGACGGGCGCGACTACACCGCCGCCGCCCAGATGCTCGCCGCGCTCGGCGCCACCGGCATCGACCTGCTGAGCAACAACCCGGACAAGGCGGCGCAGCTGGCCGGCCTCGGCATCGCCGTCGAGCGCCGGGTGCCGACGGGCGTGCACCTGTCGGCGAGCAACGTCCGCTACCTGCGGGCGAAGGTGGAGCGCACCGGCCACTCGATCGAGCTGTCCCGCCTGGTCGGCTGAGCGGCGGACGCGCGGACGGTCCGGCGCGGGAGGGCCGGCCGGCTCAGCCCTCGACCGGTCGTCCCTTCGGCTCCTCGGTGATCCGGCGGGCGATCTCGCCCGGCCGCACCGGGCGGCCGAAGTGCCAGCCCTGGGCCCAGTCGCAGCCGATGGTGCGCAGCCGCTCGGCGTCCCGCCGGGTCTCCACGCCCTCGGCCGTGACGGTCAGGCCCAGCGCGTGCGCCATCGACACCAGGCCGCTGACGATCCGCCAGCCGGTGGACTCGTCCTTGCCCGGGTCGTGCAGGTCGCCGACGAAGGAGCCGGCGATCTTCAGGCCGGAGACCGGCAGGTCGCGCAGGTAGGCGAGGTTGGACCAGCCGGTGCCGAAGTCGTCCACGGCGAGCGAGACGCCGAGGTCGACCAGCCCGTGCAGGGTGCGCAGCGCCTCGTCCTCGGGGCCGACCACGGTGGACTCGGTGATCTCCAGCTGGAGCCGGGCCGGGTCCAGGCCGGTGGAGTCGAGGATCCGGCCGAGGTCGGTGACCAGAGCGGCGCTGCGGGCCTGGCGGACCGCCAGGTTGACGTTGAGCTGGGGCGCGTCGTCGCCGAACCGCTTGATCCAGTCGGCGGCCTGGCCGCAGGCCTGCTCCAGCACCCACCGGCCGAGCGGCATGATCAGGCCGGTCTCCTCGGCGGTGGTCACGAACTCGTCCGGTCCGAGCACGCCGAGCTGCGGGTGACGCCAGCGCACCAGCGCCTCCACGGCGGCGAGCCGGCCGTCGGCCAGCGCGTAGAGCGGCTGGTAGTCGATGAAGAACTCGCCCCGGTCGAGGGCGGCCGGCATCCGCACCGAGACGGCGTAGCGGCTGACGGCGCGGGCGTTCTCCTTGGGGTCGAACAGCGTCCAGCGGCCGCGGCCGGCCTCCTTGGCCCGGTACAGCGTCAGGTCGGCGGCGCGGACGGCGGCGCCGGGGGTGGTGGTGGAGACCCGGCGCTCCAGCACGCCCACGCTGGCGCCGACGGCGAGCTTGTGGTCCCCGATCAGCACTGGCCCGGCCAGCGCCTTGAGGACGGTCTTGGCGGCGGCGACCGCCTCCTGTTCGCCCCGGCAGTTCTCCAGCAGCACCACGAACTCGTCGCCGCCGAGCCGGGCGACCAGATGGCCGAGCGGGGTGAGGGCGGCCTTGAGCCGGTCGGCGACGGCGGAGAGCAGTTGGTCGCCGGTGTCGTGGCCGAGGCTGTCGTTGACCACCTTGAACCCGTCGAGGTCCACGTAGCAGAGGCCGAACCGGGCGCCCGGGTCCGGCTCCTCGAAGAGCTTCTCCAGCCGTTCGAAGAAGGCCGCCCGGTTGGGCAGGCCGGTCAGCGGGTCGTGGGTGGCCTGGTGGCGCAGTCGCTCCTGGAGCCGGTAGCGGTCGGTGACGTCCTCCAGCATGGCGACCTGGTACACCGGGCGGCCGTCGTCGTCGCGGATCAGCGAGACCGTGAGGTGGGTCCAGACCACCTCGCCGTCCTGCCGGTAGTACGGCTTGTCGAACTGGAAGTAGTCCCGTTTGCCGCTGATCAGTTCCTCGTACGCCTCCCAGACGCCGGGGGTGTCCTCGGGGTGGACGAGGTCGCCGACCCGACGGCCCTGCATGTCCTCCGGGCCGGCGCCGAACAGCTCCTGGAGGGCGCGGTTGACGGCCAGGATGTTGCCGTCGGTGTCGCCGATGCCGATGCCGATGGCCGCGCTCTCGAAGAGCGCGCGAAAGCGGGCCTCGGAGGCGCGCAGGGCCCGTTCGGCCTCCTTGCGGGCCACGTCGGCGGCGGTCATGATCGCCTCCTGCTCGCGCAGGGTGCGCTCGCGCAGGGCGTCGGCCCAGCCGGCCGCGAACGCACCGCAGAGGGCGGGCCCGCGGCCGTCGGCGACCGGCTGTTCCTGCAGCAGTTCGACCGCCCGGGCCAGCACCACCGGGTCGGTGAAGTGCGCGTCGACGAGCTCGGCGCCGGCCCGGGCGGCCAGGTGCGGTTCGAACGGCTCGTCCAGCTGGGCCCGGTGGAGCAGCGCGGCGGTCCGGGAGATCAGCCGGCCGAGCAGGCCGGGGTGGACCGCCGTGCCGTGGTCGCCGGAGAGCAGCCGCGCCCAGTCCTCGTGGAACCGTTCGGGGCTGCTCGGCACCGGCGCTCCGCTCACGGACGGAACCCCACGCCCGCCACCCCGGTCATCCGCTCGGGGTGCTGCCCGACCGCCTCCGGCTGGTCGGGCCGCCACTGCGGCAGGTAGACCACGCCCGGCTCGACCAGCTCGAAGCCGGTGAACATGGCGGTGATCTGCTCGTGGGTGCGCATGGTCAGCGGGGTGGGGGTCCGCTGGTAGAGCTTCTGGTGGTCCTCCGCCTGGTCGGGGCGGCCCTCCAGGGAGGCGTGCGAGAGGACCAGCGCGCTGCCCGGCGGGAGGGCGTCATGCAGCACCGAGAGCAGCTTCCGCGGCTCCTCGGCGTCGCTGACGAAGTGCATGACGGCGACCAGCAGGACGCCCACCGGTTCGCCGGCCGCCAGCAGGGCCTTCACCTCGGGGCGGCTCAGCAGGTCGTCGATGTCCCGGAGGTCGGCCTGGACGACGGCGCTCTGCGGGTCGTTCTCCAGCAGCAGCCGGCTGTGCGCGACGGCGACCGGGTCGCGGTCGATGTAGACGACCTCGGTCTCGGGGCGGATCGCGCGGGCGTGCTCGTGCACGGCGCCGAAGGTCGGGATGCCGGAGCCGATGTCCAGGAAGCGGGTGATGCCCCGCTCGGCGAGGAACTGCACGGCCCGGCGGAGGAAGGCCCGGTTGGAACGCATGATCTGGGGCAGCTCCGGCCAGAGGGCGATCGCCTTGCGGGCCATCTCCCGGTCCACCTCGAAGTTGTGCGATCCCCCGAGGTAGTAGTCGTAGACCCGTGCGGCGTTCGGTTTGTCCAGGTCCGTGCCCTCCGGTACCCAGTTCGGTCGCCGCATCTTCGGGACTCCTTCACTCCGGTTCTGAGGACGCAGCGATCTGAAGAGATGGCTGCGACAGATGAGACTACAAGCACAAAAGATCCTCCTCTGCACGCTGAACGCGTGCAAGCGGAGTTCTGCCGTCCTGCCCGGGTGGCAGCGGGGGCCGGAAACGGACCTGACCGCCGGACGGAACGAGGACGGAACGAGAGCGGACGCCCTAGCCTGACGGCGGACCGGGCCGTCTCACACCCTACGGAGGCTCCCATGACGACCGCGCCGGACGACTTCGGCTTCGGACTGCCCTTCGACCGGGCCGGGACGGGCAGCAGCAAGTGGGCGCGGACGGCCGGCGGGCCGGACGGGGTGATCGCACTGGGTCTGGCCGACATGGACCTGCCCGGTCCGCCGGCCGTCGCCGAGGCGCTGGCGCGACGGGCGCGGCACCGGGCGTACGGGTACACGGCCTGCGATCCGGCCGGGCGGGCCCTGGTGGCCGACTGGTACCGGGCGCGGCACGGCGTCGCGGTGGACCCGGCATGGGTGCTGCTGCTGCCGTTCGGGCCCCGGACCGCCGTCCGGCTGCTGCTGGAGGCGGTCCGCCCGGCCGGGCCGGTGCTGTTCCCGACGCCCGAGTGGGGCGGCTTCGCCCAGCTCTGCCGGGCCGCCCGGCTGCCGTACCGGGAGATCCCGCTGGTCCACGACGGTAACGACGGCACCGGCGACCGCACCGGCACCGGCTACCGGCTGCCGCTGGACGCCTTCGCCCGGCACCGGCCCGGGGCGGTGCTGTTGAGCAGCCCGCACAACCCGTCCGGCCGGGTCTGGACGGCGGCGGAGATCCACGGGCTCGCCGAGGCCGCGGCGCGGGCGGGCGGGGTGCTGCTCTCCGACGAGGTGCACGGCGACCTCACCCACCCCGGCCACCGCCACCCCGTCGCGGTGGCCGTGGCGGGCCCGCTGCGCGACCGGACGGTCACCCTCAACTCGGTCGGCAAGACCTTCAACACCTCCGGCATCCCCAGCTGCTTCGCACTCGTCCCGGACCCTGCGCTGCGCGGGCGGCTCGGCGAGGTGATGGCCGGGTACGGCCTCTGGGAGGGCGGGCTGCTGGAGCAGGTGGTGCAGCGGGCGGCGCTGCGGCACGGCGGGCCGTGGCTGGACGCCCTGCTGCGTCATCTCGCCACCGCCCGGGACGAGTTGACCGCTGTGCTCGGTGACGCCGTCCGCTCCGCGCCACAGGCCTCGTACCTGCTCTGGCTGGACACCGCCGCGCTCGGCCTGCCGGCCGCGGACGCCCGGGCGGCGCTGCTGGAGCGCTGCGCCCTGGAGGTCTCGGACGGCGCCGACTTCGGGCCCGGCGGGCGCGGCGGACTCCGGCTCAACTACGCCCTGCCCGGCCCGGAGCTGGCGCGGGCACTGGCCCGGCTGGCCCGGCTGCGAAAGCCCTGATTCACCCGATTGCACCACCTCTGACCTGCGGATACATCTCTTCACGAGATGTTTGCGGAGCAGGCCCGCATGGTCCGTAGCAGACTGGGCAGAGTAGACCGGGCCGCAATCGTGATCCCGAGGATGGTGAGTCCGGTGATACCCGTTCGCCCGACCAGCCCACCCGCCAGCCCACCCGACCGGCAGAGCGCGGAACCGCCCCCGGGCGGGGTGACGCCACTGACCGAGTCGGCGGCGCGCAGCCACATGTCAGGTGTCTGCTTCAAGATCGGACCTCCCCGGCTGGTCGGCATCGAAGTCGAGTGGTTCGTCCACGACAACCGATGTCCGACCGGCCCCGTCCTACCGGAGCGGCTGCACGCCGCGTTGGACTCACTGCCACTCGGCGGCCCGGACGGGACCTCACTTCCCTCCGGCGCCCGTCTCACCCTCGAACCCGGCGGTCAGGTCGAGCTCAGCTCCCCGCCCGCCCCCGGCCTCACGGCCTGCGTCGACGAAACCCGGCACGATCTCGCCGCCCTGCGGGCCGCCTTCGCGGCGCAGGGCCTGCGTCTCACGGGTACCGGTACCGATCCGCTGGCCCGCCCCCGTCTGATGGTCCTGGACCACCCTCGCTATCTGGCGATGGAACGATTCTTCGACTCGGCCGGGCCCTGGGGCCGGATCATGATGACCGGCACCGCCTCCGTCCAGGTCTGCCTGGACGCCGGGGCCGAGGAGGGCCCGCAGGCGCTGGACCGGCGCTGGCGGCTGGCCCACCGGCTGGGCCCCGTCCTGGTCGCGGCCTTCGCCAACTCCCCTTTACTCGACGGGAAGCCCACCGGCCACCGGTCCACCCGGCAGACCGTCTGGTCCAGGATGGACCCCTCCCGCACCCTCGCCCCCGGCCCGGACCACGGCGACCCGCGCGAGGCCTGGTCCCGCTACGTGCTGGACGCCGAGGTGCTCTGCATCCGCCGACCGGGCGGGCTGCCCTGGACCGCCCCGGCCGGACTGACCTTCCGCGACTGGCTGGCCGGCGCCGGCGAACGCCCGCCCACCCTGGCCGACCTGGACTACCACCGCACCACGCTCTTCCCTCCGGTACGGCCGCAGGGCCACCTGGAGCTGCGGATGATCGACGCCCAGCCCGGTGACGGCTGGATCGTCCCGACCGCCCTGGTCACCGCGCTGCTGGAGGACCCGCCGGCCGCCGACGCCGCGCTGGCCGCGCTGGAGCCGCTGGGGTGCGCCGACGGCCCGCTGCCACCGCGCAGCGACGTCTGGCGCCGGGCCGCCACCCTGGCCGTCGCCGACCCGGGGCTGCGCCGCGCCGCCCTCGCCTGCTTCGCCGCCGCCGACGCCGCGCTGGGCCGTCTGCCCGGCGCCGAGCGGCTGCGCGCCGTCGTCGCCGAGTACGCCGAGCGCTACCCCGCGCGCGGCCGCTGCCCCGCCGACGACCAGTTGGACGCCCTGCGCGCCGGCACCCGCCCCACTCCCCCGGAGGAGGCCGCACCATGATCGACGACGCCCGCCCGACCGACGCCCCCGCCGACGCCCCCGCCACCCCGGAGGCGCTGCGCGAGACGATCGCGAACGAGCTGCTGGCCGCCAGGGCCCGGACCGCCGCGCTGACCGACTGCGTCGGGGAGCGCGACCTCACCGCCCAGCACTCCCCGCTGATGTCCCCGCTGGTCTGGGACCTCGCCCACATCGGCAACCAGGAGGAGCTCTGGCTGCTGCGCAACGTCGGCGGCCGCGACCCGATGCACCCCGAGATCGACCCGCTCTACGACGCCTTCGAGCACCCGCGCGCCGAGCGCCCCAGCCTGCCGCTGCTGCCGCCCGGCGAGGCCCGCGCGTACGCCCACGAGGTCCGCGGCCGGGTGCTCGACCTGCTGGCCGCCAGCCCGCTGGAGGGCGCACCGCTGCTGGACGCCGGATTCGCCTTCGGCATGATCGCCCAGCACGAACAGCAGCACGACGAGACCATGCTGATCACCCATCAGCTGCGGTCGGGCGAGCCCGTCCTGGCCGCTCCCCCGCCGCCGCCCGCACCCGCCGACGCGGCCACACTGCCGGCCGAAGTCCTCGTCCCCGCCGGGCCGTTCACCATGGGCACCGACACCGAGCCGTGGGCGCTGGACAACGAGCGCCCGGCGCACCGGGTCGAACTGCCCGCCTTCCTGCTGGACACCACGCCCGTCACCAACGGCGCCTATCAGCGGTTCATCGCCGACGGCGGCTACGACGAGCCGCGCTGGTGGACCGCCGAGGGCTGGGAGCACCGGCAGCGGGCAGGGCTGACCGCCCCGCTGTTCTGGCACCGCGAGGACGGCCAGTGGCTGCGCAGGCGGTTCGGCCTGCTGGAGCCGGTACCCGGGGACGAGCCGGTGCTGCACGTCAGCTGGTACGAGGCGGACGCGTACGCGCGGTGGGCCGGCCGGCGGCTGCCGACCGAGGCGGAGTGGGAGAAGGCCGCCCGGCACGACCCGGCCACGGGCCGCTCCCGCCGCTACCCGTGGGGCGACGGCGCACCCTCCCCCGGG
Organism: Kitasatospora sp. NPDC088351; assembly: GCF_040685575.1. NCBI lineage: Bacteria > Bacillati > Actinomycetota > Actinomycetes > Kitasatosporales > Streptomycetaceae > Kitasatospora > Kitasatospora sp. NPDC088351. The sequence goes on along the minus strand of NZ_JBFBIL010000009.1, from coordinate 140,344 downwards.
CGCGCCAACCTCGGCCAGCGGCATTTGCGCCCGGCCCCGGCCGGCAGCTACCCGGGCGGTGAATCCCCTTACGGGGTACGTCAGTTGATGGGCGACGTCTGGGAGTGGACGGCCAGCGACTTCCGGCCGTACCCGGGCTTCCGGGCCTGGCCGTACCGGGAGTACTCGGAGGTCTTCTTCGGGCCCGAGTACAAGGTGCTGCGCGGCGGCTGCTTCGGCGTCGCGCCGGTCGCCTGCCGGGGCACCTTCCGCAACTGGGACTATCCGGTCCGGCGGCAGATCTTCGCCGGCTTCCGCACCGCCGCCGACCCGGCGGCCGGCTGATGTGCCGCCATCTCGCCTATCTGGGCGAGCCGGTGGCGCCCCGGGAGCTGCTGGTGGAGCCGCCGTTCGGGCTCTACCGGCAGTCCTGGGCGCCCCGGGTGCAGCAGTACGGCACGGTCAACGCGGACGGCTTCGGGCTCGGCTGGTACGCGGACGGCGACGAGGTGCCCGCCCGCTACCGGCGGGCCGGGCCGATCTGGGCGGACGCCTCGTTCGCGGACCTCGCCCGGGTGATCCGCACCCGGGCGCTGCTGGCGGCCGTCCGCTCGGCCACCGAGGGCTGCGCGCCGGGCGAGGCGGCGGCCGCGCCGTTCGCCGCCGGGCGCTGGCTGTTCAGCCACAACGGCGCGGTGACGGGCTGGCCGGAGAAGCTGGACGCGCTGGCCGGACTGCTGCCGCCCGCCGAACTGCTGGACCTGGAGGCCCGGACGGACTCGGCGCTGCTCTGGGGCCTGGCGCTGCACCGGCTACGGGCGGGCGCCGAGCTCGGCGCGGCGCTGGCCGGCACCGTCGCGGACGTGGCCGCGCACACCACCGGCCGGCTCAACCTGCTGCTCACCGACGGCCGGACGCTCGCCGCGACCGCCTGGGGCGACACCCTGCACCACCGGACCCTGCCGGGGCGCGGCGTGCTGGTCGCCTCCGAGCCGTACGACGACGACCCGGCCTGGACCGCCGTCCCGGACCGCTCGCTGCTGCTGGCCGGCCCCGAGGGCGTCACCATACGCCCGCTCCCGGCCGGCTGAGGCCCGGCCGCGCGAACGTCACACTCCCCCTCTCCTTCACCTTTTGAATAGAGGATCGACCTGTCATGAGCACATTTGATCTCACCCGCCTGCTGCCCGCCGACCACTTCAGCACCGCCCTGCGGCACGACGTGCGGCGGGGCCTGACCGCCGAGCCCAAATGGCTGCCGCCGAAGTGGTTCTACGACGCCCGGGGCAGCGAACTGTTCGAGGAGATCACCCGGCTGCCGGAGTACTACCCCACCCGGGCCGAGCGGGCCATCCTGACCGCCCGGGCCGGCGAGATCGCCGCGGCCACCCGGGCCCGCACCCTGGTGGAACTGGGCTCGGGCTCCTCCGAGAAGACCAGGCTGCTGCTGAGCGCGCTGCGCGACCTCGGCACCCTGCACACCTACGTGCCGGTGGACGTCAGCGAGAGCGCGCTGGCCTCGGCCGGCGAAGCGCTCGCGGCCGAGTACCCGGGGCTGGCCGTGCACGGCGTACTGGCCGACTTCACCGCCCGGCTCGGGCTGCCCCCGGACGGCGGACCCCGCCTGGTCGCCTTCCTCGGCGGCACCCTGGGCAACCTGCTGCCCGCCGAACGGGCGACCTTCCTGCGCGGGCTGCGCGCCGCGCTCGACCCCGGCGACTTCCTGCTGCTCGGCACCGACCTGGTCAAGGACCCGCGGGTGCTGGTCGCCGCCTACGACGACGCGGCCGGGGTGACCGCCGAGTTCAACCGCAATGTGCTCAACGTGCTGAACCGGGAGCTGGAGGCGGACTTCGACCCGGACGCCTTCGAGCACGTGGCGGTCTGGGACGCCGGGCAGGAGTGGATCGAGATGCGGCTGCGCTCACTGCGCGCGCAGACCGTGAAGATCCCGGCCCTGAACCTGCCGGTCCACTTCGACCGGGGCGAGGAGCTGCGGACCGAGGTCTCGGCCAAGTTCCGCCGGGAGCGGGTCACCGAGGAACTGGCCGCGGCCGGGCTGCGGCTGGACCACTGGTGGACGGACGACGAGGGCCGGTTCGGGCTGTCGCTGGCCACCCCGGCCTGATCTGCCCGCACCCCGGCCGCCCGCACCCCGCCTGCCCTTACCCGGCCGAGTTTGATCGTTCACTTTACTAATACTCAGAGCAAAATCTGAGCTTCCCGATGTACAACACTTGAACATTGAGGGGTTACGATCTCGGCTACCGAACTCAGCGTTGAGTACCAGGAGTCAAGATCGTGAGCGTCACCAAGCAGCCCTTGGAGTCCGCCGGGTCTCCGTCTCCGAGGCCCGCCGGGCCCTCGGGGACGGAGACCGCGTCCTCCGGCCGCCTCGGCTTCGTCGTCTTCATCACCGCCGTCGCGGCCCTCGGCGGGTTCCTGTTCGGCTACGACAGCTCCGTGATCAACGGCGCCGTCTCCGGCATCCAGGAGAAGTTCGGCGTCGGCGACGGCGTGACCGGTCTGATCGTCTCCTCGGCACTGCTCGGCTCCGCCGTGGGCGCCGCGCTGGCCGGGCGGTTCGCCGACCGGTACGGCCGGATCACGGTGATGAAGGCGGGCGCGCTGCTCTTCGCGGTGAGCGCCGTCGGCTCGATGCTGCCGTTCTCGGCCTGGGACCTCGCCTGCTGGCGGGTCCTCGGCGGGGCGGCCATCGGCATCGCCTCGGTGATCGCCCCGACCTACATCGCCGAGGTCGCGCCGACCAGGTACCGGGGCCGGCTGGCCTCCTTCCAGCAGGCCGCGATCGTGCTCGGCATCGCGATATCCCAGCTGGTCAACTGGATGCTGGCGAACGCCGCCGGCGGTGAGACCCGCGGCCACCTGCTCGGCCTGGAGGCCTGGCAGTGGATGCTCGGCATCTGCGTCGTGCCGGCCGCCGTCTACTTCGTGCTCGCCTCGACCATCCCCGAGTCCCCCCGCTATCTGATCTCGGCCGGCCGGCTGGACGAGGCCCGCGCCGTACTCGCCGAGGTCGAGGGCGAGGGCTCCGACACCGGGGCCCGGATCGCCGAGATCAGGGCACTGATCGACTCCGACCACCGGCCGCGCTTCCGCGACCTGCTGGGCGGCCGGTTCGGCCTGCTGCCGATCGTCTGGGTCGGCATCGGCCTCTCGGTCTTCCAGCAGCTGGTCGGCATCAACGTGATCTTCTACTACTCGTCGATCCTCTGGCAGTCGGTCGGCATCGACCAGAGCAACTCGCTGCTGATCAGCTTCATCGGCTCGGTCATCAACATCCTGGGCACCGTGGTCGCGATCCTGCTGGTGGACCGGATCGGCCGCAAGCCGCTCGCCCTGATCGGCTCCGCCGGGATGGCCCTCGCGCTCGGCGCCTGCGGCTGGGCGTTCTCCGCCGCCACCGGCAGCGGCGACAACGTCACCCTCCCCGACCTCCAGGGCACCGTCGCGCTGATCGCCGCCAACGCCTTCGTGCTGTTCTTCGCGATGTCCTGGGGTGTGGTCGTCTGGGTGATGCTCGGCGAGATGTTCCCGAACCGGATCCGGGCCGCCGCGCTCTCCGTCGCCGCCTCCGCGCAGTGGATCGCCAACTGGGCGATCACCGTGTCGTTCCCGTCGCTCTCGCGCTGGAACCTCTCGGCGACCTACCTGGTGTACGCGGCCTTCGCCGCGTTGTCCGTCCTCTTCGTGGCGCGGTTCGTGAAGGAGACCAAGGGCATCCGACTGGAGGACATGGGCTGATCCGACAGTCGGACCGGCCCAAACCCTATCGCCAATCGCCCGGGTGCGGGGCCGAATCGTTCACTCCCTGCGGTGGGCCGCACACCTCCGGTACTCCTGTCCGGCAGGAGGGATGTGTCCTTGATCTTCAACCGGCTCCGTACCCGCAGACCCGTGACGGCCCCGGCCGACGGCTGCCCGTTCGCCCATGCGCACCCCGTGCCCGGGCCGCCGCTCGTTCCCGAACCCCCGCCCCGGGCGGGGCACTTCACCGACCCCGGCCAGGCCGCCGCCTTCGTCCGGCAGTTCCACCGCGAGCAGCCCGGCACCGGTGACCCGGCCGCGCGGGTCCGGGCCGTCCTCGACGAGATCGACCGCACCGGGACCTACCGGCAGACGTCCGCCGAACTCACCTACGGCGCCCGGCTCGCCTGGCGCAACGCGGCCCGCTGCATCGGCCGGCTGTACTGGCGCAGCCTGGTGGTGCGCGACCTGCGGCAGCTGTCCTCCGCCGACGACATCGCCACCGAGTGCTTCGAGCACCTGCGGCTGGCCGGCAACGGCGGCCGGATCCGCCCGGTGATCTCGGTGTTCGCCCCCGACCGGCCCGGCCGGCCGGCCGCCCGCGTCCTCAACCAGCAGCTGGTCCGCTACGCCGGCCACCCGGCCGGGGACGGCGGCTGGATCGGGGACCCGGCCGGCGCCCAGCTGACCGCCCGCGCCCGGGACCTCGGCTGGAAGTGCGGCGGGGAGCGGTTCGAGGTGCTGCCGCTGCTGGTCCAGGAGCGGCCCGGCGCCCGGCCCCGCTGGTACGGACTGCCGGACGACACCACGCTGGAGGTCCGGCTCACCCACCCCGACCACGCCTGGTTCGCGGAGCTCGGCCTGCGCTGGTACGCGGTGCCCGCGATCAGCGACATGACGCTGGAGATCGGGGGCGTCCGCTACCCCACCGCGCCGTTCAACGGCTGGTACATGGGCACCGAGATCGGCGCCCGCGACCTGGCCGACGCCGACCGGTACGACATGCTGGCGACGGTCGCCGGCCGGCTCGGCCTGGACACCTCCAGCGCGCGCACCCTCTGGCGCGACCGGGCGCTGGTGGAGCTCAACATCGCGGTGCTGCACTCGTTCCAGGAGGCCGGGGTGACCATCGCCGACCACCACACCGAGTCGGAGCGGTTCCTGCGGCACATCGCCCAGGAGCAGCGGCTGGGGCGGCCCACCCCCGCCGACTGGAGCTGGATCGTGCCCCCGGTCTCCGGTGGGCTCACCCCCGTCTACCACCGGTACTACGACCCGGTGGACCCCTCGCTGCGGCCGGCCTTCGTGGCCCGCGAGCCCTGGTGATCCGGGTGCTCCGGCTGGTCCGGCTGGTCCGGGTGGCCCGGGTGGTCCGGGTGGTCCGGGCGCCCCTGCCGGACGGTCCGTTCGTAGCGTAGGGCGAGGCCGTCGAGGAGCGCCTCCAGCCCGGTCTCGAAGGCGCCCTCGTCGACCGCCCCCCGGTGCTCCGCGAGCCGGTGGGCCTCGCCCAGGTGCGGGTAGTCGGCCGCGTCGTACAGCCCGGCGTCCTCGGGAAAACCGGCCGCGAAGGAGGCCAGCGCCGAGCCGGTGACGAAGTACCGCATCAGCGCGCCGATCCGGGTGGCCTGCCCACGCGGCCAGCCCGCCTCGACCAGGCAGCCGAAGACGGCGTCGGCCAGCCGCAGCGCGTTCGGCCGGCGCCCGGGGCCCTGGGCGAGCACCGGGACGATGTTGGGGTGCGCGGCGAGGGCGGCCCGGTAGGAGCGGGCCCAGTCGCGCAGGGCGGCGGGCCAGGGCACCCCGGCGGTGAACATCGACAGGTCGACCTCGCCCATCACGCTGTCCACCACCGCGTCCAGCAGGTCGTCCTTGGTGGCGACGTGGTTGTAGAGGGACGGCCCGCTGACCGACAGCTCGGTGGCGAGGCGGCGGGTGGAGAGCGCGTCCAGGCCCTCGGTGTCGATGAGCAGCAGAGCGGCGGTGACGATGCGCTCGCGGCTGAGCAGGGGGGTGCGCGGGCGGGCCATCGTCGCGGTTCCTCCGGTCGAGTGGGGTGGGGACCGATTCTGGCAGGCGCCTCTTCCCAGCGCGGCCCGGTCGGCGTTACAGTCCCGGTAAAACTTGCAGCGCTAGTTTAACGAGGCCGCGATGAATCTGGAGCTGTCCGAGGAGCAGGCCGCCGTCCGCGACCTGGCGGCGGCCTTCACCGACCGCGAGATCGCGCCGTACGCCGCCGCGTGGGACCGCGCCGAGTCCGTGGACCGCGCGATCGTCGGCAAGCTGGGGAGGCTCGGCTTCCTCGGCCTCACCCTCCCCGAGGAGCACGGCGGCAGCGGCGGCGACCACCTCGCCTACTGCCTGGTCCTGGAGGAGCTGGGCCGGGGCGACTCCGCCGTGCGCGGGATCGTCTCGGTCTCGCTCGGCCTGGTCGCCAAGTCGGTCGAGGCCTACGGCAGCACGGAGCAGAAACGGCACTGGCTGCCCCGGCTCACCTCCGGCGAGGCGCTCGGCTGCTTCGCGCTCACCGAGCCCGGCACCGGCTCCGACGCCGCCGCCCTCACCACCCGGGCCGTCCGGGACGGCGGGGACTGGCTGATCACCGGCGCCAAGACGTTCATCACCAACGGGACGTGGGCGGACGTCGCCCTGCTCTTCGCCCGCACCGGGGAGGCCGGCCACCGCGGCATCACCGCCTTCCTCGTCCCGACCGGCCTGCCCGGCTTCGCCCGCACCGAGATCCACGGCAAGCTCGGCCTGCGCGGCCAGGCCACCGCGGAACTCGCCCTCGATGCCGTCCGCGTGCCCGACAGCGCCCGGCTCGGCCCCGAGGGCAAGGGCTTCACCGTGGCGATGGCCGCCCTCGCCAAGGGCCGGATGTCCGTCGCGGCCGGCTGCGTCGGCATCGCCCGGGCCTGCCTGGAGGCCGCCGTCCGGTACGCGGGCGAGCGCGAGCAGTTCGGCCGGCCGATCGCCGCGCACCAGCTGGTGCAGGAGCTGCTCTCCGACATCGCGGTGGACGTCGAGGCCGCCCGGCTGCTCACCTGGAAGGCCGCCGACCACATCGACCGCGGCCTGCCGTTCGCCACCGAGTCCTCCGTCGCCAAGCTCTACGCGAGCGAGGCCGCCGTCCGGGCCGCCAACAACGCGCTCCAGGTGTTCGGCGGCTACGGCTTCACCGACGAGTACCCCGTCGGCCGGTACCTGCGCGACGCGCGGGTGATGACCCTCTACGAGGGCACCAGCCAGATCCACAAGCTGCTCATCGGGCGGGCGCTCACCGGCGTCAACGCCTTCTGAGCCGGGGAGAACCCCCCGCCCGGGGAGAACCCCCGCCGCACCGACACCGCGACCGACACCGCGATCGAGATCGAGATCGACACCATGATCGACAAAGCGATATCGACAAAACGATAAGGAGCCCGACGACGTGCGTCCTGTCTACTTCGCCGCAGCCCGCCGCACACCCATCGGCCGGCTGCGCGGAGCGCTCGCCACGGTCCGCCCCGACGACCTCTCGGCCACCGTGCTGCGCGCCCTGCTCGCCGACGTACCCACCCTCGACCCGGCCCGGATCGACGACGTCTACTGGGGCGCCGCCAACCAGGCCGGCGAGGACAACCGCAACGCCGCGCGGATGGCCGTCCTGCTGGCCGGCCTCCCCGACACCGTGCCCGGCGCCACCGTCAACCGGCTCTGCGCCTCCGGCCTGGAGGCCGTCACCATGGCCGCCCGGGCGATCGGCTCCGGCGAGGCCGACGTGGTGCTGGCCGGCGGCTGCGAGTCGATGACCCGAGCGCCCTTCGTCCTCCCCCGCCCCGACGAGGCGCTGCCGCACCGGATCGAGACCTACGACACCCGGCTCGGCTGGCGGCTCACCAACCCCCGGATGGCCGACCTGCACGGCGTGCTCAGCATGGGCGAGACGGCCGAGGAGGTCGCCGTCCGCCACGGCATCGGCCGGGAGCGCCAGGACGCCTTCGCGCTGCGCAGCCACCAGCGGGCCGCCGCCGCCCGCAAGGACGGACACTTCGACGCCGAGCTGATCCCGGTCGAACGCCCGGACGGGGTGACGGTCCACCAGGACGAGGGCATCCGCGAGGACACCAGTCTGGAGAAGCTGGCCCGGCTGAAGCCGGCCTTCCGCCCGGGCGGCACGGTGACGGCGGGCAACGCCTCGCCGATGAACGACGGCGCGGCCGGGCTGGTGCTGGTCAGCGAGGAGGCCCTGGCCGGGCTGGGCCTCCGGCCGCTCGGCCGGTACGTCGCGGGCGCCTCGGCCGGGGTGCACCCGGACGTGATGGGCATCGGCCCGGTGCCGGCCACCCGGAAGGCGCTCGGGCGGGCCGGCTGGTCGATCGACTCGCTGGAGGAGGCCGAGCTCAACGAGGCGTTCGCCGCCCAGGTGCTGGCCGGCACCGACCAGCTGGGCCTCGACCCGGAACTGGTCAACCCGACCGGCGGGGCGATCGCGCTCGGCCACCCGCTGGGCGGCTCCGGCGCCCGCATCCTCACCACCCTGCTGCACCGGATGCGCCGCACCGGCGCCGGGCGCGGGTTGGCCACCATGTGTGTGGGCGTCGGTCAGGGCACCGCCGTCCTCGTCGAGAACGTCTCTTGAGGGAGTTGCTGTGACTCGTTTCGCAGGCAGGGTCGCCGTCGTCACCGGTGCGGCGCAGGGCATCGGCGCGGCCACCGCGCGGCTGCTGGCGGAGGAGGGCGCGGCCGTGGCCGTGGTCGACCTGAGCGCCGAGCGGGCCGCCGGGACGGCCGGGGAGATCACCGCCAAGGGCGGCACCGCGCGGGCGTACGGCTGCGACGTAGCCGACTACGAGGCGGTGGAGGCCGTCTTCGCCGAGATCGCCCGGGACCTCGGCGGGGTGCACATCCTGGTGAACAACGCCGGGATCACCCGGGACAACCTGTTCTTCAGGATGCCCAAGGCCGACTGGGACGCGGTGCTGACGGTCAACCTGACCAGCGCCTACAACTGCTGCCACGTCGCCCAGACCTACATGGTGGCGCAGAAGTACGGCAAGATCGTCTCGCTCAGCTCGCGCTCGGCCCTCGGCAACCGGGGCCAGGCCAACTACGCCGCCGCCAAGGCCGGGATCCAGGGGCTGACCGCCACCCTGGCGATCGAGCTGGGCCCGTTCAACATCAACGTCAACGCCGTCGCCCCCGGCTACATCGCCACCCCCATGACGGCCGCCACGGCCGAACGGGTCGGCGCCACCGCGGAGGAGCACCAGGCGGACGCCTCCGCCCGGACGCCGCTGCGGCGGGTCGGGCGCCCCGAGGAGGTCGCCTCGGTGGTGGCCTTCCTGGCGAGCGAGGACGCCTCGTACGTCAGCGGGCAGACTCTGTACGTCAATGGTGGAGCCCGGTGAGATGATCTGACGTTTCATCAGCATGCCGTCCCCGGTGCCGGGTTACCTTCACCTGGGACGGCCTTTACCTTTTCCCGTGGTCAGGCATGACCATGCCGACGGTTCCAAATGACTATGGCATGATCATGCGGCTCTCGATGGGATGGCCGGACCGACCCGACCGGACCAGGTCGGGCCCTGCGTCCCAAGGAGTCCCATGGGCAGCCCCGCCACCCTCCGCCGCGCCCTGGCCCTGTTCGCCGCCGGGGCCACCGCCCTCACGGCCGCCAGTGTCTCCGTGCCGGCGCTCGGCGCCGCCTCCGCCGCGTCCCCCGCCTCCGCGCACCCGGCGTCCGGCGTCCACGTCCGCCCCGCCTCCAGCGGCCACACCAGCGCCGTCGGGCGGCCGGCCCCGCTGTCCACCTCGCAGTGCGTCAGCCAGATCGGCATCCACTGCTACTCCCCGCTCCAGTACCGGACCGCCTACAACCTGGACCCGCTGTACCAGGAGGGTGTCACCGGCAAGGGCCGCACCATCGTCATCGTCGACTCCTTCGGCTCGCCGACCATCCAGCACGACCTGGAGGTCTTCGACAAGCAGTGGGGCATCCCGGACACCCAGGTCGAGGTGGTCAAGTGGGGCAACGTCCCGGTCTTCGACCCCACCAACCCCGACCACACCGGCTGGGCCGGCGAGACCACCCTGGACGTCGAGTACGCCCACGCCATCGCCCCCGACGCGCACATCGTCCTGGTGGAGACCGGCGTCGCCGAGACCGAGGGAACGACCGGTCTGCCCGAGATGATGGACGCCGAGCGGGCCCTCATCAAGTCCGGCCGGGCCGACGTGATCTCGCAGAGCTTCGGCGCCACCGAGAACACCTTCCCCGGCTACGACAAGGGCGACTTCAAGCCCCTGACCGACCTGCGCTACGCCTTCAAGGAGGCCGCCGCCCGCGACGTCACCGTGCTCGCCGCCTCCGGCGACAACGGCGCGACCGACGCCCAGGAGAACGGCACCGACCTCTACCCGTACCGGGTCAACTCCTGGCCGTCCTCCGACCCGCTGGTCACCTCGATCGGCGGCACCCAGCTCAGCCTGGACGACGCCGGCAAGCGGACCGCGCCCGACAAGGTCTGGCACGACAAGTACGGCGCGGGCGGTGGCGGGGTCTCCGGCATCTTCGAGCGCCCCTTGTACCAGGCCGGCGTCGCCAACGTCACCGGCAACCACCGCGGCACCCCCGACATCAGCATGAGCGCGGCCGTGGACGGCGGCGCCTGGACGTACGAGTCGTACGACCCGACCTCGGTCGGCTGGCACCTCACCGGCGGCACCAGCGAGGCGACCCCGATCTTCTCCGGCGTCGTCGCCCTCGCCGACCAGCTCGCCGGGCACCGCCTCGGCCAGCTCAACTGGCGCCTCTACGGCCTCGACCTGCTCCCGCAGCAGTGGAGCGGCCTGGTCGACGTGACCACGGGCGACAACTCCTGGGACACCGTGACGGGCTACCAGGCCGCGAAGGGCTACGACCTCGCCAGCGGCCTCGGCACCATCGACGGGGCGAAGTTCGTCCACGCGATCGCCGGGCGGTAACCGCTCGACCGGCTCTTGACAGGACGGAGTGGGAAGTCGGCCGGCCGACTTCCCACTCCGTCGTCATGTCCGGGGCGGGCCGGTTCGGGGGCGCCGGCCCCTCAGACGCGGTCGGCCGCGGCGAGCTGGGCCAGGTGGCGTTCGGCCGCGCGGAGCTTGCGGCCGTCCGGGCCCGGCAGGCAGGCGCGGAGCTCGATGATCCCGGGGGCGATCCGGATGGCCTCCGCCCGGTCCTGGATCGCCCGCCAGCAGGCCTCGGCGTTGGTGGCCGCCTGCTGGGTCTCCGGGTGGTCCGGGCCCTGGGAGCGGAGCAGCGTCAGGGCCACCTCGCGGTAGATGTCCGCCGCCTCGGCCGTCTTCCCGGCGAGCCGGCACACATGCGCCCGGACCTGCCGCACCTGGAGCACGGGCGCGGAGACGGCGCCGTGCTCGGCGGTCGCCTCCAGTTCGAGGGCGAGGGCGAGATCGGTGGCGGCGGCGTGCTCCCCCGCGTCGGCGCTGCGGACGATCCGGCCGATCACCTCGCGGTAGTCGGCGCGGGGTGCGGGGGCGAGCCGGGGCTCGGGCTGAGGCTCGTGATCGGGCGCGGGCACGGTGTCCTCGGGCTCGGCGTCCACCGGCGTGACCCCGGCCGGTCCGGCGTCACCGGGCCGGCCGTCGGCCGGCACCTCGGCAGCGGGCTCGACGGCCGGCACGGCGCCGGCCGGTTCCGGGGCGGTCGGCGGCGCGGCCTCGGCGGGCACGGCGTCGGCGGGCACGGCGTCCGACGGTTCGGCCGCCGACGGCAGCGGGTCCGAAGGCACGTCGTCCGAAGGCACCGCATCCGCCGGGAGCGCCTTGTCCAGCGTCACCCCGACCGGGGCCGACGGCTGCCAGGCGTACGGCTTCAGCAGGCTGACGGGCCGGGCCGGCCGCGGAGGGGTGGGGGCGATGTGGGCCTTCAGCAGGTTCACCGGCCCCTCGGGCGGCGTCCCGGCCCCGGCTGCGGCCGGCACGACAGCCACCGGGGCCATCGGGGCCACCACGGACACGGCCACCGGCGTACCCGCGGCGGCGCCCGGCGCGAACGCGGCCGCGGCGGGCTTGTCCAGGGTGACGGGCGGCCGCGGCTCGGGGGTGTCGTGCGGGGCGGCCGGGCGGGGCAGGACGGCGGCCGGGCCCGGGCCGTCGTACGGGACGGCGTCCGGCAGGGGGCCGTCGGCGCGGCGGGCGGTGTTGCGGAAGATCGGGCGGTCGGGCGCGTGGGTGGCCAGGATGACGACGTCCGGGCGGAGCACCGAGTACACCTGCTGGCGCAGCTGTTCGGGCGCCAGGACGGCATCGGCGCCGGGGCGGCCGCCGTGCAGCGCCTCGATCAGGGCGCGGGTGAAGGTACCGATCTGCTCCGGGTCCGGGCTGACCACCGCCCAGAGCGGGAGGCCGTCGGCGAGCGGCGAGACGGTGCCCTGGAGGAACGGCCAGGCCTGCTGGTCCGCGCTCAGGTCGGCGATGACGAGGGTCTGCCACTCCGCCGGGCGGTGGCGCAGCTCGGCGGCGATGGACTGCCAGGCGAGGCCGTCCTGCCGGACGCTGCCGGGCTTGGAGTCGCGCAGGGTGAGGTGGAGCTGACCGCCGCGCTTGTCGGCGAGCAGGTGGCCGCCGAGATGGACGAGCAGCGGTCCGGGGTGGCGGGCGGCGGCGCGCAGGTGGGCCAGCACGGTGTGCGGGTCGCTGGCGCCGGGGAGGTGGACGGCGTCCACGGCGTCCGCCGCGAGCAGCACCTGCGGTTGCACGGCGGCGAGCATCGCGGACAGCACGGGCGCCTGCGCGGGCCCGCCGCGGCCCCAGGTGCGGCGGCCGGAGGTGCCGTAGCCGCCTTCGACCACCAGGATCCGCCCGCGCGGCGCGGTGCCGAAGCCGTTGGCGCCGGCCAGGCCGACCACGCCGTGGGCGGGGGTGGCGCCGGGCAGGCCGACCGGCGGCGGCGTCGCCGAGGGCGGTGGGACCACGGCGGGCATCCCGGTGACGGTCCATCCGGTGGGCGGCGCGGGCGGCGGGGCGGGGACCGGCGCCGGGGGTTCGTAGAGGGCGGCGGGGCCGGGTGGATGCTCCTCGTACGGGTTGCGCGGCGCACCGGGCGGTACGGCGTCCCAGGGCCCCGCGTCCGCCAGCGGATCGGGACCTCCCGGGACAGCTGTCGTTTCCGCCATCTCTGGTCACCGCCCACCCCGCCGCTCAGCGGCGTCTGATGCCCTTGCCCCGTGGTGCCTGCCACCACGCCGTTTTCCGCCACCCTACGAGATCCCGGCTCACCCGAGCCAGGCCGGGTGGGCGGTCGGCGGACCGTCAGGGTCCTTCGGGTACACCCGGTCCGACTGTCCGTCCGTCGGAGGCGCGCGGAGGCGTCGCCGCGCGGGGGCGCACTCCGGTGACCACGAGGTCGAGCAGGTGCCGGGCCTGTCGCTCCCGGTCCTGACCGTGGGCGGTGGCGATCGCGATCGCGTTGGCCAGGCCGAGCAGTTCGGAGACCGTGACGTCCGCCCTTGCCGCACCCGCCCGCTGGGCCCGGCGCAGGAGTTCGGCACCGGTCGCGCGCACCCGGTCGTGTCGTGCTTCGATCCGGTCGCCGGGCTCGGCGAGCTCCTCCGACAGGAGCACGGCCAGCCCGCGGAAGGTGCCGCTGTGCCGGACGACGGCCAGCAGCCAGGCTTCCAGGGCCGGGCCCGGCGGGAGTTCGGCCGACAGCCGGTCCGCCCGGGCACACAGGCCGCGGACCTGCTCGTCCAGGACGGCCGCGGCCAGTGCCCGGCGCCCCCGGAAGTGGCGGTGCAGCGTCGCCGAGCCGACCCCGGCGTGCCGGGCGATCCGCTCCAGGGAGACCAGCACCCCCTCGTCGGCGAACATCAGCCTGCTGTTCAGCGGACCGGAGGAGGCGGTCCAGCGGGTCGCCGCCGTGGCGGCCACCCTGGCGGCCGCGGTCGAGCGGGGGGGTGGCGGCCGGTGCCGTCGTGGTGATGCCCGCCCAGCCCACGCCCAACGGCCACCGCGCGGTCCTGCGCCACCCCGGCGGCGGTGTGGACGAGTACGTCGGCCCCTGAACCGACCGAGCACCCGGGCCTTGTCCATCGGCCCGGGAGATCCGGGGCCGTGCGCACCGGGCGCCCGGCTCGGCCCGCCCGTCGTGCTCACGGAATCGTGGGTTTCCGTGAGCACGGCGGTGGTCACGAGCCCGAGAGGAGGTCGCGCAGGAGGGCGACGGTGTCGGCGTCGAGGTCGCGGCCGGTGCGGCGGCTGAGGGCGTCGAGCCGGTTGACCGCGCGGACGAGCTGGTCGCGGGCGCCGGCGGAGGCGTAGGCGTAGAACAGGTCGCGGTGCAGGAGTTCGACGTCCGGGGCGACGGCGAGGCCGCGGAAGACGGCGGCCTCGGCGCTGCGGTGGTCGCCGTACTGGAGGCGGCGGGCGGCGAGTTCGTGGGCGGTGTCGACGATCGCGGCGATCATGTCCTGCCGCTCGGCCTCGGCCCAGCCGTACGCGGCGGGCGGGGCCTCGGCGAACGGGGCTCCCCGGACCAGGGCGAGGGCGTGGGCGAGGGCCGCGTCCGCCGTGGCGCTGGTGCTGCGCATACCCCGGCGGTAGAGGCTGCGGAACTCGTCCCAGTCGCAGGTGACGGTCGGGGCGAAGGCGTAGCCCTCGGTGGTGTCGATGGGCAGGAAGGCGCGCCCCTCGGTCGAGTTGCCGAACCAGGCGGCCAGGTCGGCGAGTTTGCCGGGCAGCGGGCTCTTGGCGTCGGCGACGGTGGGGTGCGGGTCGAGGTGGGCCGCGCCGGGGTGCAGGTCGTGGTCGAGCGCGGCGTGGTCGGCGCCGGGGCGCAGCGCCAGGTAGGCGGCGAGCTCGGTGAGCCGCAGCAGGGCGGTCGGGTCGGCCGTGCCGCTCGTGCACGCCACGTCGACGGGGCCGAGGAGGCGGATCCGGGGGGCGGTGCGGACGGCGTGCGCCTCCGGGGAGCGGAGGATGGCGAGCAGGTCGTCGCTGTCGGAGCGGCCGGAGGAGGTGCGGGCCACCGGGGCGACGGCGGCCGGACCGGGCTCGGCGGCCGGACCGGCAGCCGACTCGGTGGCAGGCTCGGGCTCGGCTGCGGCTGCGGGGGACGGTTCGGGGGACGGTTCCGGGCGGGCCGGGACGCGCGGGTCGGTGCCGGTGGGCGCGGGCGCGGGATCGTGGGTCGGCAGGGGTTCGGCGGGCGGCTGCGGCGGCACCGGCCGGGCGGGGTCCACGGGCTCGACCGGCGACACCGGGGCCACCGACGGCACCGAGGCCACCGGGACGACCGCCTCGACGGCGGCGGGCAGTCGGAGGTTCTGCGTGGTCTCGTCGATGTCCGGCTCGGCATCCGGCCCGACGTCGAACCCGGCGGCCGGTCCCGCGTCCGGCCCGGCGTCGCCCGTCCGGGCGGGCGGCACGGCGGGGGTGCCGGCCCGCCGGCCGAGGCCGTTGACGATGTAGCGGGCCCCCGGCGCGGCGGGCGCGGCCGGGTCGGTGCCCGCGAAGGGGCTGGCGCCGGTGCCGATGACCCGGGCGATCAGCCGCGGACCGGCCGCCTCGGTGCCGCCGTCCACCTCGCCGGAGGTCTCCGTGCGCGCGCCGACGGCGGCCAGCACCGGTACCCCGGAGGGGAGTTCGGCCGGTTCGAGGTCGGTGCCGGGGCCGTCCAGGGTCCAGGCGGGGGCGGGGTGCTGGGTGGTGTCGTCGGCGGCCCTGAGCAGTTCGGAGACCTGCTCGTACTGCCGGGTGGTCAGGCGCTGGAGCTCCAGGGTGAGGTGCAGCCCGGGGATGGTGGCCTGGCCGGTGGAGGGCAGGGTCCAGCGGGCGACCGGGCCGGTGCCGCGCTCGGGCGCGCGGGTGACCACGGCGACGCACGTCCGGGGGCGGGCGTCGAGCAGGCGGCCGAGTTCGGCCGGGATCTCGCCACCGGGCTGCTGGGCGCAGAGCACGATCTCCGGGACCCAGGACTCGTCGGCCTGGCCGCGGCTGCGCGCGTCCCGGGGGCTGGCGGCCTCGGCGGCGACCAGCGTGGCGCGGGCCTTGGCGGTGCGCGGGCCGAGCGCGGTGAGGGCGGCCTCCAGGGTGGGGTGGCGGTGGACGCGCTCGGCGGCCGGGCCGCTGATCGGCAGTTCCTCGACGAGGTCCACCAGGTGCAGGTGGAGGCGGTCGGCGAGCGGGCTGTGGGCCAGCTCGATGGCGAGGGTGCGCAGCACGTCCCGGGCGTCGTCCGGGTGGCCGGACAGGTGGAGCAGCCGGACGGTCTCCAGGTCGGCGAGGACCACCGAACCGTCCGGCGAGGAGCCGAGGGTGACCAGGGCCGGGTAGGGCGCGGCGGTCTTGCGGGCCTGGGCGGGCGAGAGCAGTTCGCCGGAGTCGGCGGCGCACCACCAGATGTTGGGCGTGTGGGCGGCGCGGAACGGGGCGATCGGGGCGGCCGGGCCGGCGAGGTGCAGCTCGACCGTGCGGCCCGCGGTGATCCGGGCGGCGACGATGGCGGGCAGCCGCTTGCCGCCGCGCACGGTGTTGCGGGCCATGGTGCGCAGGGCGCGGTCGAGCAGGTCGAGGCCGCTGTCGTCCTGGCGGGCCTTGAGCTCGGCCTCGAAGGCGGCGGCCGGGGCGGCGGGCATGGCGATGCGGTGCCGGGGACGGCGGGCGCGCAGCTGGGCGCCGCGCTTGCGGGCGACGGCACCGACCATGACGGCGGCGAGCAGGACGCCGACGGTGGAGGCGGCGAGGGCGACGGTGTAGTCGTCGCTCGTGGCGTCCTCGGCGTGGGCGGCGGGGGCCTGGCCCGGTGCCTGGCCGGGGGCCTGCGTCGCGGGCGCGGGGGCCGGGGCGGGCGCCTGGGTGGCGGGGGCGGACGGCGCGGGGGCCGGAGCCTGGTCGGCGGGAGCCGGGGCCGGAGCGGGTGCGGGCGCGGGAGCAGGCGTGGCCGCCCCCGGGACGGTCAGCACCATCCCCGGCACCACCACGTCCGGGTCCGTCAGCCGCTCGCCGTCCGGCGCCTGGGCGCCCTTGTTCGCCTCGAACAGCTGCGGCCAGGCCTCGGCGTCGCCCAGCTCCCGCTGCGCGATGCCCGACAGACTGTCCCCGGCGGCGACCGTCACCGTGGCGTGCCCGGCGCCGGTGGTCCCGGACTGCGGTGCGGTCGGAGCCGGCGGCGCGGGGGCCGGGGCGGGCGCCGGTGCCGGGGCCTTGGCGTCGCCCGGCATCAGCAGCTCCCAGCCGGGCTGGATCGGCCGGTCCGCGTCGAAGCGGATTCCCGAACCGTCCATCACCCGGCCGTCGTTGAGCTTGGCGATCTCCACCCAGCGCTCCCCCGAGCCGAGTTGACGCTCGGCGATGGACCAGAGGCTGTCGGCCGGGCGGCTGTCGCGCACGGTGTAGGTGGGGTTCTGCTCGGCGGCGGGCGTCAGCGCGGGCGCCGCCTGCGCGGCGGTCAGCGCGGCCCGCTGCACGCCGGCGGTCAACTGGGCCGGGGCCGAGGCGGCCGGGGCCCGGTCGGGGGCGGCGGCGAAGGCCGAACCGGCGACCGGCAGCAGGGCGATCACCGAACCGACCAGCCCGGCCGCGACCCGCTGGCTCCAGCCGAACGCCGGGATCCGCCGGGCGATCCGGCCGCGCAGCTGGGCCGGGATCTCCAGCAGGACGGAGAGCGCGAAGCAGAGCCACCCCAGCCAGCCGATCGCGACCAGCAGCCAGAGGAAGAGCCGCCCGTCGTCCGGGCTGGTCAGCGCCTGGCCGAGGCCGTCCGGCGCGACCTCGCCCATCGCGGCCACCGCCTGGGTGCCGTAGAGCAGCAAGGCGGGGACGCCGACCAGCAGGCCGAGCAGGGCGACCAGCGCGGCGAGCGCGGTGAGTACGGATCCACCGCGGCCGCGGCGGGGCGGCAGCGGCGCCGGCCGGCGGCCGGGCGCCGGGGAGGCTGGCCCGCCACGGGCCGAACGTCCGGCTCGGGCTTGGTCCTTGGCACGTGGCGCGGCCATCAGTCGGTCTCCGCTTTCTCGACTCCGTGGACGAGGGTCGCACTGCCCTTGCCCGTCACCTTCTGTTTGCCGAGTTCGCCCAGCAGGGCCGGCCGGTAGTCCGCCTGCACCGTGATGGTGACGACCGAACCGTCGCCGGAGAACTCGACGTTGTGGACGGCGAGGCCGTACAGGCCGAGGTAGCTGTTGGCGGCCTCTTTGACGTACTCCTGCTTGACCCGGTACCCCTCGCCCTGGAGCACGGCGGCCTCGTCGAGCTGCTGGCCGCCCACCCGGGCGGCCTCCTGGGCGTAGCCGTCGGTCCGTTCGGCGACCCGCAGCCGGCCACCTGCGTCGATGACCAGGGCGATCACCAGGACCAGGAACGCGGCGCAGATCGCCACGAAGATCGCGATCGCACCCTGGTCCGACCGGCCGCGCCGGGCACCCAGGGCACGCAGGAAGCCCCGGCCACGCGGGACACCCGAGTCACCCGGGCCACGCAGGCCGTCCCGCCCGCCCGGGGCACCCCGGCCAGCCGGGCCGTCTCCCACGGGTGTGCGCACCATCACGCCCCCTCCCGCACGTTCGTCTCCCCACCGGCTCCCTCGGGAACCGTTCCGCTTCGTACCGTCATCCCCCGGGCGCTCTCCGCTTGCGTCTCCCCCGCGCGGGCCGTTCCCAATCCCCGGGCTGTCACCAATCCCCGGCGGGGGTATCCCGTCGGGCCCCGCCCGGGCCCACTCCCGGTCACTCGCCGCGGTACCGGTCGAGGACGGAGGTGAACTCCCCGACGAGGTGCTTCGTCAGCGGCATCCTCGGCCCGAACAGCAGGTCGTCCAGGCCGACGTCGCAGCGCACCGTCACCTTGACGGTCCTGATCGCCCTGCCCCGGACCTCGATCTGGCCGTCCGTGGCCTGGACGTCCAGGCCGCGGCAGTCGACGCCCTGCTGGCGCAGGGTGTCCACGGCCGTCGTCCGGGCCAGGTCCCTCGTGCTCTCCACGCCGCGCGCCATCGAGACCGTCCGGGCCGCCGAGCGGGCCGCCGCCTCCACCGTGCCGGCCGTGGTCTGCACCCGGCCGGCGGCGATGGCCACCAGGATCAGGCCGACGACGCCCGGGGCGACGATCGCCGCCTCGATCGCCACCCCGCCGCCGTCCCGCCCGCGGGCCGACCGCCGCGCGCGGGTGGTCCGCCACCACCGGGCCGATCGCCTCACGGCGCCGCCTTCGGGGGGACGAACCGCTCGCGTGGCGCCTCGGCGTGCTGGGTGATGGTCGGCGGAGTGACGCCGGGTATCAGGATCGGCGGCGTCACTTCGACGGTGACCCTGATCAGCACCGGCGTACTCCCGTCCGTGCTCACGCGGTAGTCGCGCTCGCCCTGCCGGCCGAGGAAGTCCTCGGCCTGCCGCCTCGCCGCGGCGTCCTTCACCGCGTCGCTCGCGTTCCCCTGCACCCGGCCGGCGTCCACACCCTCGCGGGCGGCGGTGAGCGCGAGTTGGCGGTTGTACCACCACATCGAGCCCTGGACGACGATCAGGACGAGCAGGAGCACCACGGGGAAGACGATGGCCAGGCTCAGGCTCATCGCCCCGCGGTCGGTGCGGCGACGGGGTCGGCGAATCACCCGGTCGCACCTCCCGCGCCCGCGCCCGGCAGGTTCGGGTCCTCCTTGACCTTGTTCACGACCTTGTCCTTCAGCGCGTACAGGGCCACCGCGACGGCCCCGGCGACGAAGACCAACGCGATGATCGCCAGGGCGAGTTCGATGCTGATGGCACCGCGGTCGCCACGGGCCCGGGCGGCGCGCAGCCGGCCCACCCGGAAGTGGAAGAGCAGCAGGGCGAACTGGACGGGTAGCAGGGCCGGCCGGATCAACCGGCCTGCCAGGTTCTTCAGTTGGACGTTCATCGGGACTCCCGGGGTGTGGTGTGGTGACTGCTGATCACAACTGCCTGTGTACTGATCTCAGTTGAGCATCTGGTGCAGCGCGGGGAAGACGATCAGGACGGTCATCAGCAGGGTCAGCGCGGCCCCGGGAGCGACCATCCGCTCACTGTCGGCGTTGGCGCGGGCCAGGTCCTCGGCGAGCAGTTCGCCGCGCAGGCCCTTGGCCCGGGCCCGCAGCGTGTCGTAGACGGCGGCGCCGTCGGTGCCGGAGATCCGCATGATGTCCGCGACGTCCTGCAGCGGGGTCAGCCCGAGCTCGACGGCGAGCGCGTCCAGGCCGGCCCAGGGCGGCAGCCGGTCGGTGGCGGCCCGGTCCAGGGCCTCCCGGATCCGGCGGAAGACCGGGCCGCGCCCGACCGAGGCGGCCCGGCGCAGCGCCTCGGCGGGCCCGCAGTCGGCGGCCCGTTCGAGCGCGACGAGCTCCAGGTAGGCGGCGATGCCGTGCAGGTACTCGGTCCGCGCCTCCTTGGCCTCGCCGCGCACGATGGCGTCCGGGACGAACCAGAGCAGCCCGGCCAGCAGCGGCCCGAGCAGCAGCGGCAGGGCGAACGGCAGGCCCATGTCCAGCAGCACCGCCATCGCCGCCAGATAGGCCGGGAGGACCAGGCCGATCAGGGCGAAGAGCAGCTTGTGCGCCATGAACCGGGCGGGGGCGCGGCCGATCAGCGACAGCTCGCGCTGCGGGATCCGCACGCCGCGCAGGCCGATCGAGCGCTCGCCGATCCGGTCGAACCAGCGCGGCCGCTCGTCCGGGTCGGGCACCCGGTCGGCGGGGGTGCGGTGCAGCCGGTCCAGCGCCTGGCCCAGGTCGGGCGGGGCGGGGCGGAGTTCGGACACCAGCAGGGCGACGCCGCCGGCCGCGATCGCGCCGGCCAGCACGGACCAGGGGGAGATCACCGCACCTCCCCGAGGTGTCGTTCGCCGTCGGTGGCGTCGGTCTGTTCCGCGCCCGGTCCGGACCGCCGGCCGGCCCGGCTGCGCCGGTCGGCCTCCAGCAGCCGGGGCACCGGCGGGTGCGAGGCGAGCGCGCGCATCCAGGCGATCACCGCCACGAACAGCGCGGCCACCACGCCGAGCACCACCTGCCCCAGCAGGGAGCTGTACGGCCTGGTGTAGTCGGTGTTGAACGAGCCGAGGGTGACGACCAGCACGATGATGCCGACCAGCCAGCGGATGGTGGTGCGGTGCTTGGCCCGGTCGGCCTCGATGACGCGGCGCTGGCGGACCTCCTCGCGGACCGAGTCGGCCATGTCGGAGAGGGCCCGGGCGAGGCCGGGACCGCTGTCCCCGGCCCGCAGCAGCAGGGCGGCGAGCACCTTGTCCGCGGTGGCGTCGGCGATGCTGTCGGCGAAGGCGCGCAGCGCCTCCTCGGGCCGCCAGCGGGCCTGCAACCGGGCGGCCAGCTCACCCACCTCCTCCTCCAGCGCGGCCGGGGCGGTCCGGCGGCTGGTGACGATGGCCTGGTTGAGGCCGACGCCGAGCAGCAGCACGTCCGCGATGCGCTGGGTCCACTCGGAGAGCGCCTCCAGCCGTTCGATCCGGTGGGTGTCGGGTCGGGTGGTGTCGAACAGCCAGGGCAGCCCGAAGACGGCCAGCGGCACCAGCAGCGCGGTCAGCGGGATGCCGGTGAACAGCCAGGCCAGGGCCGCGCCGATCAGTGCCAGCGGCAGCTGGACCCGGCGCAGCCGCGCCACCCGGGCGGGGGCGGTGCCGGGGGCGCCGTACCAGAAGACGTGGGCGCGGCCGGCCAGCGGGTTGGCCGGCGTGCGGTCGCCGTCCCCCTCCTCGCCGGTCCCCGCGCTGCCGCGGGCCCAGGCCACCAGGGCGACCAGGCCGGTGGCGACCAGCAGTCCGCACAGGGCGAAGAGCAGCATCATCGCGCGCCACCGCCGATCCGCAGCTGGAGCGGCGCGGTCCAGCTCCCGTACCGGGAGCCGAGCAGCGAGGCGTCGAAGCCGGCCCGGCGCAGGTCGTCCAGGCAGTTCGGCGGGGTGTGCGGGACGGCGCGCGGCTCGCCCAGGTCGGGGCGCGGGCCGAACACCGTGTTCAGCGCGGGCCGGCCGCTCTCGCCGAGGCCGGTGACCTCCATGACGTGCGAGACGAAGCGGTGGCGGCGGCCGCCGACGGCCGTCTCGTCGACCATCGCGACGTGCACGATGAGGTCCACGGCGTTGGCGGTGAGGCGGTAGGCGAGCATGTCGGTCATGTGCGAGCCGTACTCCAGGCAGAGTTCGGCGATCCGGTCGACCACCATGTGCGGGCCGCGCGCGTGCAGGGTGCACATCGAGCCGCCCTCGCCGTTGGTCATCACGCGCAGCATCGGGACGACCTCGCCGGAGCGGACCTCGCCGACGATGATCCGGGAGAGGGTCATCCGCAGCGCGGCCGGGATGAGGTCGCCGATCGTCAGCTCGCCCGCCATCCGGCCCTCGACGCGCTCGCCGTTGCCCTCGCGGGCCTCCATCGGGACGACCTGGCGCAGATGGCCGAGGGTGTGCAGCCAGAGCTCGAACTCCGACTCCAGGGTGCCGATCCGTTCGTCCGGCGGGATCTCGGCGGCCATCGCACGCAGCAGGCTGGTCTTGCCGACGCCCTGGGTGCCGGTGATCATCACGTTCTTCCTGGCCCGGATCGCCGAGCCCAGGAAGGCGGCCAGGGTGGAGTCCAGGGTGCCGAGCTGGACCATCTCGGTGAGCGTCGCCGAGGCCACCCGGTGACGGCGGATCGCCACGTACGGGCGCGGCGTCACCTCGGTGAGCGCCTGGAGGCGCATGCCGCCCTCCAGCCGCAGCGCGAGCGTCGGGCTGGCGGTCGAGAGGCTGCGCTCGCCGCCGCCGTGCTGCCGGGCGAGGTCCTGGAGCAGTTCGACGAGTTCGGCGTCGCTGTCGGCCACCGGCGGTACCTGGCGCAGGGGTTGGTGCACCCGGGAGACCCAGACGTCGTCGCAGCCGTTGATCAGGATGTTCTCGATGTCCGGGTCGTCCAGGTAGGGCTGGAGCCGGCCGGCCCGGAAGAGCAGGTCGAAGACGGCCTCGGCGAGGGCGCGGTCCTGCTCCCGGGTCGGCGGGATGCCGTGGGTCTGCGCGTAGGCGTCGGACCAGCGGGCGACGGCCTCCTCGATCAGCGCCCGGCCGCGCTGGCGGCGGGTGGCGCGGTCCGGCTCGGCACCGGAGGTGGTGGTCAGCCGGGTGATCTGCTGGTGCAGTTCGGCCGCCACCTGGCGCTTGAGCTCGCGCGCCACCTGCGGGTCGACGGCCGGCCGGGTGCCGGCGCCGCGCCGGTCGAGCGCGGGCAGCTGGGAGGGGACGGCGGTGGGCGTCGCGGCGCCGCCCTGGTGGGCGCCCGGGTACCCGCCCCCGTGCGGCGGCTGGGGCGCTCCGGGCGCGATCGGCCCGGGCCGGACCGGACCGGGTGCGACCGGGCCGGGGGCGACCGGACCGGCCTGGGGCACCGGCTGGGGCGCCGCCCAGGGCAGCGCGGCCGGGTCGGCCGCCGGGTGCTGATGCAGGGGGCTACCGCGCACGGAGCACCTCCCCGTAGGTGACGTGC
Organism: Kitasatospora sp. NPDC088351; assembly: GCF_040685575.1. Lineage (NCBI taxonomy): Bacteria > Bacillati > Actinomycetota > Actinomycetes > Kitasatosporales > Streptomycetaceae > Kitasatospora > Kitasatospora sp. NPDC088351. Next base: position 117,145 of record NZ_JBFBIL010000009.1, on the reverse strand, counting down.
GGCTGCTGCTGCGGCGCCTGGCCGTGGGGCTGGGGCGGCTGCGCGTACGGCTGCGGGTGGGCGGGCTGGGGGTGGGCGGGCTGCGCGTACGGCTGCGGCTGGACGGACTGCGGCTGCCCGTACTGCTGCGGTGGGCCCGGCGACTGCTGCGGCTGGACGTACTGCTGTGGCTGGACGTGCTGCTCCGGTCGGACGTGCGGCGAGGGCGCGGCATGCTTCGGCGGCCGGGCCTGCTGCGGTGGCTGGACATGTTGCGGCTGGACGTGTGCCGGGAACGGCGCCGGCGCGGCCGGCTGGGGCGCCAGCCCCGCGAGCGGCGCCACCGGCCCGGTGGTGATCACCGGCGGCGCGCCGTGCTGCGGCGGCTGGCCGAACGACGGGGACGACGGGGACGGCTGCTGCGGTGGCTGGGCCGCCTGCGGCGGGTACCCGGACGGCTCCCCCTCGGCCGTCGGCGCCGCCGCGACCTGCGCGGGCGCGGCCGAGGGCGCCAGCCGCTGCCGGCGGCGGCGCACCAGCAGCTGCACCTCGTCGGCCGCCGACCGGGCGGTGCGCATCAGCTCCGAGCGGATGAACCGCCGGTCGGTGATGTCCCCGCCGTCCGACAGCACCCGCGCGGTGCGCACCGCGTGCGGCAGCTGCCCGAGCACCGGCAGCCCGAACTCGCGCGCCACCTCCGCCCCCGAGTACGGCCCCTCGGTGACCAGCAGCAGCCCCAGGGCGTCCGCCCCGGTGCCGGCCGTCGCCAGGTCCTCGGCCAGCGCGGCCAGCCGGGGCCGGACCGCGCTCAGCCCGCGCAGCGTGGTCCGTACGGTGGCCACCACCACGTCGGCCCGCCGGGCCAGCACGGCGCTGGTCCCGGTGGCACCGGAGCGCCCGAGGTCCAGGATCACGTCGTAGCCCTGCTGTTCGAGGCCGTGCAGCACCTCCGTCAGCGGCTCCCAGGTGTAGGCGAGCCCGGGCGCCTGGGTGGGGTCGGTCAGCCCGGGCAGCAGCAGCCGGTCGGCGCCGCCCTCGGGCGAGAGGTCGATCAGCTGTTCCCAGAGCGCCTGGGCGAGCAGCCCGCGCCGGTCCGCGACGGCGAGGTTGCGCAGCCCGTACACGGCCTCGACCCGGCCCTCCAGCGCGCCGGCGAGCACCGCGCCGCCGTCCGGGTCGCACTCCACCAGCAGGACCCGGCGCCCCGGCTGAAGCGGCCAGGCCAGCAGCAGCGCCAGTGCCGTCGTGGTCGCGCCCGGGGCCCCCGGGCCGCCGACCACCGCGATCACGGCCATCTCAGGCCCCACCCGCCCCGGACTGCGACGCGGACGGGGCGGCCGTCCCCGGGGCGGTGCCCGACGGGGCCGTGCCCGACGGCGTGGGGGTGCCGGGAGCGCCGCCCGACGGCGCGCCGCGCGGCGCCAGCACCACCTGGATCCGCCCGCTCGCCACCCAGGCGGCCAGCCGGGCGGCGTCGGCCGCCGGCACCGCCACGTCCACCACCTGGCTGCCGTCGGTGTCCACCCGCCCGATCGTGGTGACCACCGCGGCCAGCGAGTCCGGACGGCCGGTGTCCGGGGTGAAGACCACGACGATCTGCGCGCCCGGCTGGAGCCTGGTGGCCGGCAGCTGGGTGCGCTTGGCCGAGACCCCGACCACCAGCTGCCCCGGCTGCACCGTCAGCGCCTGTGCGAGGTCCGCCTTCAGCAGCAGCGCGCCGCGCCTCAGGTCCGTGGCGGCCCGCATCCCGACCGCGTCCTTCCGGTCGACGGCCCCCAGCGGCTTGAGCGCCGGATCGCTCGCGATCCGCGCCACCACCAGGTCGGCGTCGGTCACCACCTGCCCGTACGGCACGTCCCGGGCGAGCGCCAGCACGGCGACCCGCTGCCCGGTGCTGTTGTAGAGCACCGCGCCGCCCAGCCCACCGGCGGCTATCAGCGCCACCGCCATCGCCAGCACGGCCGGCCGCCGCCGCCTCGCCCGCAGCGTCCGCCCCGGTGAGTGCGGTGTGGCGCGCCCCTGCTCCGGCTCCACCACGGACACCCCCGCCGCCCCGGACGCGCCGGATCCCGGCGTCGCAAATGTACGGTTCTCCACCGGGTTCCGGCCTTCCCACGTTGTTGAGGACTGTGCAGTGTTGAGGACTGTGCAGCGTTGAGGACAGTGCTGTGTTCGGACAGTGCCGCGCCCGCCCCGCACCGGACGGCTACTCCCTTCGCCCGGCGGTCAGTTGAGGACCTGCACCTCGGCCACCCGCAGTTCGAGGTCGGTCATCCGGGTCATCTGGAGCGGGTCGATCTTCTGGTTGCTGCCGGTGACGGTGACATAGGCCGTCCAGTGCGCCGTGACGCTCCCGAAGAACGTGCCGGTCGGCAAGGTGGCCGAGCCCTTGGCGAACACGTGCCCGCAGGTGGGCGACGCGGCGGCACCGTACGCGGGGTCGTACGGCGTCCCGGGGGCGGTCTGCCCCTCGCACGTCTCGACCCTGCCGTCACCGAGGTCCCAGACCACCCGGTCCAGCTTGGGGGTGACCGTCACCGAGAGGGTGTTGCCGTGCACCGTCACCGGGGCCGGCACCGCGGAACCCTTCGACTGGTCCAGCCAGAGCCAGACCGGCACGCCCACGACCGCCGTGCCCTGGGGCGCGATGCCCGGCACCGGGGCGGGGAAGGTGATGCGGTCGGCCGCCTGCCTGGCGAGCGCGACCGGGTTGTCCGGCGGTGGGCCGGCCGGCGCCTGGGCGAAGAACGTGGGTTCGGGCGCGCTCTGCCCGCCGTCGGACGAGCGGCAGGTCTTGTCGTAGACCGCCCCGTCCGAGGGCTTGTGGCCCTCCCAGTCGGGCGAGTCCGCCGGGGGCTGCGGGTTGGTGAGCTGGTAGTAGCAGCCGGTCGAGTTGCTGAACCAGCCCAGCTCCGGGTCGTGGCAGGGCCACTCCACGCCGTGGTAGCTGCAGAGCTCGGGACCGCCGCCGCCCCCGCCGCCCCCGCCGCCGGTACCGGGGGTGGGCTTGGTGCCCGGTTCGTTGGTGCCCGCACAGATCACGTTCACCGTGCAGTGGTTGACCTCCCCACCGGGCGTCGGGTCCGCTGCCGCGGGGACCACGGGGGATAACAGCAAAGCGGCGAACACCATCGCGCGGATCGCGAATCGCCGTACGGGTTTCAGCATGTTCGGTCCACCTCCCGCTTGAACTCGTAGATCAGCCACCGGGCATCGAACTTCCGTAGGGAAACCGTCGCGATGTACCGCGTCAGCCGTTCCCGCGGATCCTTTGTCGCACGGGTGGTGGCATCGGCCTGATGCCAGCCCGTCACATCGAGGCAGTCCTCGATCACGGCGGTCTGTGGAGCGGCCGTCAGATCAAGGGTCTTCACCACGGGGGAATTCCGCGGGCTGCCGATCATCACCATTTTGGCGTCGTGGAGCTGACGGAGATTGACGAGGGTTCCGCCCAGCGCGCTCCCCGAGGAGTAGGCCTCCAGCGTGGAACCGTCCGAATCGGAACGGCCGAAAGCCTCCGTCTGCGCCGTCCACCAGTCCTGATAGGTCCTCAGCACCGCACGGCCCGCCGCCCCTTCGGGGCCTTCGGTCGGCGCGATCCGGTCGTTTGCGGGACCACCCGAAGGAGCTACCGGGGTCACCGCCGCGACACTGGGCGCAGTCGTCCCCAGGCGGTCGACGGAACCGGCGTCACCACTGGCCGCACACGCGCTCAGCAGCATCGCCAAAACCACCCCACTGGCCCCAACAACCCCAGGGCGCACCACAATTCCGCGCTGCCGCATCGCCCCACCTCATCGCGACCGACCCCGTTCGTGCTCCGTGGCCGCCAGAAGAATTCCGCCGTCCCGCCGGTGTTGCTGCGAGTGCGTCGATTCTTCGCCAACCCGGCCCTTCACGGCAACACCTCGGGCCCCCTGACCTTACGCGGAAGGCGGATCCGTCGGAGCACTTTCTCGCCACAGAACGGCCAACAGTTCCTCGGAAAGCGACAATCCGGCCAATGCGCCCCGAACCGCGGCCCGATTGCGCATCAACAGGCGCCCGCCCTGCGGCGGTACGAGCAGGCGTGCGCCCGGCGCGCCGCTTCCGGCGGCGGGCCCGCCCCCGTCGAGCAGCGCGGCGACGGCCGGCTGGAGGTCCAGCGGGGCGACGGCGGCCGGCGCGCCCGGGACCCCTTGCCGGAGGACGTCGGTGAGCACCTGGCTGAACGATCCTTCACCGCCGGGCAGGACCGCGTCCCGGCCACGCCGGCCGGGGGTGAAGCGGCCGACCCGGCCCCAGAGCGGGACGCGCGGATAGCTGAGCAGTTCACCGGCCCCGTCCTCGCCGCCCCCGCGTTCGAGTGCCGCCCAGGTGTCCCGGTCCGCGACGGCGTCCACCAGCAGCAGCGCCTCCTCCTGGTCGCCGTGGACCATCGCGCTCACCACCCAGTCCCAGGCCAGCCCGCGCCGGTAGGCGTTGTCGGCGGTGCTGCCACCGGTGACCAGGGCGAGCCGCCGCCCGCGCGGATCGGCGGCCAACTGGCCGACCAGACAGACCACCAGCCACCGGCCGGGGCGCTGGGCCGCCTCCCGGACGGCGGTGAGCATGGTGTTGGCGTCCGCGCCCGGGTCCACCACGGCGACCCGGCAGCCGGCCGAGCCGGCGTCGAAGCACATCCCGGGCAGGACCTCGGCGAGCAGCCGGGCGCCGTCCGCCGCGCGCGCCGAGCCCCCGAAGCCGCGGTCGGGCCCGCCGTCCGCCCCGATCACCACCAGATCGACTCCGCCGACCATCCGCACGCCCCCTCCTCGCCGGCCCCGGGACACCCGGAACCGCCTGTCGCGCCCGCACTCCCGTACGACCGCGCTCTCCCGTACCGCCGCCGGACAAGCTACCGCCCGGGCGCCCGCGAACGGGGCTCCCGTCCTGCCCGCTCAGGGACCATGGGCCCTATCGGCCACCGCACCGACAGGAGGACGATCGGACACATGGACCGTGACGACCGTGTGGAGTCCCTGAGCGAGGCCGAGTGCCTGCGGCTGCTCAGCACCGTGCCCGTCGGGCGCGTGGTGTACACCGAGCACGCGCTGCCGGCGGTCCTGCCGGTCTCCTTCGAGGTCGCGCCGGACGGACGGCTGCTGCTGGCGGTGCGCCGGGGCAGTACGACCGCGCGGGGGCTGGACGGCACGGTCGTGGCCTTCCAGGCGGACCAGCTGGACCCGGTCACCCGGACCGGCTGGAGCGTGCTGGTGCACGGCCGGGCGGACGTGGTGCGCGATCCGGAGCAGTACCGGCGTGCGCTGCGCTCCGGTCTGCGGCCCTGGGTCGGCGACCCGGACCCGATGTTCGTCTCGCTGGTACCGGAGCTGGTCAGCGGCCGGCGGCTGCTGCCGGTCGGCCGCAGCGTCCAGCGGTCCTGAACTCCCGCGCTCCTGCTCCCGGCGCCGCGCTCCCGGGCCCGCGCCTTCCCGAACCCCCCGCCCTCCGACAGGCGTTCGGCGGCCGTCCGGCGGTGCGACCCCGATCGGGACCGGCTCCTGACAGGTGACCGGCGACTGGGCATACTCTGCCGGAGTCCTCACCCTCACCCAGGAGCACCCGTGACGTCCTTCGCCTCCCTCGCCGAGCTGACCGCCGCCGTCGGCACCGAGCTGGGCACCAGCCAGTGGCACACCGTCGAGCAGGAGCGGATCGACCTGTTCGCCGAGGCCACCGGTGACCACCAGTGGATCCACGTGGATCCGGAGCGGGCGAAGGAGAGTCGGTTCGGCTCGACGATCGCGCACGGTTACCTCACGCTGTCGCTCGTCCCGATGCTGGCCAAGGAGTGCTACAGCGTCGGGGGCGTCCGGATGGCGCTGAACTACGGCTCGGAGAAGGTCCGTTTCCCGGCGCCGCTGCCGGTCGGCACGGCGGTCCGGGCGACGGCCGAGCTGGTCTCCGCCACCGAGGTGCCCGGCGGCGTCCGGACGGTGGTCCGGTTCACCATCAGCAGCGCGGAGAGCGCCAAGCCGCACTGCGTCGCGGAGGCGATCACCCTCTTCTACGCGTAGGTCCCGGCGTAGGTCCCGCCCCGGCCCCCGCTACGCCGAACGGCGTGCGCGGGGCCGCTCACCAGGTCCGGACGGCCCACGGCGAGTAACCTCCGACGAGATGGTTGTCGTATCGCAGAGGCCCCATCGCCCTCGGTACGCGCCCCGGCATGCCCGGTAGCCGTAACCGTCCTTGGAGGTGCCGTGCCCCGCCCCGTCCCGTGGTTCACCCGCGTCGCCGGTCTCACCCCACAGCTCGCCACTCCCCCGGGTCTGGCCGGACTGTCCCGCGCGGCCTGGCACCGGGTCCGGACGGACGCCTTCGGGGCCGAGCCGCGGGGCGAGCGGCTGTCCAGGATCCACCGCTCACCGCAGTTCGCCGACGGCGCCTTCCGCAACCCGCTGCCCACCCGCCGACTGGTGTACGAGCGCACCCCGCTGGAGATCACCCGGGCCCAGCTCACCGGCGACAGGACCCGCCGGGCGCCCGGCGCCGCCGTGCCGGTGCACCGGCTGCTCCCCGCCGACCTGGCCCGGCCGCCCGCCTCGGGCCTGCGGCTCACCTGGCTCGGCCACGCCACCGTGCTGGCCGAGATCGGCGGCCGCCGGGTGCTGTTCGACCCGGTCTGGGGCGACCGCTGCTCCCCGTTCGGCTGGACCGGCCCCAAGCGGCTGCACCCGGTGCCGCTGCCGCTCGCCGAACTCGGCCCGGTGGACGTGGTGGTGGTCTCGCACGACCACTACGACCACCTGGACATGGCCACCATCCGCGAGCTGACCGGCACCGGCGCGGTGTTCGCCGTGCCGCTCGGGGTCGGCGCGCACCTGGAGCACTGGGGGGTGCCGGCCGACCGGCTGGTCGAGCTGGACTGGTGGGATTCGGCCGAGGTCGCCGGGCTGACCCTGACCGCCACCCCGGCCCGGCACTACTGCAGCCGCGGCCCGCGCACCAGCGCGCTGTTCCTCTGGGCGTCCTGGGTGGTGGCCGGCGGCGGGCACCGGCTGTTCCACAGCGGGGACACCGGCTACTTCCCGGGCTTCGCCGAGGTCGGCCGCCGGCTCGGCCCGTTCGACGCGACGATGATGCAGGTCGGCGCGTACAGCGACTTCTGGCCCGAGGTGCACATGACGCCCGAGGAGGGCGTCCGGGCGCACCTGGACCTCGGCGGCGAACTGCTGCTGCCGATCCACTGGTGCACCTTCAACCTGGCGCTGCACCCCTGGGACGAACCCGCCGAGCGGGTGGTCGCGGCGGCCCAGTCGCTCGGCGCCCGGCTGGCGGTGCCCCGGCCGGGCAAGCCCTTCGAGCCGGTGGAGGCCCCGGCCCTGCGTCTCTGGTGGCGGGCGGTCACGACGCGGCCGGCGGAGGAGCAGCCGTCCGAACCGCAGCCGACGGGCCCACGGCCACCGGTCCCGGACGGCGCGGACCCGGCCGGCGCGAACGGGTCGGCGCGGTCGAAGGCCTCGGCCGAGGACGACGGCGTCCCCGTCTGACCGGGCCCGCCGGGGCGGCGGCACTCGGGCCGCCGCCCGAACGCGGGGCCGGTCCCCTGCCGTTCTCCCGCCCTCCTACCGCTCCGCCGCCACCGGCCCGGCCGGCGGCGCGCCCTTCCGCCGCTCGACCAGGTCCACGGTGGCGTGCGGGTCGTCGACCTCGACGATCAGCCGGCTGTACCGCTCGTCGGCGAGTTCGATCACCACGGCCCTGGCCGGGTTCTTGACGTCCCAGAAGACCCATTCGCCGCCCGACCGGAACGTCCCGGCCGTGATCAGCCCGGGGAAGTACGTGCCGCCGACCTTGACGCCCTTGGGCTCACGGAGGATCCCCGGGTCGAGCGTGGCGCCCCGGACGTTGCCGAGCGGGATCTCGATCCTGCTCTTGACCGCCCAGAGCCGGTCGAGCCCTTCGATCTCGACGACGAGCAGGCCGTTGCTGACACTCACGTGAGCCATGGAGCGTTCCCCAGTTCTGTTGCCGGTGACGGTGCGGTGGTGGTGGTGCGGTGGTGACGGTGCAGTGGTGGTGGTGTGGCGGCGCCCGGCGGGTCAGCCCGTGAGGCGGCCGGCGAGCGCCGCCACGGCGACGGGCGACGGCCCGCCGACCCCGGCGCGGGCCCGCAGGCGCAGACCGAGCACGGTGGCGGCCAGCACCCCGGCCGGCCCGTCGGGCGAGCCGCCCGCGGGATCGCCGGAGGCGGACAGGACCCGTCCGATCGCCCGGTCGAGCGCGGCGAACCCCTCCTCGACGAGCGCGGCGACGTCCGGGTCGGACGGCGCCCGCTCGGCCGCCGCGAACAGCAGCAGCCCGGCGGCCCGGCCGCCGTCGTACCCGGCGGCGGCCTGGGCCAGCACGGCGGGCAGGTCGCGGGCCTCGCCGAGGGCCGCCGCGAGCGGCAGCACCTCCTGGTCCAGGTGGCGGCGCAGCGCGGTCAGATAGAGGCCGCGTTTACTGCCGAACACCTTGTAGAGGCTGCCCCGGTGCACACCGAGGCCGGTGACCAGATCGTCCACCGAGGTGCCTTCGTAGCCCCGGGTGGCGAACAGCTCGGCTGCCGCCTGAACGGCCTCGTCCTCGTCGAAGGCGCGTGGTCTTCCCATGCCCAGGACCCTACGAGTTTAAGAACACTCAGTCAAGAACGAGTGTTCTCAAACTCCCGGCCGCCCCCACCGCCGCCCGGGATCAGCCCGCCAGCACCTCCCGCAGCGCCCGCGACTCCTTGACCAGCCGGCTCGACCCGGAGCGCTGCGCCACCGCGCTCACCTGCTCGATCGGCCCGCGCGCCGAACACCGGCGCGCACAGTCCGCCGCCACCGCGACCACGTCCCCCGCGCCCCGCGCCGGCTCGCCGGCCAGCAGGCCCGGCAGGGCGGCCGCCAGGACCGACCAGACCGTGGCGTACGCGCCGGTCTCGGCGGCCGCCGCCACCGCCTGGCCCAGCCGGACCGGCTTGACCGCGCCGATGGCGACCAGTTCGGCCAGCTCCCGGCCGAGCAGCCCGGCGTCCAGGTCCCCGCGCGCGGCGAGCACCAGCAGCGCGTCCACCGCCGCCGTCCGGTCCTCGGGGAACCGCGCGCCCAGGCCGTACGCCACCGCGAGGTGCACCGCGAGCCCGGCCGGGCCGCCGGCCTCGGCGAGCGGGGGCAGCATCCGGGCCGGGCCGCGGATCTCACGGTCCGCGACCCCGGCGAACCAGTCCAGCCAGCGGGCGGCCAGCTCCTCGCGGTGGTGCGGGAGGAGCGCGGCCCAGTGCGCGGTCGGCTGCCACTGCCACTCGGCCTGCTTCCTGACCCGCGCCACGCTCGGCTCGGTGCCCTCCAGCAGCGCCCGGAAGTCGGCGCCCAGCCGCTCGCCCGCCGGGCCCTCGGGGCCGGCACCGATGCCGGGCTGGGCCACGACGACCCGCTTCAGCTCCTCCCACCAGCGCTCCCAGTAGCGGTGGACCGGCTTGGCCCCCGCCATGGGCGCGAAGACCACCCGCTCGGAGCGCCGGCGGGGCAGCCCGCCCTCGCGCAGCCACCGGGCCACCCAGCGCCCGGCCGGTGAGGCCAGCCGCCCGGCGGCGGCCGGCACCTCGCCGTCCGGGGCCGGGGTCAGCCGCAGCAGCGCGGTGTGCAGGTCCGCCGGCCCCGGTTCGACGCCCGCCGCCTCGTACCCGGCCACCCGCTCGACCAGCACCGCCGCCGCCAGCGCACCGGTCGCGTCGGTGGGCGTGGCCAGCAGCAGCGGCGGCCGGTCCGCCGTCACCCGCTGGGCCGCCTCCGTCAGCCGGGCGGCGAGGACGTTCCCGTGGACGGTGTTGTGCTCACCGCGCAGCGGGGACCGCGCCTGCCGGCGCCAGAACGAGTCCCGGCGGTGCGGATCGACCTCCCCGGTGATCGCGAGCGCGACGTACAGGACGTCCCGCGGCGAGCAGTCGGCCCACCGTCCGGGGCCGTTCCACGGGTGCACCCGCAGCACCGGCCCGAGCGCCTCGGCCAGCGCCGCCCGGTCCCGGTGGGCGTGCCGGACCAGGCCGTCCAGGGTCCGTTCGAAGACGGCGACCTCCGGCTGCTCCGCCGCCAGCAGGGCCGACAGTTCCTCGGCCACCTCGGCCGGGGTGGCGATCGGCTCCCCCAGCGGACGCGGCACCGGGACGGGGGGCAGCAGCTCGGTCCACCCGGTGTCCGGGTCGTCGCCGCCCACCGGCGCGCCGAGCAGCACGCCGGCCCGGGCGTGGTGGGCCGGGCTGAGCCCCTCGGCGGCGAACCGCAGCTCGGGCAGAACGGCCTCGCCGGCCGCCTTGAGGTGGCGGGCCACCACGTTGAGCGCCCGCTCCTGGAGGGCCGTGTCGGGGTGGCCGAAGGCCTCGGCCGCCGCCAGCACCACCGGGCCGGCCCGCTCCGGCGAACGCCGGGCCGCCTTCTCCAGCCAGCCCAGCTGGGCCCGGACGAGCTTCTTCTCGGTCCGGAACAGCACCACCGCCGAGGCCTCGGTCAGCACCTCCGCCTCGACCAGGCCCGCCTCGTCGAGCTCGGTCAGCACCTGCTGGGCGTGGCCGGCCACCGCCGAGAGGCCGTCCAGCAGCGCCACCAGGCTGCGCACCTGCCCCGCGTACTCCCCGGGGGTGGGCGCGAGGGCCTGCAAGGTCACCAGGAAGAGCCGCTGGTCGCCCGGCCTGCCACCGCGCACCAGCCGGGCCAGGCAGCGGTCGATCAGCCCGGCGCGGTCCAGCACGCCCTCGGCCGCCAGCCCGGCGACCGCCTCCGGCCAGAAGTCCCCCGGCCGGTCGCTGCGCCGGTGGTCCAGCATCGAGCCGATGTCGGCGAGTTCGAACACCTTGGGCAGCAGCACCGGCAGGTACGGGTCGCGGCGCAGCCGTTCCAGCAGCGTGGTGGACTCGCCGCGGCGGCCGCCTCCGCCGGAGGAGACCTGGCGCAGCCACTCGGTGGTGAAGGCCTCGGAGTCGGGCACCGGGCAGCCGGTGCGCCGCACCACCCGCTCGATCAGCGGGTAGAGGTCCCAGCCCCACTGCTGGACGGGCCGCGCCGAGAGCCGGGTGACCACCTCGATCTGCCACTCCACCGGCTGCGCCTCGACCACGTCGGCGAGCGCGGGGTGGCGGGCCCAGGACCGGCCGGCGAAGTCCCGCCCGCCGATCCAGGTGGCGGCGGCGGCCGGCCCCGCGTGGCAGCCGGCGCCCGCGAACAGCAGCGCCCCGGACCGCGCGCTCGCCTCCTTGGACCACTCGCCCCGGACCTGCTTGCGCAGCGCCTTCAGCTCCGGCAGGCAGGCCCGCCGTTCGGCCGGGTCCAGTGCGGCCACCAGGGCCGGGATCTGCGGTCCCCGCCCCTCCCGCACCGCCCGCAGCAGCTCCTCGACCCGGCTCCCCGGCTCCGTGACCCCGCTCATCGGGCCACCTCCGCGCCCGTCGCCGGAACCGCGCCGGCCGCGGCCGCCTCGCGGACCATCCCGACCGCCAGCGCGTGCTTGCACGGCCCGCGCCCGCCCCGGTACTTGGCCCACCAGAGGCAGGTGCAGCTCGCCCGGCCCGCCTCGTCCGTCCGTACCCGCTGGAGGTGGTCGTCCACCGTCACCGTGGCGAGCGCACCGCCCGCCTCCAGCCGCACCGCGCCCGCCGCGACCAGGGCCTGCGCGGCCCGCAGCCGCGGGTTGCGCGCCTCCGCCCGGCCGGCGTCGTACGGCAGCTGCCGGTGGAAGTACGCGGCCTCCGCCGTGTCGTAGCCGATCTGCCCGGCGGTGCCCAGCCGGGTGAGGGCGGCCCGCACCCGGGCGGGGGTGAGCCCGGACTGCTCGGCCAGCTCGGCCACCTCGATCCGCGGCTCCCAGGCGAGCAGCACCGCGACCAGCTCGGCGTCCTGCTCGGCGGTGCCGGTGGCCAGCGCGCCCAGCACCCCGCCCTCGCCGGAGAAGCCCCGGGAGGCGTCGGGCGAGAGGGTGAGCGTGAGGCGCATCCCCGGCAGCACCGCCTCCCAGGCCGAGGCCACCGGTCCGTCGGCCGCCACCGGCCCGTACACCCGCAGCGCCAGCGCGTGCCGGAGTACGCGCTGCAGGGCCACCAGCCGCTCCGGGCCGGGCAGGCAGACCGCGCCGGGCACCGGGCGGGTGGTCGGCCGCAGCGTCCGGCCGGCCGGGACCACCCACTGGGCGGTGCGGGCCGCGGCCCGGCCGCCACTGCCGGCGCGCGGTAGCGAGCGCAGGAAGCGGACCGCCTCGGCGGCGGGCAGCTCGGCCCGCAGGTCGAAGCCGGCGGCGGTCACCTGGGTCTCGGCGAAGCCGCGCAGCCAGCGCTCGGGCAGCGGGACCTTCTTCTCCACGACCGGCCCGTCGAAGGTGGTCACCTCCAGCGCGTCCGGTCCGACGGCGAGGTGCAGCGGGTCGGCCGGGCCGATCCGGGTGAGCGCCTCCCGCAGCGGGTTGTTGACGTCCACGTTGGTGGTGCCGTGGCCGATGTCGTCCCCGTCGAGGCCGGCCTCCAGCACGTCGAGACGGGCGTAGACGCCGCAGCAGCCCGAGAAGGACTCGAAGCGCAGCCGGTCCCCGTTGGCGGTGACCACCGGGTCCAGCGAGGCGCGCAGCTGCGGCTGGTAGTAGCGGGCGGCGGCGACATCGGCGACGGCGAGCAGCGCGGCGGCGGCCGGTGCCGGATCGGCGAGGAAGCCCGCGAAGAAGCGCGGGTTGGCGACCGCCCCGAGCGGGGTGGCGCCGCCGGAGGTCTCCAGGGCGAGGCGCGGGCCGTCGGCTCCGTCGAGGACGGCGGACGGGCGCAGATAGGCGTACGCGTGTGCGGCTTGCGACATGGCGAGCACGTTAGGCGGCGGCACTGACAGCCCGTCGGGCCCGGCCAATACTGAAACAGGTTCTATACCTACCGCCCTTTCGAACTGGCCGATCGGCTCACGTCCCCCATAGTGCGGGCTTCTGTCACTATGGGCCTGTGACTGAAGTGACCGAACAGGAGAGACGGGCCACCGACAGCGCCGGATCGTTCGCCGAGCTGCTACGGATCGAACGGCTGGACGAGAACACGTTCCGGGGCCGCTGCCACGCCGGAGCCCCGATGCGGGCCTTCGGCGGCCAGGTCGCCGCACAGGCACTGACCGCCGCCGGGCACACCGTCGAGGCCGGCCGCGTGGCGCACTCGCTGCACGGCTACTTCCTGCTCCCCGGCGACCCGACCCGCCCGATCCACTACGAGGTCGACCGGGTCCGCGAGGGCCTGTCGTACGCCACCCGCCAGGTGACGGCGGTCCAGAACGGGGACGCGGTCTTCACCCTCTCCGCCTCCTTCAAGCGGCCCGAGCCGGCGGACGACCGCCGCCGCGCGATGCCCCCGCTGCCCGGCCCCGAGGAGGTGCCGGACGCGTTCTCGCTCTGGGACGAGGCCGCCCGCCGGGACTTCGACCGCACGGCCGGCTTCCGCACCATGGAACTGCGGTTCGTCCCGCCGGACGCGCCCGGGGTGCCGCCGGCCGCCCCGGGCATGCAGCAGCAGTTCGTCTGGCTGCGCACCGGCTCCCCGCTGCCCGCCGACGACCCGCTGCTGCACGTCGGCGCGCTCACCTACCTCTCGGACCTCACGCTGGGGTCCACGGCCGGACTGCACGTGCAGCCGAGCTATTTCCAGCTGACCGAGCCGCCCCGGCTGATCCTCGCCTCGCTGGACCACTCGATGTGGTTCCACCGGCCGTTCCGGGCCGACGAGTGGCTACTGTTCGACCAGCGCAGCCCGTCCGCCTCGGACGGCCGGGGCCTGTCGCACGGCGATTTCTACGACCGGAGCGGGCGGCTGGTGGCCTCCGCCACCCAGGAGGCCCTGGTCCGGGAGAGGTCGGCCCGGCTCCGCTGACCACCGGCCGGCCGCCCCTCACGCCCTCACCCGGGCCGGTGTCCGGGGGGCGAACTCCGGGCGGCCGGTCGGCGTCATACTCCTGAGCGGTCCTGAGCCGTATCATGGTGCGGGTGACCAAGGTTGACCTGTCACCACGACCGGTGGAGGCGATGTCTCCGCGTCAGCTCGAACGCCGCGAAAGCCTGATCGCGGCCGCGCTTGCCCTGGTGAACGAGATCGGCGTCGAGCGGCTGCAGATGAAACAGGTCTGCGAGCGGTCCGGAGTCGCCCTGGGGACGGCGTACCGCTACTTCTCCTCCAAGGACCATCTGCTGGCGGCGGCGATCGCCGAGTGGCATCGGCTGCTGCTGGCCGACCTGGTGGCGGAGCTGCGCGGGCCGCGCGCCGGGCTGGGGGCCACCGACCGGGTGGTGCGCTTCGTCCGCGGCGGCATGCGGGCCTACCAGCGCCAGCCCGAGCTGGCCCGGCTCCGGGTGGCCGTCGCCGCCTCCACGGATCCCTTCGCCAGCGAGGCCCTGCAGGGCATGGCCCGGGCCGACAGCGCCGCGCTCCAGGCGGTGATGGCGGAGGTCCCGGCCGCCGCGAGCGATCTGGTGCGGCACATCGTCGGGCACGCCTGGCAGGGCGAGCTGACCGCCTGGGTGACCGGCCGCACCACGCTCGGGGACGCCCGGCGGCGGCTGGAGGACGTGGTGCGGCTGGTGCTGACCCCGTACGAGACGCCGTACCCCGCCCCGTACGAGGTCCAGCCGACCGTCTGACCGGGCCCGGCCGGACCGGTCGCCGGCGGACCGGCCTGCGGCCGAACTCGCCTGCGGCCACCTGGCGGTGACCGAGCGGCTGCCCGAACTGCGCCGACTGCTGCTGGACTTCGCGACCGGCCAGGCGGCCTGAGGGCCCGTTCGCACGGCCCGGGGCCGGGGCCCGCGCACCCCGCCCGACGGCCCCTTCCCCGGCGTGCCCTCCCCGCCCTCCCGGCGCGAACTGGACATAGTACGACATGTAGCCAATTTCTGATCATGTCACCGAGCCCCAGTACGCCACGAGAGGCACCCCGATGAGCAGTCATCCGCCGACCCCCGAGCCCGATCCGACGGAACCGGACCAACCGGCCTCGACCCTCCCCACCGACCGGGCGGTGTTCGGGATCAGCGCCGTCCTGGTGCTCGGGGTGGTCGCCTGGGGCGTCTTCGCCGAGGACTCCCTCGGCCGGACCTCCAGCACCGCGCTGGGCTGGGTCCTGCACAACTTCGGCTGGCTGTTCGTGGTCGCCGCCGATGTCTTCCTGGTGCTCGCCGTCCTGCTCGCGTTCAGCCGCTTCGGCCGGATCCGGCTCGGGCGCGACGACGACGAACCGGAGTTCAGCACCATCGCCTGGATCGCCATGATGTTCAGCGCCGGCATGGGCATCGGCCTGATGTTCTACGGCGTCGGCGAGCCGCTCCAGCTCTTCGCCGCCCCGCAGCCGGGCTCCGGCCTGGAACCGCGGAGCGCCGCCGCCGCCCAGCAGGCGCTGGAGTTCTCGCTGTTCCACTGGACCCTGCACCCGTGGGCGATCTACGCGGTCGGCGGCCTCGCGCTCGCCTACACCACCTTCCGCAAGGGCCGGGGCAACCGGATCTCCGCCGCCTTCGTCCCGCTGATCGGACAGCGCGGCGCGGACGGCTGGGCCGGCCGGGGAATCGACATGCTCGCCGTCTTCGCCACCGTCTTCGGCTCCGCCACCAGCCTCGGCCTCGGCGCCCTCCAGGTCGCGGACGGCCTCGGCTACATCTCCTCGGTGCGCAACACCCAGCACGCCCAGCTGATCATCATCGGCTCGCTGACCGCGGCCTTCGTCCTCTCCGCCTTCTCCGGCGTCCACAAGGGCGTCAAGTGGCTCTCCACCGCGAACGTCGTACTGGCCTCGCTGATCATGGTCTTCGTCTTCGTGTTCGGCCCCTCGGTGTTCGTCCTGGACTCGATCCCCTCCAGCGTCGGCGGCTACCTCTCCGACCTGCTCACCATGTCCACCCAGACCGGGGCCTTCACCGACGAGAGCTGGCTCGGCACCTGGACGATCTTCTACTGGGCCTGGTGGCTCTCCTGGGCGCCGTTCGTCGGCACCTTCATCGCCCGGATCTCGCGCGGCCGCACCGTCCGGCAGTTCCTGCTCGGCGTGCTGCTGGTGCCCAGCGGGGCGACGGTGATCTGGTTCTGCGTGATGGGCGGGACGGCGATCCGGCTGGACTCCACCGGCGCGGCCGACCTGGTCGCCACCATCCCGCAGGGCGCCGAGGCGTCGCTGTTCGAGATGCTGCGCTCGCTCCCGCTCGGCTCGGTGACCAGCGTGGTCGCGGTGCTGCTGGTGATGACCTTCTTCGTCACCAGCGCCGACTCCGCCTCGCTGGTCCTCGGCTCGCTCTCCAGCCGGGGCTCCCTGCACCCCCGCACCTGGCTGGTGGTGGTCTGGGGCGTCCTGATGGGCGGGGTGGCCGCCGCGCTGCTGCTGGCGGGCGGGCTCACCGCGCTGCAGAACGCCACCATCCTGGTCGCGCTGCCGTTCGTCGTGGTGATGCTGCTGCTCTGCGTCTCCCTCGTGAAGGAGCTGCGGGAGGACCCGGCGGCCGGCCCGTCCCGGTTCCACCCGGCCCACGGCCTACGGGATGCCGTCCGGGTCGCCGTGGGCGAGGCGATGGCCGACGCCCGCCGGCGCGACCGTCCCCCGTTCAGGTGAATTCGCACCGCCCCGCCCCCGCTCGGGGCGGGGCGGTGCGGGGTGGGGCATATCGGGCCCAATCCGACGCCCGCCCCCCATCCGGACTTCACCCGTGCGTAGCGACCGTTCACACCGCCCTGGAAACCTCCGTGCCATGAACGCCAACCCTCCGGCCGCCCTCCAGGAACCGCGCTTCCCGCTCCCCCAGCGGCACCGCCGCTTCCTCGCGTGCACCGCCGTTCTCGCCTCCGTCATCCTCGGCGCCTGCGGCGTGGCCGTCACCGTCGAGACCGTCCAGCACGGCACCGTGGCCACCGCCACCGCCAGACCGTGAGCCCCGCCGCCCCGGGCCCGCCGGTACGGCCGGGGGTTCAGGCCGCGGGGAGCTTCGCGGCCAGCACGTCGACCGGGCTGACCTCCACCCGGGCGGCCAGCAGGCGCGGGCCCTCGGCGCGGAGGAGGTCGGCGATCCGGCCGTCGATGTGGGCCTGGCGGGCCCCGTCGTCCGGGAAGGCGTCGACGATGGCGAAGGAGGCCGGACCGAGGCGCAGCACGAACCAGACCGTGGTGCCGGTCTCCTCCCGGGCGAGGTCGAGGGCGCCGGTGAGGAGTTCCTGGAGCTCCTGGGCGTGTTCCGGTCTGGCCTCCAGGCGGACGATCAGTCCGACGCGGGTGGTCGCGGAGACGGCGGGATCGGTCATCGGCATTCCTTCCTGAGTGGTTGTCGGGGCCGCTGGCTGCCCACCGTAGGAGCGGGGCCACCGGCCCCTCCAGTGGCGGATCCGACACATCCCTTACCGTTTCCGACATGAGAGTCTCGGTCCTGGTCGCCGACGGGGTCTTCGATTCCGGCCTCGCCGCGGTGCTCGACGTGCTGCGGACCGCCAACGAACTGCGCCGGGAGCTCCCGCAGCCCCCGCCCGCCTGGCAGGTGCGGTGTGTCAGCCCGTACGGCCCGGTGCGGACGGCCGCCGGGCACCTGGTGGACACCGCCACGCCGGAGGCCGCCGGAGCCCCGGACGTCCTGGTGGTGCCCGGGGCCTGGCGGAAGCAGCCGGAACCGCTCACCGCGTGGGTCACCGCCCCCGGGCAGCGGCCCGTCCTCGAAACGGTCCGGCAGGCCCGCGCGGACGGGATCGCCCTGGCGGCGGCCTGCACCGGTACCTTCGTGCTCGCCGAGAGCGGCGTGCTCGACGGGCTGCCCGCCACCACCAGCTGGTGGCTCGCGCCCGAGTTCCGCCGCCGCTACCCGCGGGTGGCTCTGGACGAGAGCCTGATGGTCGCCCGGGCGCCCGGTGTCACCACGGCCGGGGCCGCCATGGCCCACCTCGACCTGGCGCTCTGCCTGGTACGGGACGGCAGTCCGGCGCTGGCCGACCTCGCCGCGCGCTACCTCGTCGCCGACTCCCGCCCCACCCAGGCCGGTTACGCCGTCCCCGGCCACCTCGCCCGCGCCGACCCGACGGTCGGCGCCTTCGAGCGCTGGGTCCGCGAGCACCTCGACCGGCCGCTGCGCATCGCGGACGCCGCCCGGGCCATCGGCACGAGCGAGCGCACGCTGCAGCGCGCCCTCGCCCGGGTGGTGGGCGTCTCCCCGCTTCGCTTCGCCCAGCGGATCCGCCTCGACCACGCGGTGCACCTCCTGCGCACCACCACCCTGCCGACCGAGGCGGTGGCCCGGCGGGTGGGCTACGAGAACGCCACGACCCTCACCACCCTCCTGCGCGAGCGGCTGGGGACCACCCCGGGCCGGCTGCGGCGGCTCGGGTGAGAAGGCACGGGTGAGCACGCGGCAACCGGGCGGCGCACCGGCAGGGGGTACCTCGGCCTCGGCCTCAGCCTCGGCCGGGCGCTACGCCCGCTGCTCCGCCCGCGGGGCCGTGGGCGCCGGGATCGCCGGTGCGTCCGGTGCGTCCGGTCGGGAGTGGCGGCCGCTGCCGGGCGCGGGGAGCAGGTCGGCCGCCGGGGCGTAGCGGGCGGCGGGGGCGCGGAGGAGCCAGCCCGGGGGCCGGGTGCCGCGCGGGGCGGGGGTGATCAGGCCCATCCGGTGGAGCAGGTCCAGCGCGTCGCGGCGCAGGGCGGTGCGGTCGGCGAGGTAGTCGCGGCGCCAGCCGGCCGGGAGGCCGTACTCGTCGGCGAGGTCGCCCAGGACACCGTCTATCAGCGCGTCGGGGATCGGCACCTCGGGGATCGGCAGATCGAGGCCGGCGTCCGGCTCGCCGGGGAGCGGGCGGACCTCCTCGACCAGGCGCTCGACCAGCAGCAGGGTGGCCTGGGCGAGGGTGCCCGCGCCGGGGAGGGCGAGGTCGGTCAGCTCGTCGGCGGGGTCGAGCAGGGCGACGCCCTCGGCGCGCAGCTCGGCCTCCAGGCCGAGGAAGTCGGCGAGGGCGGCCGGGCCGGTGTGGCGGTGGCGGTGCAGCCAGGCGCGCTGCTTCTCGGACAGGTCGGCGGCGAGCACGGCCGGGGTCTCGGCGAGGAGGCGGCGGACGGCCGTCGCGGGCTCGGCCTCGGCGGCGCGGCGGATCAGGTCGGCGGCGTCGTCGGCGAGGGCGGGCGGGCCGGCCGGGACGGCCCGGGCGAGCTCCCGGTCCACCGTCAGGACGGCGGTCCGCGCGCGCGGATCGGCCGGGTCGGCCGGCAGGTCGGTGAGCACCTGCCAGTCCGCCAGCGCGGCGAGGGCCATGGCCCGGTCGGCGGGGGCGGCGGCCAGCGCGGGCGCGGCCTCGTGCATCGCGGCCAGCAGCCGGTCGAGCGGCAGCCGCTCCGGAGCGTCCACCAACAGGGCCAGGGCGAGGGCGAGTTGGGCGTACCCGGCGGGGGTGAACGGGGCACCGGTGACGGGGTGTTCGAGGCGGCGGGCGGCGCCGGGGCCAAGCCCGGCCTTGCAGAGGCGGGCATGCCAGGGGCCGACGACCAGCCGGTAGCCGAGCAGGGTGGCGAAGCGTTCGGTCAGCCAGTCACGGTGACGGCGGATCAGCGGGAAGCCGTCGGCGTGCGGCCCGGAGGCGGTGACCAGCGGGTGGGCGAGCAGCAGGCGGGCGGCGATCCGGCGCTCGGCGGCGGCGGAACGATCCTGCGGTGCGGCCACCGCCCGGGACCGCTCGGGCTTGCGGTGCTTGCCGGGCCTGCCCGGCTTGGCCCCTGAGAGGACGACGGGCAGCGCGGCCGCGTCCCGCCGGGCCCGCCGCGGCCCGCGCGCCGGGCGGGCCTCGCGGGAGCGGAGCACGGCCGGGGCGTGCGCGGTGGGGCCGTGCCACCAGCTGACGTCGGCGTCCGCTCCGGCGCCGGCCGCCGGCTCGGCACAGACGCCGAAGTGGCGGGCCGGGTAGAGGCCGAAGGAGGCGGTGCAGAGGTCGTCGGCGGTGCCCGGATCGGCCGCGGCGAACCAGTGGGCGAGCCGGAGCAGTCCGGGATCGGGCGACGGTGCGGCGGCACTCCCGGCCGACCGGCCCCCCTGCGGACCGTCAGGGCGGGCTTCGCGTACGGCGACGGCGGCGTCGGTGCTGTTGCGCCCCGCCTCGCCCGTGTGCCCGTCCGCCGTGCCACCGGCCACCTGTGTGGTGCCGGTCGCGTACTCCTGCTGCTCCATGTCGTGGACCAGAGTAGACGGTGGGCGCCGCCCCCGGTGGCAGCAACCGGACCAGCCGGCGAATTGGCGGACCGCCGCCGGGACGCGGCCGGGATCCACCGCCGCGCCCTGGCAGGGCGGCCGGCCGCTACGCGCCGGTAACAAGACTCTTCCCCCGGACGCCGCCGGTCGCCTATCGTGCCACGACGGACCAGCCCACCCCCGCCGCCCCTTCCGGAGGTCACCGCCGCATGAGCATCCGTACGACCACCCGCGCCGTGCTCGGCGGACGCCTGCGCTCCGCCACCGGGCTGCTCAGCGGCTTCGCCGCCACCTCGGCGGCCCACCTGGGCGCGATCCTCACCGGCACGTCCGTCCTGCAGCACGCCACCAAACCGGCCCTGATGCCGCTGCTGGCCGCACACAGCCTGACCGCCGCCGGGGACCGGGCCGCCGGGGCGCCGAAGCTGCTGGCGCCCGCGCTGCTGCTGAGCGCGGGCGGGGACGTCCTGCTCCAGCTCGGCAACGACACCGCCTTCCTGGCCGGTATGGGCTCCTTCGCGGCGGCGCACGTCTGCTACGTGACGATGTTCGTCCGGCGCGGGGCGCTCAGCGACCGGCGGCGGGCGCTGGTGGTCGCCGCCGCGTACGCGACGGCCTGGGTGACCCTGGTCGGCCGGCTCTGGCCGGACCTCGGCGATCTGCGGGTGCCGGTGGCCGGCTACAGCCTGCTGCTGGCCTCCACCGCCGTCACCTCGGCCGGGCTCGGCTGGCGGACCGGACTGGGCGGGGGGTTGTTCCTGCTCTCCGACACGCTGATCGCGACCCAGCTGGCGAAGTGGCGGGAGCTGCCGGGACACCAGTTCTGGATCATGGCGACATACATCCTGGCCCAGTACCTGCTGGCCAGCGGCACCCTTCGGGCCCTCCCCGAGGAGGACCAGGAGAACGCGGAGACCGCCCCGGCCGGTCCCGCGCCCGCCTGAGCGGGGCCCGCGCACCTGAGCGCCGCCGGACCCCCGGGCCCGGCGGCGCTCACGGAGCACTCTCGAACGGAACACTCGCGAACGGCACGCTCGCGAACGGAACAGACGTCAGCGGAACAGACCCGGACGGAGCAGGCCGGGGCCGCTCAGAGGGACCCGGCGCCGCCGCGCCGCCGCAGCAGCCAGAAGCCGCCGACCCCCCCGGCGACCAGCGCCGCGCCGCCGGCCAGCTCGATCGGATCGGCCGCGACCGAGCCGCCGAGGCCGGTCTGCACGGCGCCGTGCGGGGCGACCTGCTGGCCGCCCACGCCGGACTGGCCGAGCGAGCCGGCCCACTCCCCCGCGGCCTTGCCGAATTCGCCGAGGCCCTGGCTGGGTACGGAGCCGCCGGCGTCCTTCACGTTGACGTTGGTGGCGAAGGCACCGCCGTCGGGGCAGTTGCCGTCCACCTTGCTGTCACCGCCGTACTTGCCCGCCAGCCGGACGGAGCCGGTGTGCTTGCCGTCCGACCCCAGCGTGAGGGTGGCCGGGCCGCCCTCGAAGGCCGGGGAGTTGGCGGTGATGGTCTTGGCGTTGGGCTTGTCGGACTTCTCGCAGGAGACCGTGACCTTCACGGTCTGGCCCGGTGCGGCCTGGGACGGGCTGACGGTGGCCGCGCCGTCCTTGGCCAGCGCGAGGGGGGCCGTAAGACCGGTCAGCACCGTCGCGCCGATCAGGGCGGCGGCGGCCGTACGCGTGGGGCGCATACCGGAACCTCCGGAATTCTCGGGCGCAGCCGGGGACTCCGAAGTCCCCGTGATCGAACAACTACACCCAGTCATTCACCGACGGTATGCAGGCCTCACCCGCTCGGCCACCGCTCTGGACCGTTCGGGCGACGGCCACTCACACAGCGTGACTCACCGCGCGTGACTCACAGGTCGAGGTCCACCACAACCGGCGCGTGGTCCGAGGTGCCCTTGCCCTTGCGGGCCTCGCGGTCCACATAACTGTCGGTGACGGCGTCGGCGAAGGGCTTGTTGGCGTAGGTGAGGTCGATCCGCATGCCCCGGTTCTTCGGGAAGGCCAGCTGGCGGTAGTCCCAGTAGGTGTAGGGCCGGTCGTACTTGAGCGGGCGGGGCACGACGTCCTGGAGGCCGGCCTCGCCGAGGGCGGCGAGCGCGGCGCGCTCGGCGGGGGTGATGTGGGTCAGGCCTTCGAAGGCGGCGACGTCGAAGACGTCCTCGTCGGTGGGGGCGATGTTGAAGTCGCCGAGGACGGCGAAGGGGCGCGGGCCGGCGGCGTCCTCGACCGAGGCCTTGCGCAGGGCCTCCAGCCACTCCAGCTTGTAGCGGTAGTGGGCGTGGCCGACCTCGCGGCCGTTGGGCACGTAGACGGACCAGACCCGGACCGGCCCGCAGGTGGCGGCGACGGCCCGCGGCTCGACGTCGGGCAGCAGGGCGTCGTCGGCGAGGTAGCCGGGCTGGCCGGGGAGGTCCCGCACCACGTCGTCCAGGCCGAGCCGGGAGACGATGGCGACGCCGTTCCACCGGCCGTTGCCGTGGGCGGCCGTCTCGTAGCCGAGCTCGCGCACCGCCTCGTACGGGAAGGCGTCGGCGGCGCACTTGAGCTCCTGGAGACAGAGCACGTCCGGCTTGGCGCTCTCCAGCCACTCCAGGAGCTTGGGCAGCCGCGCGGTCACGGAGTTGATGTTCCAGGTGGCGATGCGGACGGTCACGGCGGGCGGCCTTCCCGGTCGTACGGACGAGGGGTGGGCGCCCAGCCGGACGCCCACCCCGAATCTACCGCCGCCCACTGACAGACCGGGCCTGCCCAAGGGATCCGGCGGCCGGGCTCAGGGCGCGGGCCGGACCACCGCCGCCGCGCCGCCGCCCCGGCGCACCGGTTCGACGGCCGCCACCCAGCGGCCGTCCGGCAGGCGCTCGACGCCGGTCGCGGCGCCGATCTCCGGGGTGCCGCTGAACACGTGCCCGAGCGCCTCCAGCCGGGCCCGCTCGGGCAGCGCGAGGAAGGCCGGTTCGGCCTGGGTGGCGGCCGTGTTGCGCTGGCTGGCGCGCGGCGCGGCGATCGCCTGCTCCAGGCTCAGGCCGCGGTCGAGCCGGCCGAGCAGCACCTGGAGCGTGGTGGTGACGATGGTCGCGCCGCCGGGCGAGCCGGCCGCGAGGAGCGGCTCGCCGTCGCGCAGCACGATGGTCGGCGAGATCGAGGAGCGCGGCCGCTTGCCGGGCCCGGGCAGGTTGGGGTCGGGCACCCCGGGGGTGAGCGGGGTGAAGTCGAAGTCGGTCAGCTCGTTGTTGAGCAGGAAGCCGCGGCCGGGGACGGTGATGCCGCTGCCGCCGGTCTGCTCCAGGGTGAGGGTGTACGAGACGACGTTGCCCCAGCGGTCGGCGACGCTCAGGTGGGTGGTGCTCAGCCCCTCGTACGGCTCGGCCACCGCCGGGCCGTACGAGGCGCAGTCGGCCGGGTGGCGCGGGTCGCCGGGGGCGAGCGGGCTGGTGAGCGCCCGGTCGGGGCTGATCAGGCAGGCCCGGGAGGCGGCGTACCGCTCGGAGAGCAGTTCCCTGGTGGGCACGGACGAGAAGCGCGGGTCGCCGACCCAGCGGTTGCGGTCGGCGAAGGCGATCCGGGAGGCGTCCAGGAAGTGGTGGTAGTACTGCGTGGCGCTCAGCCGGGACAGCTCGCCGTCCTCCAGGATGCCCAGCGCCTCGCCGACGGTGGTGCCGCCGGAGCTGGACGGGGCGATGGAGTAGACGTCGTAGTCGCGGTAGGCGACGTGGGTGGGCTGCTGGCGGCGGACCTGGTAGTCGGCCAGGTCGGTGGCGTCCACCCTGCCGGGGCGGGCGTTGCGCCCGGAGGCCGGGTCCACCGGGGGGTGCTGGACGGCCCGGACGATGTCGGCACCGAGGTCGCCCTGGTAGAGCGCCTTGGTGCCCTCCTTGGCCAACTGGCCGTAGGTGGCGGCGAGATCGGGGTTGCGCAGGGTGGAGCCGACGGCGGGGAGTCTGCCGCCGGGCAGGAAGAGCTCCGCGGTGGCGGGGAAGTCCTTGAACCGGTCCTGGTTGAGCGCGGTCTGGTCCTGGAAGGTCTGGTCGACGGTGAAGCCCTGCTCGGCGATCCGCCGGGCGGGCGCCAGCGCGTCGCCCAGCGAGTGCCGGCCCCACTCCCGGACGGCCGTCTCCCAGGTCGCGGGGGTGCCGGGCACGCCGACCGAGAGGCCACTGGTGACGGCGTCGGCGAAGGCCAGCGGCCGGCCGTCCTCCAGGAAGAGCGACTCGTCGGCGGTCCGGGAGGCGACCTCGCGGCCGTCGATGGTGGAGACCCGGCCGCTGTCGTGGTCGTAGTAGACGAAGTAGCCGCCCCCGCCGATGCCGGCCGAGTACGGCTCGGTGACCCCGAGCGCGGCCGCGACGGCGACGGCGGCGTCCACCGCGTTGCCGCCCTTGCGCAGCACCTCGATGCCGGCCGCCGTGGCGTCGGCGTCCACGCTGGCCACCGCCCCGCCCCAGCCCACCGCCTCGGGCACCTTGGGCGGTGGCGCCGCCGCCCCGGCCGGTCCGACGGTGGACCAGACCAGGGCGGTGGCGAGCAGGAGCGGCGGGGCGATACGGGCCAGAGCTCTCATCCGGGGCCTCCTGAGTGGGCGTCAACTCCGTTGTTTCACAGGAGGCATGGCCCGGACAACAGGGCCTCGTGACTACCAACGGGTAGTTGACGTTCCGCACGGCCCGTGGCCCGCGGCGCCCGTGGCGGGAGCTACAGCACGCTGCGCTCCACCCGGCGGCGCTTGATGGTGCGGAAACGGCGGGCCACCTGGCGGGCCAGGTCGGCGGCGCCGACCAGACCGGCCTCGTTGCCGAGGGCGGCGTGCACGATGGTGGCCTCGGGGCGGAAGCCGCGGCCGGTGAGGGTCCGGCGGAAGGTGTCCCGGGCCGGGCCGATCAGCAGGTCGCCGGCCTCGGAGACACCGCCGCCGATCACGAAGCGGCCCGGGTCGAGGGCGGCGGCCAGGTTGGCGATGCCGATGCCGAGCCAGGTGCCGACCTCGTACAGCAGCTCGGTGGCGGTCGGGTCGCCGGCCCGGGCCGCCTCGGTGACCAGCGGGCCGGTGATGCCCTCGACGGTGCCGCCGGCCCTGGCCAGCAGCGGCTGCACCACCGGCGACTCCTCGGCGACCAGCTCGCGCGCGTCGCGCACCAGCGCGTTGCCGGAGGAGTACTGCTCCCAGCAGCCCCGGTTGCCGCACGGGCAGCGGTGGCCGCCGGGCACCACCTGCATGTGCCCGAACTCCCCCGCCAGCCCGTACTTGCCCCGGTCCACGTAGCCGTCGCGGACGACCGCGCCGCCGATGCCGGTGCCGAGGGTGAGCATCACCATGTGGTCCTCGCCGCGCCCGGCGCCGAACCGCCACTCGGCCCAGGCGGCGGCGTTGGCGTCGTTCTCGACGATCACCGGGAACCGCAGCCGCTCGCTGAGCGCCTGCTGGAGCGGCTCGTTGCGCCAGTTCAGGTGCGGGGCGAAGAGCACCTTGGAGCGGTCGGCGTCCACCCAGCCGGCCGCGCCGATCCCGACCGCGTGGACGTCGTGCCGGTCGGCGAGCTGGAGCACCAGCTCGACGATGACGTCCTCGACCACCCGGGGGCTCTTGCTCCGGTGCGGGGTGTCGGTGCGCAGCTTCTCCAGGATCGTGCCCTCGCCGTCCACCACGCCCGCGACCACCTTGGTGCCGCCGATGTCGACGCCGATGGTGGGCAGCCGCAGGATGCTGGCGGGCAGGGCCCGGCGGCGGCGCTCGGCGCGCGGTCCGAGGCCGAGCAGGGTGGGCAGGACGGCCGGCCGGGTGGGGCCGTTGGGGCTGGTCACGGCTGCGGACGCTCCTCACGGGAATCGGGGTCGGGGTCGGACGGGGAGCTGGGAGGGGAACCGGGGCGGGAGTCCGGGCGGGGCTCACTGCGGCCGAGCTCGTGCGAGAGCTCGGCGAGGTCGGAGCCGCCCGCCATCTCGGTGGTGAGCTGTTCGAGGCTGATCTCCGCCCGGGGGTGGCTGCCGGCCATCCGCCCCCGCTTGAGCAGGGTGAAGTGGTCGCCGACCAGGTAGGCGTGGTGCGGGTTGTGGGTGATCAGGACGACTCCGAGCCCGGCGTCGCGGGCGGCGTCGACGTACTTGAGCACCACCCCGGACTGCTTGACGCCGAGCGCGGCCGTCGGCTCGTCCAGGATCAGCACCCTGGCGCCGAAGTGGACGGCCCGGGCGATCGCCACGCACTGCCGCTGACCGCCGGAGAGGGTGCCGATCGGGCGGTCCACGTCGTACAGGTCGATGCCCATCCGGGCGAGCGCCTCGCGGGTGGTGGCGCGCATCCCGTCGGCGTCCAGGCGCAGCGGGCCGAACCGGCCCCAGCGCTTGGTGCCCTGTTCGGAGCCGAGGAAGAAGTTGCGCCAGACCGGCATCAGCGGCACCACCGCGAGGTCCTGGTAGACGGTGGCGATGCCGCGGTCCAGGGCCTGGCGCGGGGAGGCCAGGCGGACCTCCTCGCCGCCGACGGTGTAGACGCCCTCGTCGTGCTGGTGCAGCCCTGCGATGATCTTGATCAGGGTGGACTTCCCGGCGCCGTTGTCGCCGAGCACGCAGCTGATCTCGCCGGCCCGCAGGGTGAGCGAGACGTCCTGGAGCGCCCGGACCGTGCCGTACGTCTTGCCGACGCCGTCCAGGGCGAGCAGTTCGTTCGTCCCGTGGTTCGTGCTGTCGCTCATCGCGGCCCCCGTTCGGCCCGGCGCTTGACCCAGGAGTTCAGCAGGGCGGCGAGCAGCAGCATCGCGCCCAGGAAGAACTTGAACCAGTCCGGGTTCCACTGGGCGTAGATGATCCCCTTGCTGGCCATGCCGAAGATCAGCGCGCCGAGCGCGGAGCCGGCCACCGAGCCGTAGCCGCCGGTGATCAGGCAGCCGCCGATGACCGCCGCGACGATGTAGATCAGCTCGTTGCCGACGCCCTCGCCGGACTGCACGGTGTCGAAGGAGAACAGCAGGTGCTGGCCGAGCACCCAGGCGCCGAAGCCGACGCCGAGGTAGAGCAGGGTCTTGGTCCGGGCGACGGGCACGCCGACCGCGCGGGCCGCGTCCGCGTCGCCGCCGACCGCGAAGATCCAGTTGCCGAAGCGGGTCCGCAGCAGCACCCAGCTGCCGACCAGCAGCAGGCCGAGCCACCACCAGACGGTGGCCTTGATCGTCAGCCCGCCGACGGTGACCTCGGAGGCGAACAGCCAGCGGCAGGAGGCGAAGCCCCGCATGTCGGAGATCGGCTTGGTGGAGACGGTGCCGGAGACCAGCTTGGTGACGCCGAGGTTGGCACCGGTCAGCATCAGGAACGTGCCGAGGGTGACGATGAAGCTGGGCAGCTTCGTCCGGCTGAGCATCCAGCCGTTGAAGCCGCCGACGGCCAGCGCGACCAGCAGCGAGACCAGCACACCGACCCAGGTCACGGCGGTGAGCTGGTAGGAGACCATCGACGAGGTCAGGGCCGCGGTGGTGACCAGCACCCCGGCCGAGAGGTCGAACTCGCCGCCGATCATCAGCAGCGAGACCGGCACCGCCATGATCCCGATGGTGGAGGCCGCGTACAGCACCGTGCCCAGCGAGGAGACCCGCAGGAACGGCTCGGCGACGGCGGCGAAGACCAGGAACACCGCGGCGGCGGCGATCAGCGAGCCGAACTCGGGCCGGGCGAAGAGCCGGCGCAGTGCCGCCGGGCGGTCCTGGGCGAGGAGGTCGGTGCTCACCTGGTCCCCCTCGCGACGTACTCGGCGAGCGCGTCGGCGTCGTCCCGGGTGAGGATCTGCGGGCCGGTCAGGACGGGCTTGCCGCCGCCGAGCGCGTCCAGGTTGGAGCGGTACAGCCAGAGCAGGTCGACGCCCTCGTAGCCCTGGAGGTAGGGCTGCTGGTCGACGGCGAAGCCGACGCTGCCGGACTTGAGGCCGGCCACCACCTGGGCGCCCAGGTCGAAGGTGTCGAGTTCGACGTCGCGGCGGGCGTCCTGGATGGCCTGGAGGCCGGTGGCGGCCATCGGCGCGGAGAGGGTGAGCACGGTGTCGATGGCCGGGTCGGCCTGGAGCCGGGCGGAGACGGCGGCGCGGGCGTCGGGCATGTTGACGCCGTCCACGTAGAGCACCTGGAAGGGGCCGCCGGCCGTGCTCCGGGCTCCGGCGCAGCGCTGCTCCTGGCCCACGTTGCCCTGCTCGTGGATGACGCAGAGGACGTTCCTGCGGCCGCGCGCGGCCAGCTCGGTGCCGGCGGCCTGGCCGGCGGTGGACTCGTCCTGGCCGATGTGGGTGAGCGCGCCGAACCTGGCCGAGTACTCCTGGCCGGAGTTGATGGTGATCACCGGGATGCCGGCTGCCTTGGCCTTGCCGAGGACGTCGCCGAGCGCGTCGCCCTTGGCGAGGGTGACCAGCAGGCCGTCGACCTTCTGGTCGATGGCGGCCTGGACGAGCTGGACCTGGTTCTGGGTCTGCGCGTCGTTGGAGTACAGGAAGGTGATGTTGTCCTTGGCCGCGGCCTGCTCGGCGCCCTTGCGCACGGTGTCCCAGAACGCGTCGCCGGCGCCCGCGTGGGTCACCATGGCGACCTTCCAGCGCGGGGTGGTGACAGCGCTGCCGGCGCCGGCCGCGGCCTTGGCGCGGGCCTGCTCGGCGCGTCTGCCTCCGGTACTGCTGCAACCGGCCACGGCGACCACCAGTGCCAGGGCGGCGCAGGCGGGCCAGAACCGGCGGTAAGGACGAAAGCGGGTATTGCTCATCCCCATAGTCTCGCTTCCCGGCGCGCGCGGTATTGCACCGCCTCGCCCGCCGGCCGGGTCCGTACGCGCGGTATCGTGCCCTGCTGAGTGGCGATCCTGGGAGTTGGCTGGCAACGCCGTCCAGGACAGGGCCGATTGGGTGGCAGACTAGGTCCGGCCCGAAAACGGAACATCCCGGAAACGTGATGTTCCTCTCAGGTTCCGCACAGATTTGAACGGCAACCGATCTCCCGTTCCCCACCGTCTGATGCCATTGGAGCGCGTTCCGGGCGAGTGGGGCCCGGAGCGGCTTGAAACCCGGATACGAGAACTTGATGCAACTGACAGGTACGCCATTCTTCGTCTGCACGGTGATCCTCGTGCCGATCTCCATCGCGGTGGCGATGCTGCTCTGGGGCAAGGTCCGCGGACCTCGACCGGTGCGGATCCTGTCCAGACTTGCCATGATCGTCTTCTGCCAGATCACCGCCGTGACGATGGTCTTCGTCATGGTCAACAACGCCAACCTGATCTACGGCACCTGGGACGACCTGCTCGGCACCGGCAACCACGTCCGGGCCGTGCCCCCCGTCCCGCCGGCCGAGCACGGCACGGGCGCCGGCCACGGCCAGGAGGGCGGGGGCGACGCCAAACCGACCAAGGTGCTGCAGCAGTTCCACGGCGTGGACGACCCGAAGGTGCCGGGCGACGTCCAGAAGACCGACCTCAAGGGCCAGGTCTCCGGGGTCGACGGCGAGGTGCTGGTCTGGCTGCCGCCGCAGTACAACGACCCGGCCTTCAAGGACAAGAAGTTCCCGGTCGTCGAGCTGATCCCGGGCTACCCGGGCTCCTCCTCCACCTGGTACGGCACGCTGAAGGTCTCCGACCAGCTGAAGCCGCTGATGCAGCAGGGCAAGGTGGCGCCGTTCATCCTGGTCTCGCCGCGCACCCTGCTGCTCGGCAACCACACCGACACCGGCTGCGCCGACGTACCGGGCAAGGTCAACGCCGAGGCCTGGCTGACCCGCGACGTACCGCAGATGGTGCTGGACAACTTCCGGGCCGACCCCGCCCCGGACCGCTGGGCCGTCGCCGGGTACTCGGCCGGCGCGCACTGCGCCACCAAGCTGGCGGTCGCCCACCCCGACCGCTACCGGGCCGGCGTCAGCCTCTCCGGCTACAACGACCCGGCCACCGAGCCGGACTCCCTGGTCGGCAAGGACGCCAAGCTGCGCGAGGCCAACAACCCGGTCAACATCCTCAAGAGCGCCGGCCAGCCCCCGAAGGTCGCCCTCTACATGAGCGGCAACAAGGGCGACGGCTACGAGGGCGCGGTCGCGATGAAGGACGTCGCCAAGGCGCCCACCACCGTCCAGCCGGTGGAGACCACCGGCCCGCACTCCAGTGACGTCTGGAAGAACATGGTGCCCGGGGTCTTCGAGTGGCTCACCGGGGTGATCCCGGTCCAGCCGTAGCACCGCGCCGAGGGCCCGCCACGACCGCCGGAAACCGGCGTCGTGGCGGGCCCTCGGTCCGTCCGGCCGGTACCTACCGGCTCAGGCCAGTTCCAGGGCCAGGTAGAAGTCCACCCGGTCCTCCAGGCGGGAGAGGTCCCGCCCGGTCAGCTCCTCGATCCGGCCGATCCGGTAGCGCAGGGTGTTGACGTGGACGTGCAGCTGGGCGGCGCAGCGCGTCCAGGAGCCGTCCGAGCGCAGGAACGCCTCCAGGGTGCGGACCAGGTCCGCCTGGTGCTCGAGGTCGTACCCGATCACCTTGTCCAGCAGCCGGCCGCGGAACGCCCGGCGGACCTCGTCCGGGACGGCGGCCAGCAGCAGCACGTGCGAGGCCAGCTCCTCCGGACCGGCGACGCAGACCCGGCCCACCCGGGCGGCGGCGATCCGGCGGGCGTGCCGGGCCTCCTCCAGGGCGCCGCGCAGGCCGCCCGCCTCGGAGGCGGGGGCGGAGACGCCGAGGGTGATCCGGCCCTCCGGACCGAGGCCGGCCTCCAGCGGGGCGAGCAGCTCGCGCAGGGCGTCGGCGGGCACCGGGCTGTCGAGGACCGGCAGCACCACCACCGCGTCGTCGCCGGCCCCGGCGACCAGGGCGCGGTCGGTGGTCCCGTTGAGGGCTTCCTCCAGGATCGGCCGCACCGCCCCGTCCGGCAGACCCGTCCCCTCGGCGCTGAGCACCAGCCAGGAACCCTGCGCCGTCCGGCGCCCGGGCTCGGCGCTCTCGTAGCGGGCGGCCATCGCCGAGGAGGCGTAGAGGGCGCGGCTGATCTCGGCCGGGTCGGCGTCGCGCTGGAGCAGCGTCAGCGCCTCGTCGGCGAGGCGGCGGCGCAGCCGGCGGCCCTCGTCCCGGCGGTGGCGCTCGGCGGCGACCAGCCCGGCCAGGTTCTCGGCGAGCTGCTGGCGCTTGGTGGTCCACTCGGTGATGTCACCGGCGACCGCCAGCAGCCAGTCGGCGAGCGGCGTCCCGGTGTCGGGAACGGCGGGCGCGGGCAGCAGCGAGTAGGCGCCGGTGCGCAGCCGGGCCAGGTGCGGGGGGCGACGGCGCCCGCGCTGGGCGCCGAGGTGGGCGCGGACCAGCTGGTCCCGGTCGTCGGCGGAGAGCCGGTCGGCCGGACCGGCGATCACCGATCCGGTGGGGGTGAGCACCCAGCAGTCCAGGTCGAGGTCGCCGCCGAGCAGGTCGAGGACGGCGTCCAGGCCACCGCCGCCGGCCGCGGAGACCAGCAGGCGGTGACGGTCCACCAGGGCGGCGAGGTCGGCGGCGCGGTCGGCGGAGACCTGGCGGCCGATGAACTCGGCGACGGTGCCGAACGCGATGTCGTCGGGGACCGCCAGCAGCGGCATCCGGTGCCGGCGACAGGCCTCGATCAGGTCCTCGGGGACGGGCCCGACCTCGGCCTCGCCGGCCGCCAGGGCGACCGCGCCGCCGGCCGCGATGGTCCGCACGAAGCGCTCGGAGTCCGCCGGGCCGGTGCGCCAGAGCATGCCGGTGAGCACCAGCTCGCCGCCGTGCAGATAGCGGCCCGGATCGTGCAGGTCCGTGGTCATCACACCGCCGACCTGCCGGTCCAGCTCCTCCTCGGCCGCGAGCAGGCGCAGACGCGGGGCACCGGGGGCGAGCAGGTCACGGACACGCATCCGCGGACTCCTAACGGGCTGGGGGTGAGGGCGGCCCGGGCGCTCGGCCGGGCTCACAGTCTGCCCGACCGGCCGGGCTCGGGGGGACGGACCGGCCGGTGCCCGGATCACGGGCCCGCGGCTCGGGAACCGCGGCCGGGTCACGGTCGTCGGTGGTGTCCGCTCCACGGCTGGGATGCGCGATTCCCCTCCTTAGAGGAACGTACAGGATGCCGGGCGGGACCAGAGCCGGGGCTTCATGCCATCGGTGACTGCCGACGGGCCCGTCCCGGCGGTTCACTGTCCACACGCCGCCGGAACGACGCCGGTGACCGGCATCCGGCGCCGAGGCGACGAGGCGGTCCACGCGATCCGGGCACCGGGCGGCGGGCACCGGGCCCACCCGTCCTGGCGCCGACGACGTGAGGAGACCCCCGTATGGAGTTCCTTCGGCCCGCCACCTGGGACGAGGCGCTCGCGGCGAAGGCCGGGCACCCGACCGCGCTGCCCCTCTCGGGCGGTACGGACGTCATGGTCGAGCTGAACTTCGACGTGCGCCGGCCATCCGCGCTCCTCGACCTCAACCGCGTCACCGAGCTCACCACCTGGTCGAACGACGGCGATGTCGTGCGGCTCGGCGCCGCCGTCCCCTACCGCCGGATCACCGACGAGCTGTCCGGCCCGCTGCCCGGCCTGGCGCTGGCGGCCCGCACCGTCGGCTCGCCGCAGATCCGCAACCGCGGCAGCGTGGGCGGCAACCTCGGCGGTGCCTCGCCCGCCGGTGACGCGCACCCCGCGCTGCTGGCGGCCGGCCGGGACGTCCTCGTGGAGGCCGCCTCGGTGCGCGGCACCCGGTTGATCCCCATCGACGAGTTCTACGTCGGGGTGAAGCGCAACTCGCTGGAGCCGGACGAGCTGATCCGCGCCGTGCGGATCCCGGTCGCGGACGGCCCCCAGCAGTTCTCCAAGGTCGGCACCCGCAACGCCATGGTGATCGCGGTCTGCGCGTTCGGCTTCGCCCTCCACCCGGGGAGCGGCACCGTCGGCACCGGGATCGGCTCGGCCGCCCCCACGCCACGCCGCGCCGTCGAGGCCGAGGAGTACCTCCAGGGCGTGCTCGCCGGGCGCGGCCTCTGGGAGTCCGGCGGCCCGCTGGGCGCCGGGGTGGTTCAGCGGTTCGGCGAGCTGGTGAAGGCCGCCGCCGCACCGATCGACGACGTCCGCGGCACCGCCGACTACCGGCGGCACGCGCTGGCCGTGCTGGCCCGGCGCACCCTCACCTGGACGTGGAACGACTACGGCAAGCAGATCGGGAGCGCGGCATGAGGGTCACATTCACCGCCAACGGCAGGCCGGTCGAGGCCGACGACGTGTGGGAGGGCGAGAGCCTGCTGTACGTGCTGCGCGAGCGCGTGGGCCTGCCGGGCTCGAAGAACGCCTGCGAGCAGGGCGAGTGCGGCTCCTGCACGGTCTACCTGGACGGCGTGCCGGTCTGTTCCTGCCTGGTCGCGGCCGGCCAGGTCCAGGACCGGGACGTCCGCACGGTCGAGGGCCTGACCGGCGAGAACGGTGAACTGGGCCTCGTCCAGCAGGCGTTCGTCGACGCCGGGGCCGTCCAGTGCGGCTTCTGCACCCCCGGCCTGCTGGTGCAGACCGACGCGCTGCTCGCCAGGGACGCCCGGCCGGGCGACGACGACATCCGCGAGGCGCTCTCCGGCAACCTCTGCCGCTGCACCGGCTACGGGAAGATCATGGACGCGGTGCGGCTGGCCTCCGCCCGCATGGGCGGCAAGGCGGTCGCGGAATGAGCATGCGCACCCTCCGGGGCCAGAAGAACCTCCAGGACATCCGGCAGACCGGCGGGGACGGCGTCGGCGGCTCGCAGCTGCGCCCGGACGGCGCGCTGAAGGTCAGGGGCGAGTTCGCCTACTCGTCCGACCTGTGGCACGAGGACATGCTCTGGGGTACGGCCCTGCGCTCGCCGCACCCCCGCGCCACCATCCGCTCGGTGGACGTCTCCGAGGCGCTGCGGCTGCCCGGGGTGTACGCCGTGCTCACCCACGAGGACATCCCGGGCTCCAAGTACTACGGCCTGGAGATCCAGGACCAGCCGGTCCTGGCGATCGACAAGGTCCGCCACCACGGCGAGGCGATCGCGCTGGTCGCGGCCGACCACCCGGAGACGGCCCGCCGCGCGGTGGAGCGGATCAGGGTCGAGTACGAGGTGCTCACCCCGATCACCACCGAGGAGCAGTGCCTCGACCCGGAGACCCACGGCCATGTGCACGAGCCGCACGAGTACAGGTCGCACGGGCACGGCAACATCTGCCACGAGCAGCGGCTGGTCTCCGGCCTCGGGGTGACCGACGAGGTGCGGGCGATGGCGGACGTCACCGTCAGCGGCAGCTACGAGGTCGGCATGCAGGACCAGGCCTTCCTCGGCCCCGAGTCCGGCCTGGCGGTGCCCGCCGAGGACGGCGGCATCGACCTCTACATCGCCACCCAGTGGCTGCACGTGGACCGCCGGCAGATGGCCCCCGTGCTGGCCCTGCCGGAGGAGAGGATCCGGCTCACCCTGGCCGGCGTCGGCGGCGCCTTCGGCGGTCGCGAGGACCTCTCGATGCAGATCCACGCCGGTCTGCTGGCGCTGCGCACCGGCAGGCCGGTCAAGATCGTCTACTCCCGCGACGAGTCCTTCTTCGGCCATGTCCACCGCCACCCGGCCCGGATGACGTACGAGCACGGCGCCACCCGGGACGGCAGGCTGGTCTTCGCCGACTGCCGGATCGTGCTGGACGGCGGTGCGTACGCCTCCTCCTCACCCGCCGTGGTCGGCAACGCGGCCTCGCTCGGCCACGGCCCGTACGTGATCCCGAACGTGCGGATGCACGCCATCGCGCTCTACAGCAACAACCCGCCCTGCGGGGCGATGCGCGGCTTCGGCGCCGTCCAGGCCGCGTTCGGCTACGAGACGCAGATGGACAAGCTGGCCGCCGCCCTGGGCATGGACCCGGTCGAGCTGCGGCGGCTGAACGCGATGGCCGAGGGCGACCGGCTGCCCACCGGCCAGCGGATCGACTCACCCGCCCCGGTCGCCGAACTCCTGCGCCGCGTCAAGGACATGCCGCTCCCGCCACCGCTGGACCCCGACCGCCCGGACATCCGGCGGCTCCCGGGCGCGCTGTCCAACACCTCGCACGGCGAGGGCATCGTGCGCGGTGTCGGCTACTCGGTCGGCATCAAGAACGTCGGCTTCTCCGAGGGCTTCGACGACTACTCCACCGCCCGGGTGCGGCTGGAGGTGATCGGCGGCGAGCCGGTCGCCATGGTGCACACCGCGATGGCGGAGGTCGGCCAGGGCGGGGTCACCGTGCACGCCCAGATCGCCCGCACCGAGCTGGGCGTCGAGCAGGTGACCATCCAGCCAGCCAACACCGAGGTCGGCTCGGCCGGTTCGACCTCCGCCTCCCGGCAGACCTACATGACCGGCGGCGCGGTCAAGCTCGCCGCCGAGGCCGTCCGGCAGGCGCTGATCGAGAAGGGCCGCCGGCGTTACGGCTGGACCCACCACGACCTCACGCTGAGCGCCGGAACGGTGGTCTCGGCGTCGGCCGGCCCGCTGGTGGCCATGGTCGACCTGCTCGGCGACGACGCGATCGACCTCACCCGCGAGCACCACCACCGCCCGACCGTCCCGTTCGACAAGGAGACCGGGCAGGGCTCCGGCCACCTCCAGTACTCCTTCTGCGCCAACCGCGCGGTCGTCGACGTGGACGTCGAACTCGGCCTGGTCAAGGTGGTCGAGCTGACCGCCGTCCAGGACGTCGGCAAGGCGCTCAACCCGCTCTCGGTGGTCGGCCAGATCCAGGGCGGCTGCGCCCAGGCGCTCGGCCTGGCCGTGATGGAGGAGATCGTCGTCAAGGACGGGAAGGTGCGCAACGCCTCCTTCACCGACTACCTGATCCCCACCATCCTGGACACCCCGCCGATGCCGGTGGAGCTCCTCGAACTGCCCGACCCGCACGCCCCGTACGGGCTGCGCGGGGTGGGCGAGGCCCCGACCGTCTCCGCGACGCCGTCCATCGTGGCCGCCATCCGCGACGCCACCGGGCTGGCGCTGCACCGGATCCCGGTCCGGCCCGAGCACCTGACCACCGAGGCCCCCGGGGCGCGGTAGCCCGGCGGGCCGGTCCGAACGTCCCCGGGGCCGCGGCCGTCCTGGGGGCTCGGCCGTCGCCGACGAACCGCGCGCCGGCCGCACCGTCGCCGGGCCGGAATCGTTTCCCGTACGGCGGCCCTTCCGGCCCGCCCCGACTTCGTCGCGCGAGGAGTTCCCCGACATGCAGGACATCGCCGAGCAGCTGCGGGCCTGGCACGCGTCCGGGCGCTCCTTCGCCGTGGCCACCGTCGTCGGGGTCGCCGGCAGCGCGCCGCGCGACCCGGGGGCGGCCCTCGCCGTGGACGCGGCCGGCGAGGCGGTCGGCAGCGTCTCCGGCGGCTGCGTCGAGGGCGCCGTGTACGAGCTGTGCCGGGCCGCCCTCGCCTCCGGCGAACCGGTGCTGAAGCGGTTCGGCTACAACGACGAGGACGCCTTCGCGGTCGGCCTGACCTGCGGCGGCGTCCTGGACGTCTTCGTCCAGCCGGTCACCCCCGGCACCGACCCCGCCCTGGACACCGGCATCGCGGCCATCGCCGCCGGCACCCCGGTGGCCCTCGCCCGGGTGATCGCCGGCCCCGGCGGGCTGGTCGGCGCCGCCCTCGCCGTCACCGCCGACACCCGCCACGGCTCCCTCTCCCCCGCGCGCCCCGCCGCGCACCGCCTCACCGCGCTGGAGCGCGCGATCACCGCCGAGGCGCGGGCCATGCTGGACGCCGGACGCACCGGCCGGGTCGTCCTCGGCCTGGACGGGCGCCCCTGCGGCGAACGTGAACCGGCCACTGTCCGTGAGCAAGGCAGCGTCACCGTCTTCGTCGAGTCCTGCGTTCCCCCGCCCCGCATGCTGGTCTTCGGCGCCATCGACTTCGCCGCCGCCGTGGTGCGGATCGGCAAGTTCCTCGGCTACCACGTCACCGTCTGCGACGCCCGCCCGGTCTTCGCCACCGAACGCCGCTTCGCCGAGGCCGACCAGGTCGTCGTGGACTGGCCGCACCGCTACCTCGACTCCCAGCTGGCCCTCCCGGACGGCGCGGCGGCGATCGACGGGCGGACGGTGCTCTGCGTCCTCACCCACGACGCCAAGTTCGACATCCCGCTGCTGGAACGCGCCCTGCGGCTGCCGGTCGGCTACGTCGGCGCGATGGGCTCGCGCCGCACCCACCACGACCGGCTGGCCCGGCTGCGCGAGGCCGGCCTCACCGACGCCGAGATCGCCCGGCTGCGCTCCCCGATCGGCCTCGACCTCGGCGCCCGCACCCCCGAGGAGACGGCCGTCTCGGTGGCCGCCGAGATCATCGCCCACCGCCGCGGCGGCGGCTGCCGGCCGCTGAGCTCCGGCAGCGGGCCGATCCACCACGACCTGGCGCGAACGGACGGGCCGAGGCCGGGAAGCCGCGGTCGCACGCGGCCTGAACGCGCTCAGGTCACCACGTTGTAGGCCTGGCAGAGCAGCGGCGGCACGGCCGGGATGCCGACCTCCTGGAGGATCGGCATCAGCACCGCCGCATAGTGTTCGAACGCCTCCCGGGACTCCCACACGTCGGTGACCAGCCAGCCGCCGTCCGGCGTCGGGCCCGCCGTGTGCAGCACCAGCCCGCGCACCGGCCAGTCGGACGGCGCGTTGAGGCCCGCACCGCCGGTCAGCCGGTCCACGGCCTCCTCGTACTGGGCCAGACCGACCCCGGGGAACTCGAACGTCGCGATGATGGCCATGGGGCCGCTCCTGTCTCCGGCCCGCCGGGCCGGGGCCGTGTCGCCTCCAGTGCAGCCCGGACCGGCCCGGGGCGGCCATCGCTGGCCACCACCCGGGTGACGCTGCCCGGTCGCCGCCCCTGCCCCGCTCTGCGGCCCGCCACACTGCCTTACTCGGAGACCGCCAGCTTCAGCCCGAAGCCGACCACCACCGCACCGGTCACCCGGTCCAGCACCCGGCGCGCGGCGGGCCTGCGCAGCCAGCCGCGCACCACCTGGGCGAAGCCCACCAGGACCGTCGACCAGAGCACCCCCTCCACGACGTGCACGCAGGTCAGCGCCACACCGGTGGCGAAGTGCGGCGCGCCCGCCGGGATGAACTGCGGCAGCATCGCCACATAGAAGACGCCGACCTTGGGGTTCAGCAGATTGGTCAGCGTGCCGCGCCGCCAGCCGTACCCGAAACCGCCGTCCGCGGGCCCCACCGCGTCCGCCGCCGGCTCGGCGCCCCGGCTGCGCAGCATCCCCACACCCATCCAGACCAGGTACGCGGCCCCGGCCCAGCGGACGATCTCGTACGCCAGATGGGAGGCGGTCAGCAGCGCCGTCACCCCGGCCGAGGTGAGGGTGCCCCAGATCAGCGTGCCGGTCTGGATGCCGAGCACCACGCCCCACGCCTGCCGGCGGTGGCCGAGCGCGGAGGTGCGCAGGATCAGCGCGGTGTCGAGACCGGGGGTGAGGGTGAGCAGCCCCACGACGAGGGCGAAGGACCAGAGGGCGGTCGAGATCTCCATGGGCCTCGATCCTAGGCTCCCGGCTCCCGGCCCCGGCACACGGTCCCGGCACGCGGTCCCGGCGCCGGCTCACCGCGGCCGGACGCGCTCCGCGACCGGCCGGCCCTCCTGTTCGGTCGGGTCGTACTCCACCTTCTGGCCCACGGCGAGGCCGCGCGCGCCCCCGTCCTCGCGCGCGCCCAGGATCGAGTCGAAGTAGACGTACAGCGCGGGTCCCTCGTCGTCGGGGGTGATCGTGCCGTAGCCGTGGTCGGCGTTGTAGGACTTCACGGTGCCGGTGGCCATGGGTGCTCCTTCGCTCGCGCCGGGTGATGGCCCTGTGGCACCCATGATCGGTGCAGTGGGGGTGGGGCGCGCGTCCTAGGATCGGGCAGCAGGACCACGGCCGGGCGGGAAGGGCGGAGCGGATGCGGGCGGCGCGGGCGATCTCGTTGCTGTTGCTGCTGCAGGCGCGGCGGACCATGACCGGGGCCGAGCTGGCGGCCGAACTGGAGGTGTCCGAGCGCACCGTCCAGCGGGACGTGCTGGCGCTCGCCGAGGCCGGGGTGCCGGTGTACGCGGAGCGCGGGCGGGCCGGCGGCTACCGGCTGCTGGACGGCTACCGCACCCGGCTGACCGGGCTGGACCGGGCCGAGGCCGAGGTGCTGCTGCTCGCCGGACTGCCCGGCCCGCTGGGCGACATGGGGCTCGCCGACCCGGCACTGACCGCCCGGCTGAAGGTGCTGAACGAACTCGGCGAGGCGCCGGCCGCCGGGGTGCGGCGGTTCCACCTGGACGCGCCCGGCTGGTTCCGCACCGCGCCGGCTCCCCCGCTGCTCACCGAGGTCTCCCGGGCCGTCTGGGGCGAGCGGCTGCTGCGGGCCCGCTACCGGCGGCGGGCCCCCGAGCGGACGGAAACCCCCGAGCGGACGGAAACCCCCGAGCGGACGGAGACCGTGGCGCGGACGCTGCGGCCGTACGGGCTGGTGCTGAAGGCGGGCACCTGGTACCTGGTGGCCCGCCCGGAGGGTGCCACCGAGCCGCGGGTGTACCGGGTGGACCGGCTGGAGAGCGCCGAGCCGCTGCCCGAACGCTTCGAGCGGGACGAGGAGTTCGACCTCGGGGCGTTCTGGGAGGCCAGCGCGGCCGCGTTCGCCCGGTCCCTGCTGCGGGAGAGTGTCACGGTACGGCTGAGCCCGCTGGGCACCGAGCTGCTCCCCCGGCTGCTGGAGCCCGTCCCCGCCCGGCAGGCCCTCGCCACCGCCGGGGAGCCGGACGGCCACGGCTGGGTGACCGTCCGGCTCCCCGTCGAATCACTGGAGGTCGCCTACGACGAGCTGCTGCGGCTCGGACCGGAGGCCGAGGTGCTCGAACCGCCGCCGCTGCGAAGGCGGTTGGCCCAGGCGGCGGCCCGCACCGCTGCCCTGTACGGCGTTTCCGCTCAGCGGTAGCCGGCCGGGTCCAGCGGCCCTTCCGCCGTCTCCGCGTCCACCAGGTAGCGCCAGGCGTCCGGCCGGCTGCCGTCCAGATCGGTGAAGCCGTATTCCCCGGCCAGGGCGCCGCTGGAGAGGGACGTCCCGTTCCAGCGCGCCACGTCCGGGTCGGCGGCCAGCGCCACCACCGCCCGGCCGACATAGCCGGGCGACTCCGAGATGCCGAACTGCGGCTCCCGCTCGGTCGCCTCGCGCCAGGTCTCCTCGGTGACGCCGAAGTGCTCCAGCATGATCTCCGAGCGCATCCAGCCGGGCGTCAGGGCGACCGCCGTCGCCCCGCGCGGGCCGAGTTCGTGCCCCAGTGCGAACGCCATCCGCAGCACGGAGGCCTTGGCGAGGTCGTAGAAGAACGACATCCGGTAGCGGTTCGCGTTGTACTCGGCGGTGCCGTCCGTCATCTCCACCACCAGCCCGCCGGGCCTGCGCAGCAGCAACGGCAGCAGGTGGTGACTGGTGACGGCGTGCGTCTCGACCGCGAGACGCAGCAGGCGCAGCCCCTTGTCGAGGTCGTGCTCCCAGACCGGACGGTCCCAGGCGAACAGTTGCTCGCCGCCCCAGATGTCGTTGACCAGGATGTCCAGCCCGCCCTGTTCGGCGTCGATCCGCTCGGCCACCGCCGCCACCTCGGCCGGCACCAGGTGGTCCGCCCGCACCGCGATCCCCCGCCCGCCGGCCGCCGTGACCAGCTCCGCCGTCTCCTCCAGCGTCTCCGCCCGCCCGTACTCCGACCGGTGCCCCTCGGCACTGCGCCCCGTCCCGTACACCGTGGCCCCCGCGGCCCCCAGCTGGACGGCGATCGCCCGCCCCGCCCCCCGCGTCGCCCCCGCGACCAGCGCGACCCTGCCCTTCAGCGGCTGTGTCATGCCCTGCTCCTTCCCTCGTGCTCGCTCCGACCCCGCCGATGCTGCCGTGGAATCCCGACAC
This sequence comes from Kitasatospora sp. NPDC088351, assembly GCF_040685575.1. Classification (NCBI taxonomy): domain Bacteria; kingdom Bacillati; phylum Actinomycetota; class Actinomycetes; order Kitasatosporales; family Streptomycetaceae; genus Kitasatospora; species Kitasatospora sp. NPDC088351. Next base: position 76,111 of record NZ_JBFBIL010000009.1, on the reverse strand, counting down.
CTCCTGTCGGGATTCCCCGCGGTAGTGCGAAGAAGCGCCGCGGGAGGCCGCGAGGCCTGCCGTCAGGTGACGTCGAGGCGGGCGGCGAGGCGGAGCAGGCCCGGGGAGAGGCGGCTGAGGAGGCGGGCGAGTTTCGCCTCGGGGGTGACGGGGACGACGGGTTTGCCGGTGCGGACGGCGTGCAGGACGGCGGCGGCGACCTTCTCGGGCGGGAAGCCGCGGCGGGCGTAGAGCTTGGCGGCGCGGGCCTGTTTGGCGGTCTGCTGGGCGGGGGTGGTGGCGGAGAAGGTGGAGGTGCGGGTGATGTTGGTGTTGACGATGCCGGGGCAGATCGTGGAGACGCCGATGCCGTGCCCGGCCAGTTCGGCGCGCAGGCAGTCGGAGAGCATGAAGACGGCGGCCTTGCTGGTGGCGTAGGCGGTCAGCGCCTTGGCGGGCAGATAGGCCGCCGCCGAGGCGAGGTTGACGATGTGGCCGCCCTCGGCACGCTCGGCCATCAGCGAGCCGAAGGCGCGGCAGCCGTGGATCACGCCCCAGAGGTTGACGTCCAGGACGCGCTGCCACTCCTTCTCGGTGGTCTGCAGGAACGTCCCGGAGTGGCCGATGCCCGCGTTGTTGACGACCACGTCGGGCACCCCGTGCTCGGCGGCGACCTGCTGGGCGAAGGCGTCCACGGCGGCGCCGTCGCTGACGTCCACCCGGTAGGCGTGGGCGGGCGGGCCGATCAGGGCGGCGAGTTCGGCGGTGCGCTCGGCGGCGGCGAGGTCGAGGTCGCAGACCACCACCCGGGCGCCGTCCTCGGCGAAGGCGAGCGCGGTGGCCCGTCCGATGCCGCTGCCGCCGCCGGTGACGACGACCAGCCGGCCGGGGTCCGGGGCCGCGCCGGGCTGTCCGGCGTCGACCCGGGCGGTGAACTCGCGGACCATGGCGGCCACGGCGGGCCCCTTCTCCAGCAGGGCGGACCAGTGGGAGGCGCGCAGCGAACGGCGGGTCAGCCGCGGCACCCAGCGCTCCAGCCCCTCGGAGAGGAACTCTCCGACGTAGTGGTCCTCGGTGAGGGTGATCAGCTGGACGGGCACCTCGGTGGGCCGCTCGCGCGGGTGGCCCAGGGCGGGGCGCATATTGGCCCGGTACAGCTCGATGCCGCGCACGGCGTCCCGCCGCAGGGTGGGCTGCGGGTGGCCGGGGCGCGGGGTGACGCCCTCCAGGTCGCGCAGCACCCGGGGCCAGGCCCGGGCAAGGCCGAGCCGCCAGACGCCGGGGGCGAGGAAGGGCAGGTGGAAGGCGGTGATGTACCAGGAGTGCACGCCCTGGGAGAGCAGTTGCCGCAGGTGGCGCGGGGTGGGCCGGCGGTAGCGCTCGCGCAGCCAGTACCCCAGGTGGTCCAGGCAGGGGCCGGACATGGTGGTGTAGGAGGCGATCCGCTGCCCGGCGCCGGGCGCGGTGACGGCCTCCCAGGACTGCAGCGAGCCCCAGTCGTGGGCGACGACGTGCACCGGGCGGTCCGGGCTGACGGCGTCGGCGACGGCGAGGAGGTCGGCGGCGAGGTGCTCCAGCCGGTAGCCGTCGCGGGTGGCCGGCGCGCCCGACTCGCCGGCGCCGCGCACGTCGTAGCGGACCACGTGGTGGTCGCGGGCGAGGTCGGCGGCGATGTCGTCCCAGACCACATGGGTGTCCGGGTAGCCGTGCACCAGCAGGACGGTGGGGGCGGCCGGGTCGCCGTCCTCGAAGACGGCGAGCGGCAGCCCGCCGGAGCGGACGGTCCGGCGGCGGGTGGTCGTCGTCATCGGGTCGCCTCCTGGGCGGTCTGCTGCGGGGTCTCCCGCACGGTCCAGCGCCGGACGTGCGGCAGGTCGTCGTCGAGCCAGTACGCGTCGTCGTCCGTCACCACGAGCAGTTCCTCGAACTTGATGCCCACCTCGCGGAAGGCGATGTGCGGCTCCACCGCCCAGAGGCCCGGGGTCGGCGCGTGCCGGGAGGACCGGCCGTCCGCCCAGAGCGGTGAACGGCCGTGCAGGCGTTCGCCGATCAGCTCGCGGCCGAGCGTCTGGAGGGTCCGGACGCCGAAGCCTAGGACGTTGACCCCGGCCGGGCCGCAGGTGGTCGTCCTGGTCACCTGGTGGCCGATCACCCGGCCGGGGTAGACCTGGTGGCGGTTGTCGTAGCCGTGTGCGGCGATCTGCGCGTCCACCGCCGCGTACACCTCGTCGAGCGGTTTGCGGGCGCGGACCTCGGCGAGGATCAGCTCGCGGTAGACCTTGAGGTCGGCGGCGAGACGGTCCCAGACCGGGTTCTCGCCGACCTTGCCGCCGTAGCCGATGTCGGCGGTGTAGCCGTCCACCACCGGTGCGCAGTCCAGCACATAGGGCATGCCCTCGGCCAGCCGCCGGCCGCCCGCGAAGAACTGGAGCGGGGTGTGGAAGTGCCGGAACGCCGTCCGGTCGCCGAACCAGGCGAACGGGATGTGGAAGAAGTCCCGCACACCGGCCGCGACCAGGCGGCGGCGCAGCTCCGCGGTGGCCTGCCGCTCGGTGACGCCCGGTTCGATCCAGGCGGCGACCTGTTCGGCGCAGTGGTAGGCGAGTTGCTGGGTCTCGCGGAAGCGGGCCAGGTCGTGCGCGGTGAACGGGAAGGACGGGGGCTCGGCCACGACGGGGCTCCTTGCTACAGATCGAGGACCAGGGTCTCGCCCTCGGCGGCCCGGGAGACGCAGGGCAGCAGGGCGCCGGCGGCACGCTGTTCGGGGGTGAGGCGGCGGTCGCGGTGGTCGGGGGTGCCGGCCAGCAGCCGGACCTCGCAGGTGCCGCAGAAGCCCTGGTGGCAGGAGTACGGCAGGTCGGGGCGGGTCTCGCGGAGGATGTCCAGGGCGGAGCGGTCGGCGGGGACGTCCAGCGCCTGGCCGGTCGCGCCGAGGCGGACGGTGAACGGTTCGCCGTCGGTGACCGGGGCGGCACCGAACCGCTCGAAGTGCAGGGCGGCGGCGGGTGATTCGTCCAGGGCGCGCTGGACGGCGGCGAGCATCGGGGCCGGCCCGCAGCAGTAGACGGCGGCCCCGCGCGGGGCGTGGGCCAGCAGTTCGGCGCCGGTGGGAACGCCGTGTTCGTCGTCGGTGCGCAGGGTGACGCGGTGCGGGTCGAGGGCGCGCAGCTCGTCCGTGTACGGGAGGGTGTCGGCGCTGCGGCCGACGTGGAGCAGCCGCCAGTCCAGGCCGTGCCGCCGCGCCTCGCGGGCCATCGGCAGCAGCGGGGTGATGCCGATGCCGCCGGCCAGCAGCAGCACGGCCGGTTCGGCGCAGAACGCGAAGCCGTTGCGCGGGCGGCGGGCCGTCAGGCGGCTGCCGGGGTGCAGTTCGTCGTGGATCTCCACCGAGCCGCCGCCGCCCGCGGGCAGCCGGCGGACGGCGATCCGGTAGGCGGCGCGGTCGGCCGGGTCGCCGCAGAGCGAGTAGTGGCGCTCGCGGCCGGAGGGCAGGGCGAGGCGCAGGTGTGCGCCGGGCTGCCAGGGCGGGAGCGCGGTGCCGGAGGGGTCGGCGAGCCGCAGCTCGACGACGTCGGCGGCGACCTGGCGGCGGCCGGTGACGACGAGTTGCAGCGGCGGGGTGGGGCGGCCGGGCGGGCGCCGGGGGTTGCGGCGCAGCAGCGGGCCGGCGAGGGCCGGGGTGTAGCGGTCGCCGAAGGCGGTGAGGCGCCGCATGAACCGGTCGGCGCGGGGGCGGCCGTAGAGGTCGGGGGGCGGGGTGCGCAGGTCCATCGGGCGGTCGGTCCCCGTTCTCGTCGGGTGGCTCGGGCGTCGGGTGGCACGGGCGGTTGGTGGCACGGGCGGCAGGCGGCCCGGCCGGTGGCGGGCTCAGTGGGCGGCGGCGCGGGCGGCCGGGGAGGTGGCGAGGTAGCCGAGCGCCTGGCTGGAGGAGCCCTCCTGGGTGGGGTGGTAGCCGGGCCGCAGGTACCGCAGGCCGGAGCGGAGCGACGCGACCGGGTCGGGCAGCAGCCCGCGCCGGGCGATCCGTCCCGCCTCGCGCCAGCTGGGCCGCAGCCGCCCGTCGAGGGTGGGGTCGGCGGCCAGCAGGAAGCGGGCGCCGCGCACCCAGAGGTGGACCAGCAGCGGTCCGGAGACGGCCATGCCGCGGATCCGGCGCAGATAGCCCGGGTCCAGGTGGACCATCAGGTCGTAGGCGACGCTGCGGTGTTCGACCTCCTCGGCGCCGTGCCAGCGGAGCAGGTCGAGCATGGTCGGGTCGGCCTTGGCGCGGTCCAGGCCCGGGGAGTTGAGCGCCCAGTTGCCCAGGAAGGCGGTGAAGTGCTCGATCGCCGCGACGAAGGCGACCCGCTCGATGACGTTCTCGCGCTGCTGGGCGGGCGTCAGGCCGGGCCGGTCGCCGAGGACGCGCCGGAACAGCCAGGCGATCTGACGGACGTAGGGGCGCGGGTCGAGGCCCTGGCCGAGCAGGTGGTCCAGGACCTCCTGGTGGGCCTCGGCGTGGATGGCCTCCTGGCCGATGAAGCCGAGCACCTCCTCGCGCAGCTGCTCGTCCCGGATCAGCGGCAGGGCCTCCTTGAACACCTTGACGAACCAGCGCTCCCCCTCGGGCAGCAGCAGGTGCAGGACGTTGATGATGTGGGTGGCCACCGGCTCGTCGGGGATCCAGTGCAGCGGCAGCCCGGACCAGTCGAAGCGCACGTCCCGGGGCTCCAGGACGAGGCTCTCGTGGACCCGGGCGGCGGGGCCGGCGAGGACGGGGACGGTCACGGCGGGGGCGGTCACGGCGGGGGCGGTAGGGACCGCGGGGACGCCGGGGACGGGGGCGGTGGAACGGGGCATGGCTGGGGCCTCCTGACCGGGGGGCGGGTGGCTCGCGCTCGGTTCCAGGGCAACCTACTCGCGGGTAGAGCCCCGCTTCAAGGGTTTCGACACTCTTATCGACATCAAGTCTAATAAGTGATGTGCGCCGGAAAGGACCCCGGGAAACACCAAAGCCCCGCCTCGGCCGGCGGGGCTTCGTGGTACGGGCGACCGCTGGGCCGTCAGACGGCCATCGCGAGCATCAGCGGCGCGGCACGGGCCGCGAGCAGTTCGGCGGCGGCCTTGAGCCGGTGCACATTGCCGACCGGCATCGAGGTGGCCAGGCAGCCGACGGTGCTGCCCGCCGTCACCGGGACGGCGGCACAGACCGTGCCGAGCGCGTACTCCTGGAAGTCCAGCACCGGCACGGTGGCGGGCTGGCGCTCCAGCCGGTGCATCAACTGGTCGGCGTCGACGACCGTCCGGGAGGTCAGCCGGGCCACCGGGTGCCGGGACAGGTGGTCCCGGCGGGCGTCGTGGTCGAGCTGGCTGAGCAGGCACTTGCCGATCGCGCTGGCGTGCGCGGTGGCCCGGAAGTCCACCCACTCCTGCACCGCCGGGGCGTCGTCGGCCGCGGCGACCGCCTCCACCGACAGCTCGCCGTCGTGGTAGCGGCTGAAGTACACCGCCGCGCCCAACTCGTCACGCAGTTCGGCGAGTTTGCGGTTCAGCCGGGCCCGCACCAGCTGCTCCCGGTTGTGCTGGCCGAGCAGCGCGAAGGTGCCGCCGAGCACCCAACCGCCGTCCTGGCACTGGAGATAGCCCTCGATCTCCAGGATCTCGGCGAGCCGGCGGACGGTCGGCAGCGCCAGGGACGTCTCCCGGGCGAGAGCGACCAGGGTGGCGCCGTCGGGGTGCCGGTCGACGGCCTCCAGCAGTCTGAGGGCGTGCTGCAGGGAGGTGAACGGACCGGGCTCGCCCTGGTCCAGCGTGGCGTGACGACCCGGGGCTGGTGTCGACATGTCGTCCCCTTCCGATGTCCGCCCGCGAAACCACCCGCGAGCTTCTCCAGCCTAGCCACCCATGGGCTCCGGCAGTTGTCCTCCGCCAATATTGGTGGAGGTTGCACGAAGGACTTGACTGGCACCGGCCCGGCCGTTACGTCCGCGCCGGGGTCCGGCGGCATCCACCCGGGGTGTCGGACGGTCAGATTCCGAGCAGGCGCCGGACGGCCGCGCGGCGGCGGGCGGAGTACCCGTCGTCCGGACCGCCGTTCGCGCCGTCATCCGCGCGGTCCGCCGGCCAAAGCGCGGCGACGGCGGCGGTGGCCGCGGACCGGCCGGACAGCGGGCGGGCGGCGGTCAGCGCGGCGGCCTCCTCGCCGACCAGGCCCGCCCCGGTCAGGGCGGCGACGGCCTCGGCGGCCGGGACGGCGTCGAACCAGCGCAGCGCGAGGGCGGCGCGGCCCGCCTCGGTGAGCCGACCGGTCAGCCGGAGCCGGGCCAGGCCGCCGTCCGGGTGGACGTTGATCCGCACATGGGTCACCGGGCGGCCGGCGTCGAGCCGGAAGCGGTGCCGGGTGTCGGGCTGGAGGCGGGTACGGGGCAGGAGCTCGAACCAGCCGGCCGCGTCCTCGGGCGGGTCGCCGCCCGCGGAGGCGTCGTAGCCGGTCAGGTCGGCCCAGCCGGGCGCGTTGGCGACGAAGTGGGTGGTGTCCACCTCGACGGCCAGGACCTCGCCGCCGGCGGCCAGGGCGATCCGCACCCAGTCGTTGGCCTTGTCGCGCCGACGCCTGGTCTCCCAGCCCTCGCCCATGACGGAGGCACGGCCGGGAGCGTTCAGGTTGTGCGGGGAGGAGAAGTAGCGGTCGGACGCCGCCTCGGCCACGCCGCCGTACTCCTGGGCGGCCAGGTCGAAGGTGAGACCGTCCAGCTCACGGGGGTCGGGCAGCACCTCGCCGTGCACCCGCAGCCGGGCGACGCCGCCGTCCGGGAAGATGTTGAGGCGGACGTGGGTGAAGCGGGCCGGGCTGTCGACGGCGAACTCGTGCGCGGTGTCGCCCCGGAGCGGGGTGCGCGGCACCAGTTCGACCCACGCGGCGGCCTGGAGTTCCTCGGGCGAGGGGTGGCCGGGCACCGAGGCGGCCTCGACCGAGGCGCTCTCCGGGTGGTTGCCGGTGAAGTGGGCGGTGTCGACGATCACGCCACGGATCACGCCGCCGGCGCCGAGCCGCACGATCGTCCAGTCGTGGTCGTCGTCGGCGGGGTGCGGCTGGTCGGCGCTGACGCCGCGGCGGCGCTTGGACTCCCAGCCGTCCATGATCTGGCCCTTGTGGCCGAAGGTGTGCGGGCGGAACTCGGCGGGCCGGGCGACCAGCAGGTTCTCGGCGTCCGCGAAGGTGTCCTCGTTGGTGGCGACGACGCCGGCACCGAGCAGCCGGGACGCCAGGTCGACCAGCTCGGTGAACGGGGCACTCGGGGTGTGGACGGTGCTCACTTCGGCTCCTGGGGTCGGGTGATCTGGCGGCCGAAGGGCTCGGCGGCGGGGTCGACCACCCGGCCGCGGAGCCAGGTGGTGCGGACGGTGCCGGTCAGCGTCCGGCCCGCGTACGGGGTGACGGGGTTGCGGTGGTGCAGTTCGGCGGCGCGCACCGCGAACGCGCCGTCGGGGTCGAAGGCGACCAGATCGGCGTCGCCACCGGCGGCGATGGCGCCCTTGGTGCCGGTCAGACCGGCCAGCGCGGCCGGGCCGGCGGCCATCCAGCGGACCACGTCGGCGAGGGTGTGGCCGCGTCGGCGGGCCTCGGTCCAGACGGCGGGCAGGCCCAGCTGGAGGGAGGCGATCCCGCCCCAGGCGGCCGCGAAGTCGCCGCTGCCGCCGAGTTCGGGCAGCAGCTTGAGGTCCGGGGTGGACGGCGAGTGGTCCGAGACGACCGCGGCGAACTCGCCGTTCGCCAGGGCCTCCCAGAGCCGGTCGCGGTTGGACTCGTCGCGGATCGGCGGGCAGCACTTGAAGGCGGTGTCGCCGTCCGGCACCTCCTCGGCCGCGAGGGTGAGGTAGTGCGGACAGGTCTCGGCGGTCACCCGGACACCGTCCTCGCGGGCCCGGCGCAGCAGCGGCAGCACGGCGGCGGCGGAGACGTGCAGGATGTGGACCCGGGCGCCGGTGCGACGGGCCGTGTCGAGCAGCCGGGCGACGGCGGCGGTCTCGGCGGCGGCCGGGCGGGAGGCGAGGAAGTCGCGGTAGTGCGCGCCGGGCCGCTGGGGCGCGGCGGCCAGGACGGCCGGGTCCTCGGCGTGGACGATCGCCAGGGCGCCGATCCGGGCCTGTTCGGCCAGCGCGGCCTCCAGGGCGGCCTGCTCGACGTGCGGGAACTCGGCCACCCCGGAGGGTGCGAGGAAGCTCTTGAAGCCGAACACCCCGGCGTCGTGGAGCGGTTGGAGGTCCGGGACGTTGCCGGGGACGGCGCCGCCCCAGAAGCCGAGGTCGACCCAGGCCTGGCCCTCCGCGGTCCGCCGTTTGGCCGCCAGGCCGTCGGGGGTGGTGGTGGGCGGAACGGAGTTGAGCGGCATGTCGACGATCGTGGTGACGCCGCCGGCCGCGGCGGCCCGGGTGGCGGTGGCGAAACCCTCCCACGCCGTCCGGCCCGGCTCGTTCACGTGCACATGGGTGTCGACCAGGCCGGGGAGCAGGGCGGTGTCACCGAGGTCGGTCACCGGCCGGCCGTCGACGGGCGCCGAGCCGTGCGCGGCGACCCGCTCGATCCGTCCGTCCCGGATCAGCACATCGGCGGGGCGTTCGCCGTCCGGCAGGACCACCCTGCGGGAGCGGATCACCGCCGGGTGCGGCGGAGTCTCGCTGAGGGGCATCTGAACCTCCGAAACCTGGGGACGGGTGGAGACACCGAAGGGAACGGCGAAGCAGGTGCGGCAGGGAGCGGCGAGGGAACAGCGAAGGCGTGCACGGCAGTTGGTGCCGCGGGTCTGACCCCGACCGGGTCGGCGGCGGCAGCGTGCTGGGAGCCTAGGCCCGCCTTCAACAAAACGTCAACGCCCGATCGCGCGCGGAAGATCAAGCCGCACCGCCCCCGAGGAAGGCGACCGCCAGCCGCTCCCCCGCGACCTCGGCCAGCTCGGCCGCCCTGGTCGTACTGTCCCCGGGCCGCTCGGCCAGCTCGGTGAGCGCGTACGCCCCGGCGAACCCGGCCGCCCGCCACTCCCGCTCCGACAGCTCCAGCCGTCCCGCCACGGCGACCACCGGGACTTCCGACCGGGCAGCCGCCGCGGCCACCCCGGCGGGGGCCTTGCCGTGCAGCGTCTGCGCGTCCAGACAGCCCTCGCCGGTCACGACCAGGCGCGCGCCCCGCACCGCCTCGGCGAAGCCCAGCAGTTCGAGCATCAACGCGATGCCGGGCCGCATGGTGGCACCCAGCAGGGCGAGGGCGGCGAAGCCCACCCCGCCCGCGGCACCGGCCCCGGGGGCGTCGCGCAGGTCCCGGCCGACGGCGGCGCCGACCAGGTCGGCGAAGCGGGTCAGCCCCTCCTCCAGTACCACCAGGTCGTCGGCGCCGGCACCCTTCTGCGGGCCGTACACGGCGGCCGCGCCGCGCGGGCCGAGCAGTGGGTTGTCCACGTCGCAGGCCACCACGACGCCGGCCCCGGCGAGCACGTCGGCCGACCGGCCGAGGTCGATCCGGGCCAGCCGGCGCAGCGCGGCGCCGCCGGCCGGGAGTTCGGCGCCGTCGGCGTCCAGCAGACGGACGCCGAGCGCCTGGACCATGCCCGCGCCGCCGTCGGTGCAGGCGCTGCCGCCGAGGCCGAGCACGATCCGCCGGGCGCCCAGGGCCACCGCCCGGCCGATCAACTGGCCGACCCCGTACGAGCCGGCCGCGAGCGGGGCGGTCCGGCCGCCGGGGAGGCGGGCCAGTCCGGCGGCCTGCGCCAGTTCGACCACGGCGGTGTCGCCCCGGACGGCGAACGCGGCGGCCACCGGCAGCCCGGTCGGGCCGGTCACCTCGGCCGGGATCCTGGTGAAGCCGGCCGCCAGCGCGGCCGCCAGGGTGCCCTCGCCGCCGTCGGCGACGGGCAGTTCGCGGACCTCGGTACCGGGTGCGGCCCGGCGGATCCCGGCGGCGATCCGTGCGGCGGCCTCGGCGGCCTCCAGCGTGCCCTTGAACTTGTCGGGAGCTACGACCACATGGCCCTGGCGGGGGGTGGCGGGCATGGTGCGGGCCTCACTTCCGGACGGTCTGGCGATGGTCCGACAAGCATGTGCCCTGGGGGCGGGGCTCGGCGCCTCCGCCGCCCGGCGACCGGGTGCGGCGCCCGCCCAGGGGATCGGCGTACGGCCTGCCGGAGACCGGCCCCCGACCGGGACGCGCCCGCGCTCGTCAGGGCTTGTCCGACCATTCGCGTCACATCAACGCGCGGCGGGAATGGTCAGACAAGCCCTAAAGTGAGCAAGTGCGATTGATGGTGGAGTTCACGACAGAACCGTTCGAACTGGAGACGTTCCCGGAGCACGCCGTGGCGGCCCGGAAGGCGGTCGACGAGGCCGGCCTGACCGTCGCGGTCGGCCCGTTCGGCACCGGCGCGGAGGGCGAGGCCGACCAGGTCCTGGCCGCCGTGACCAAGCTGCTGCGGGAGACCCTGGACGCCGGCGCGACCCGGATCTCGGTCCAGGTCAGCGTGCTCGGCGAGGAGGGCGGTAGGCCGTGACCGAGCATGCGGAGCACCCGCTCGCCGCGGCGGTGAAGCCGCTGCTGGACGCGATCGGCGCGACGCCCGTCCCGCCGGCCGAGGCGAAGGGCGAGGACGTGGTGCTGGAGTGGGAGGGCGCCCCGGCCCTGGCCGTCCGGCTGCCGCACCTGAGCAGCGCGCTGGACCGGCTGCTGGCGGAGATGACCCGCCAGTTCGACGGCCGCCCGCTGGCCGAGCTGGACCGCAGGGAGAAGCAGCGGGTGGTCGCCCTCCTGGAGGAGCGCGGCGCCTTCACCGTCCGCCACGGGGTGGAGACGGTCGCCTCGGCGCTCGGGGTCAGCCGCTTCACCGTCTACAACTACCTCAACCGCCAGGACGGTTCGAAGTCCGGCTGATCGCGGCGGCACCGGGGGCCGGGAGTCGGTCCGGACCGGCCGGGACCGGCCCCCGGCGGGCGCGTTCGGCGTATCGCACAACGGAACGCCCCCGCGACCGGGACCGACTCACACCATAACCACCAACTGTTCAACAAAGTGTTGACGGCCCGGGTGGGCAGATCTAGCTTGTGCGGGTGGCGCCACTCTCCAGGAGGTCCACCCGTGACCAACCGCCCCCACGTCCTCGACGCCCTGGCCGCGGCCGACGCCGCCGACCTGACGGCCCTCCTGCTGGAGATCTGTTCCAGCCCCCGCTGGGCCACCACCGTCGCGGCAGCCCGGCCGTGGCCCGACCGCGAGGCCCTGCTCGCCGCCAACGAGGCGGCCATGGCCACGCTGACCACCGAAGACCTGCGCGACGCGATGGCCGGCCACGCCCGGATCGGCACACCCATGGCGGGCGACGCCACCGCCGAGCGCGAGCAGGCCGGCATCCGGGGGGCGGACGGCGCTCTCCTCGACGCCCTGCACGAGGCCAACGCCGCCTACGAGGCGAAGTTCGGCCATGCGTTCCTGATCTGCGCGACCGGCCGCACCGCGGCCACCATGCTCGCCGCCCTGCGCGAGCGCCACCCCAACGACGCCGCCACCGAGACGGAGATCACCCGGGGCGAGCTGCGCAGAATCAACGACATCCGCATCAACCGGCTGCTCGACGGATCCTGACGTACCGTCAGATCTGACAGGTCCCACCTCTGCCATCAGTAAGGTCACTTCGCCCATGACCGGCATCTCCACCCATGTGCTCGACACCAGCCTGGGCCGCCCGGCCGCCGGCGTCCCGGTCGAGCTCGCACTGCAGACCGAGGGCGGCTGGCAGGTGCTCGGCGCCTCCGTCACGGACTCCGACGGCCGGGCCGAGGACCTGCCGGCCGCGGAGGCGGGCTCGGTCGTCCGGCTCCGCTTCGGCACCGCCGCTTACTTCGCCGCGGTGTCGGACGGGACGCCGTTCTTCCCCGAGGTCGCGGTCGTCTTCACGATCGCGCCCGCGCAGCACCACTACCACGTGCCGCTGCTGCTGAACCCGTTCGGATACTCGGTCTACCGCGGAAGCTAGGCCACTTCATTGATTGGGAGCCATGCCATGGCCCATGTGCTCGGCCAGAACCAGTACGGCAAGGCGGAGAACCGCATCGTCCGGATCAGCCGCGACTCGACCCGGCACGAGATCAAGGACCTGAACGTCTCGGTCGCCCTCTCCGGCGACTTCGAGGACGTCCACCTCACCGGGTCGAACGCCAACTGCCTCCCCACCGACACCACCAAGAACACCGTCTACGCCTTCGCCAAGGAGCACGGGATCGAGTCGGCCGAGGCCTTCGGCATCGCGCTGGCCCGCCACTTCGTCGACAGCACCGACCCCGTCCACCGCGCCCGGATCCGGATCGAGGAGTACGCCTGGGACCGGATCAGGACGTCCGACGGCTCGGCCCGCTTCACCGGTCCGGAGGAGACCGGCCACTCCTTCGTCCGCAACGGGCAGGAGACCCGCACCACCGAGATCGCCTACGACGGCGAGACCGTCAGGGTCATCTCGGGCCTCAGGGACCTCGTCGTGCTGAACTCCACCGACTCGGAGTTCCGGGGCTACCTCAAGGACGGGTACACCACGCTGCGGGAGGCCTACGACCGCATCCTCGCCACCCAGGTGACGGCCCGTTGGGCGTACGGCTTCACCGGCCGGGGCGACGAGGCCCGGCCCGACTGGAACCGCTGCTACACCCAGGTCCGCCGCCATCTGCTGGAGGCGTTCGCCGGGACCTACTCCTACTCGTTGCAGCAGACCCTGCACGCGATGGGCACCCGGGTCCTCGACAACCGCGCCGAGGTGGACGAGGTCCGCCTGGAACTCCCCAACAAGCACCACTTCCTGGTCGACCTGGAGCCGTTCGGCCTGACGAACGAGAACGAGGTCTACTACGCCGCCGACCGGATGTACGGCCTGATCGAGGGCACCGTGCACCGCGAGGGCGTCACCCCGGTCATCCCGGTCGCCTGACCCGGAGCGCCCCCGTGACCGCCGCCGGGTACGCGGGGGCCGTCGCACCCCCGCTCAGCGTGCTCCCCCGTCGGCCCTCCCCCCAGGAGCCCCACCATGGCAGTCCAGCCCCCGCCCGCCGGCCGGCGGATCGTGATCGAGAACGTCGCCGTCGCGACGGTCGACGCCGACGACACCGAGTACGCCCGCGGCCACGTGGTCGTCCTCGGCAACCGGATCGAGTCGGTCGGCGACGGCCCCGCCCCGCAGTGGCCGGACAACGTGGTGCGCCGGATCGACGGCGAGGGCCACCTCCTCACCCCCGGCCTGGTCAACACCCACCACCACTTCTACCAGTGGATCACCCGCGGCCTGGCCCAGGACGCCATCCTGTTCGACTGGCTGGTGGCGCTCTACCCGACCTGGGCCCGGATCGACGACCGGCTCGTCCACGCCGCCGCCCAGGGCTCGGCCGCCGCCCTGCTCAAGTCCGGCTGCACGACGGCCGCCGACCACCACTACGTCTTCCCCCGGGACGGCGGCGACATCCTCGGCGCCGAGATCGAGGCCGTCCAGGAGCTCGGCCTGCGCTTCACCGCGCTGCGCGGCTCGATGGACCGCGGGAAGAAGGACGGCGGGCTGCCGCCGGACCACGCGGTCGAGTCGACCGAGGCCGTCCTGATCGCCTCCGAGGCCGCCGTGGACCGCTACCACGACGCCTCCTTCGACTCGATGCTGCGGATCGCCATCGCCCCCTGCTCCCCCTTCTCGGTCTCCACCGAGCTGATGCGCGAGACCGCCCTCCTGGCCCGCCGCAAGGGCGTCCGGCTGCACACCCACGGCTCGGAGACGGCCGAGGAGGAACAGTTCTGCAAGGAGCTGTTCGGCATGGGCCCGACCGACTACTTCGAGTCGGTCGGCTGGCTCGGCGAGGACGTCTGGATGGCGCACTGCGTCCACATGGACGACTCCGACCTCGTCAAGTTCGCCGAGACCGGCACCGGCGTGGCGCACTGCCCCTCCTCCAACGCCCGCCTGGCGGCCGGCATCGCCCGCGTCCCCGACATGCTGGCGGCAGGCGTCCCGGTCGGCCTCGGCGTGGACGGCACCGCCTCCAACGAGTCCGGCGAGCTGGGCACCGAGCTGCGCAACGCCCTGCTGATCAACCGGCTGCACGGCTCCCCCACCGCGCTGACCGGCCGGCAGGCGCTGCGCCTCGGCACCATGGGCGGCGCCCGGGTGCTCGGCCGGCAGAACGAGATCGGCTCCATCGAGGCCGGCAAGCTGGCCGACCTCGCCCTGTGGAAGATCGACGGCATCATGCACTCCTCGATCGCCGACCCGGTCGCCGCCCTCACCCTCGGCGCCCTGCCCCCGCTGACCGCCCTCTTCGTCAACGGCAACGCCGTGGTCGAGCGGGGCCGGCTGACCACCGTCGACGAGGACCGGATCGCCCAGGCCTGCGCCCGTGCCGCCAGGGAACTCGCCACCCGCCCCGGCTGACCCTCCCTCCCCCTTGGACTCACGACCGCGGCGCCGCCCTGCTGGAGCGGCTGGACGGACCGGGCGGAGCGCTCGTCGTCACCGGCGATCCGACCCGCACGGAGCCGCGTCGCGCCACGCACGCCGCCCGGACCGATCCGGTCTCCCACCGGAACGCCGAGGACTGGCTGGACATCGCGGCCGTTCTGCGGCTCACCCCGGCCCTCTTCGACCAGGCGGGCCGCCTCGCACCCGGCGGGACACTCCGGTCGCTGGACGGCCATCCGTGTGGCCGCCGCGCTCAGCGTGGCGCCGTCGGTGGCCTGGTTCCTCGCCTACGACAAGCGCCTGGTGGAAGCCGCCGAGGCCGTCGGCCTCCGGACGGTCACCCCGGCATGACAGCGGACCGCGGACCTGGACCCACGGCGGGGGTCCGGGGCCGCGGCGTGGCGGGGCAGGCGGGCCGGCCGCCGCCACTGGGCGGAGCGGGGCTCAGTCCAGCAGGGGAAGCGCGGGGAGGGTCAGGAAGTCCACGAACTCCTCGGCCAGGGCGACCTGTTCGAAGAGCGCGGCGGCCTCGTCCCAGCGCCCGCCGGCGTAGGCGTCGGCACCCAGCCCGGCCCGGAGCCCGGCCAGCTCCTCGGCCACCAGCCGCCGCACCAGGGCCGCGGTGGCCTTCTCGCCGGTGTCGGCGAGCACGACGCCGTTGTGGATCCACTGCCAGACCTGCGAACGGGAGATCTCGGCGGTGGCGGCGTCCTCCATCAGGTGGAAGATGGCGACGGCGCCGAGGCCACGCAGCCACGCCTCGATGTAGCGCACGCCGACCTGGACGGCGTTGTGCAGCCCGGCGCGGGTGCAGCTGCCGCCGGCGCCCGCGATGTCCAGCAGCTGGGCGGCGGTGACCGGTTCGGCCGGGCCGGGGTTGTCCTTCTGGTGGGGGCGCTCACCGAGGACGGCGTCGAAGGAGGCGCGGGCGACCGGGACGAGGTCGGGGTGGGCGACCCAGGAGCCGTCGAAACCGTGGCCGGCCTCGCGGTCCTTGTCGGCCTTGACCTTCTCCAGCGCGGCGGCGGTGACCTCGGGGTCGCGGCGGCTGGGGATGAACGCGGCCATGCCGCCGATCGCGTGGGCGCCGCGCCGGTGGCAGGTCCGCACCAGCAGGCGGGTGTAGGCGGCCATGAACGGGGAGGCCATGGTGACGGTGTTGCGGTCGGGCAGGATGTAGTGCTCGCCGGCGTCGCGGAAGTTCTTGACGATCGAGAACAGGTAGTCCCAGCGGCCCGCGTTGAGCCCGGCGGCGTGGTCGCGCAGCTCGTAGAGGATCTCGTCCATCTCGAACGCGGCGGTGATGGTCTCGATCAGCACGGTGGCGCGGACGGTGCCGTACGGGATGCCGAGCGCGGCCTGGGCGTGGGTGAAGACGTCGTTCCAGAGCCGGGCCTCGAGGTGGCTCTCGGTCTTCGGCAGGTAGAAGTACGGGCCGGAGTTCGGGTCCTCGGGGCCGCGCGCGATCAGCCGGGCCGCGTTGTGGAAGAAGTAGAGGCCGAAGTCGAGAAGGGCGCCGGCCACCGGGGCACCGTCGACCAGCAGGTGTGTCTCGTCCAGGTGCCAGCCGCGCGGGCGGACCACCACGGTGGCCAGTTCGGCGGCGGGCCGCAGGGCGTACGCCCTGCCCTGCGGGCCGGTGAAGTCGATCCCGCCCTCGAAGGCGTCGATCAGGTTGATCTGGCCGCCGACCACGTTCTCCCAGGTCGGGGAGGTGGCGTCCTCGAAGTCGGCGAGCCAGACCCGGGCGCCGGAGTTGAGGGCGTTGATGACCATCTTGCGGTCGGTCGGGCCGGTGATCTCGACCCGGCGGTCCTGGAGTGCGCGGGGGGCCTCGGCCACCCTCCAGTCGCCGGCCCGGATGTGGGCCGTCCCGGGGAGGAAGTCCAGGGTGCCGGCCTCGGCGATCTCGGCGCGGCGGGCCCTGCGGCGGGCCAGGAGCTCCTTCCGACGGCCCTCGAAGGCGCGGTGGAGTCCGGCGACGAAGGCGACCGCCTCCGGGGTGAGCACCTCCTCCGCCCGGTGGACGCGCGGACCGGCGACGGTGACGGCCGGAGCGGCGGAGAGGGCGTCCGGGGGCACCCCCGGCCCGGGGCTGGGCGAGGGTCCCTGATCTGTGGCCATGGGCAGGACACTCCTAAGACGGTTGAGCCCGACGAAGGGAGCTCCGGCGGGAACTGCCTCGAACCGAACCCGGCTGCCGGAGGGCCCGATTCTGTAAGGTGGAGACTAGTTTCCGCGATACAGAATTTCAACGGTTTGTTGAAGCGATCGCGGAGGCTCTGATCCTCCCCCCACAGTGAAGGGAACGCCGGTGGTCGCCACCCCCGAGACCGCATCGACGACGGGCACGGACCGCGCGAGCGGCGGCGTGCAGTCCGTCGAGCGCGCCTTCCAGCTGCTGGAGGCGCTGGCCGACTCCGGGGGCATCGCGACGCTCAGCGAGCTCTCCACCTCCTCCGGTCTGCCCATGCCGACCATCCACCGCCTGGTTCGTACCCTCGTCCAGCAGGGCTATGTCCGCCAGGACACCACGCGCCGCTACACCCTGGGCCCCCGGCTGATCCGGCTCGGCGAGACGGCCGGCCGGCTGCTCGGCAGCTGGGCCCGCCCGTACCTGGCCGAACTGATGGAGGCCACCGGCGAGACGGCCAACCTGGCCGTGCTGGAGGGCGGTGAGGTGGTCTACGTCGGGCAGGTGCAGTCGCGGCGCTCGATGCGGATGTTCACCGAGGTCGGGCGACGGGCGCAGCCGCACTGCACGGGCGTCGGCAAGGCCCTGCTGGCGCAGCTGCCGGAGGAGGAGGCACGCGCCGTCCTCGGCCCCGACCCGCTGCCCGCGCACACCTCGTACACGCTGACCGACCCGCAGGAGCTGATGGCCCAGCTCGCCGAGGCGCGCGAGCGCGGCTATGTGGTGGACGACCAGGAGCAGGAGATCGGGGTGCGCTGCATCGCGCTCGCGGTGCCGGGCGCGCCGACCCCTGCGGCGATCTCGGTCTCCGGCCCGGAGGCGCGCATCCGGGCGCTGGAGGAGCAGGACGGCAGCTCGTCGCTGGTGCCGGTGATGCACCGGATCGCGACCCGGCTGGGACAGGTCCTCGCGCCCTGACGATCCGCCGGTCCGGCCGCCGGTGAACACCGGAAGTCGGGCCGGCCGACTTCCGGTGCGGGTTTTCCCCCGTTCGAGCGGCCGGGGGCGGGTTGCGGCAGCGGCGGGGAGCCGGTCGGCCAGGCTGTTGCGGACGCGGCCCGCGACGGCGCGGGCACCGGGAACGCAAGGGCAGGGTGAGCGGCGATGTCCCGCAGAGGATCCGTTCGTGGTTCGGTTCAGGGATCGGACGGGGGTTCGGCCCCGGGAACGTCGGCCCCGGGAACGTCGGGCCTGGGATCGGCGGGCCGGCGGGCCGCGGTGCGCGGCGCTGTCGCGGTGGGTTCCGCGCTGACGGCGGGTTGTGCGCTGACGGCACTGACGGCCGGGCCCGCCTGGGCCGGTCTGCAATGGCCGGCGACGGCCGCACCGTCGACCGCCCCCTCGGCCGGGCCCGGCGCCACGGCCGCGACGGCCTCCGACTCCGACCTGGAGGTCATCGGGCTGGACCCGGACCCCGCCGCACCCGGTGGCACCACCACGGTGCACGCCGTCGTCGGCAACCGCGGCCCCGACCGCACCGCCTCGCCGTTCACGGTGGTGGTCACCCTGCCGGCGGGCGTGACGCCGGAGGGCCCGTACTTCCCGGAGAACTGCGCCCCGTTCCAGGACGGCCACCGGGTGCACTGCACCTTCCCGGCCGGCCTGCCCGCGCTGCGGAGCGCGACGGCGCTGATCCCGGTCCGGCTGGCGCGCACCGTCCCGGCCCCCGGAACGCTGCTCGGGGGCTGGGTCTCGGTGCGCGGCGACGACGACCGGAACACGTCGAACGACAAGCAGCCGTTCGCGATCCCCGTCGTCGAGACGGAGATCCGCTGACGGAGATCCGCTGACGGAGACCCGCTGACGCGGACCGGCTGACGGCGAGCCGGTGACGGCGGCCCGGGCGTTGTCGCGCCCGGGCCGCCGGCGCAGGCGGCCGGTCAACAGGGCTCCGGGGCCGGTCAGTCGAGCCAGGCGTCCACCTGGCTCAGCGACTCCGGCGCCCAGGCCAGTTCCAGGTGGTTGAGCCCGGCGAGCAGCCGGGTGCCGCCGACCGTACCGATCCCGGTGGTGTCCAGCGCGCTCGCGGTGAAGACGATGCCGTCGCTGGGCCCCCGGTTCTCGTTGAGGACTCCCGGGATGTCGGCCGAGCCGCCCGCGAGCAGGTAGCCGCGGACGGCGGCCGGGACCCCGGCCCGCTGGAGCGGTCCGATCAGCGAACCGGCGTCGATGGCCGCCTGGATGCCCTGGCCCGAGGTGTAGAAGCCCTGGCCGCCGTAGTACGTCGTCCACCAGTCCTGGGCGGTGCCGTCCACCCCGTAGGTGCCGTCCCAGCGGGCGAGCAGCTGCCGCTGCCCCGGGTAGCAGTCGTGGCCGCCGCTGGGCAGCACGCCGAGGCAGGGCTGCGAGGTGTACGTGCCGTAGCAGGTCATGAAGAGGTGCGGGGACGGCGCGTTGGCGCTGCCGCCGCAGGCCGGCCAGGTCGCGAGCGAGAAGGCCCAGCCGTGGGCGTACACGTAGTCGAGGCCGCCGTTCGGGCCGCCGAGCGTGACCAGGCGGCGGACGTCCCCCGCGTATGCCCGGCCCCAGGAGGGGCGCACCGAGGAGACGTACGCGCGGGCCGCGACCTCGCCCTTGCTCCACGCGACCACGTCCACCTGGGGGACGCCGAGCCGGGCCCGGATCAGCGCGACGGCGTCGCCGACGGCCTGCGCCTGCATCAGGTTGTCGCCGTTCTTGTGGGCGAAGTTGATCGCGAAGACGCGGTGGCCGGTCGAGGCGAGGTACTGGGCCAGGCCGGTGGACGGACAGCCGGACGCACCGCAGCTGCCGCTCTCGCCGGGGTTGGCCCAGGCGCGGTCGGCGTTGTCGTTGGCACCGTGGACGAGCAGGACGGGGGTCTGGCGGCTGCCGGTGTCCCAGCCGGCCGCCGAGTAGAGCAGGAAGCGGCCGGAGAACGGTTGGCGGACGCCGCCGAAGTACGTGAGACGGGCGCCGTCCTGGTCGCCGCGGCCGTCGGCCGGGTACTGCTCGGCGTGGAAGCCGGCGGTGGTGTCCAGATAGCGCTCGACCTTGGCCCAGCCGTTACCGGGTGAGGGGTAGGTCGCCTCCAGGGTGAGCGGCGCGGCGGCCGAGGCCCGGGGCGGCGCGCCCAGCAGGAGGGCGGCCAGGGTGAGCAGGACGGCGGCGAGGGCGGCGGCCGGGCGTCTGGAGTCCCTGCCGTCGCGGACGGGGCTCATGCCGCTTGCGGCGTGCGGATCTCTGGCGGGGTTCATGGGCGGCTCCCTGGTCGGGCCCACGTCCCGGTGGGCCGGAGCCTGCACGGTACGGTCGGCCCGCCGGAGCGCCCATGTGCCGGTCGCACACCCGGCGGGCGGCCGTCGTGGCGCTTCGCGCCGTGGCGTCCCCGGGCTCCGGCGCCCCGGGGCCATGGCGATCCCCGTGCCGTGGTGATCCGCGCCGTGGGGACCGGTGCCGTGGGACCGGTGCCGTGGGACCGGTGCCGTGGGACCGGTGCCGTGGCGGGTGTCCCCGAGTACGCCGGGAAAGGTCGCCGGGTCGGATAAGTTGGAGGTCCATCCGTACCGCTCCGCACAAGAGACGAGGACACGCCCAACCATGACCGCGCCCCTGCCCGCCTTCGCCGGCCGTACCTATCTCTTCCAGGTCGACAACGGTGCGGCCTTCCGCAACGCCTACTCGGCCGACGGCAAGCGGCTGCGCTGGGAGGGCCTCGGCGAGTCGGCGGGCCAGTGGGAGGACGTGACACTGCACGTCGCCGAGGTCGGGCCGGAGCTGTACTTCGTCAGCTGGACCGAGCAGAGCGGCATCACCGTCAGCCATGTGATGGACCTCGCCAGGCTGACGGTGCGCGCCTTCTGGACGTACGAGGGCGAGGGTGGCCGGGTCGGCGAGCTGCACACCGGGACGCTGGAGCCGGTGGCCTGAGCAGGCCTTGAGCCGAAGCCCCGGCCCCGGCCCCGGCCCCGACGCCCCGCCGGAACCGGCCGGGGCTGTCAGGGGCTGTCAGGGGCCGGCAGGGCGGCCGGGGGCTCAGACCGGCTGGCCGGGCACCCGGAGGTGCTGGGAGAGCCACTCCAGCGAGGACGGCAGCAGCTTGCCCCAGGTCTCGAAGTTGTGGCCGCCGGTCTGCAGCATGCTGTACGACACCTTCATCGGGCTGTGCACGGCGGCCACGAACTGCTCGGTGTCGCGCCGGTATTCACCGTCGCCCTCCTTGGTGCCGGCCAGCAGCACGGACGCCTTGGGCTGGGGCAGGTTCTTCAGTCGCCAGATCAGGTCCGCCTCGTTGCGGCGCTGCTCGCTGCCCTTGAAGAGGTCACCGGTGGTCGGGTCGTCGGCCGCCTGGTAGTAACCGGAGAGCGAGACGGCGGTCGGGAAGACCTCCGGGTGGCGCATGGCCAGCTTGAGCGCGCAGTAGCCACCGGTCGAGTTGCCCATGAAGCCCCACGCCTGCGGGTCGGCGGAGACCCGGAACGACGCCTGGATCGCGGACGGGACGTCCTTGGTGAAGTACGTCTCGGACTGTGCGCCGCCGGGGATGTCCTCGCACTCGGTGTCCTGCGGCAGCGCGGGCGACGGGCGCATCAGCACCATCACGGTCGGCTGCATCTTCCCCTCCTGGAGCAGCTTCAGCGCCGCGCCCGGGTAGTTGAGGCGGGTCACCAGGTTCTTGGCGATGCCGGGGAAGCCGGTGCTGACGATCACCGCCGGGAACTGCTTCTGCGCGTACTCCGGCTGGAAGTACTGCGGCGGCAGGTAGACGTACCCCTCGGTGGAGAGCCGGGTGGTGGCCCCGTCGATCCGGACCTCGCGGATCTCCCCGGACTTTCCGGGGTCGCGGCCGAGCGCCCCGCCGCCCTGGACCTCCGCGTGCCCGATGGTCTCCACCCGCAGCCGGCCGGAGGCGTCCACCTTGTTCTGGATGACGACCGGGCCGTTGTCGCCGGTGCCGAGCAGGTCGTCCCAGCTGCTGTAGAAGGCGAAGTAGTTGTTCGCCACCAGGCCCAGCGCGGCGAGCACGGTGAGCTGGGTGGCGAGCAGCGTGCCGATCCGGCCGAGCACCGCCTGCCAGCTCCGCTTCGCCAGTCTCGGCCACAGCCAGACGGTGCCCGCCATCATCACGACGGCGATCAATACGGTCAGCGCCAGCACCTTGTGGCTCGTCAGACCCATGTCCTACTTGCTCCCACGCCTCGAACTCCCCGTCCCCGCCCCTAGGGCCTGTCCGACGGACAACCCCTAGGACATCCAGGACGGCCGCCCCGGTTCCCCCGCTCGTCGCGGAAGCCCCCGCCGAGGCGCGATCAACCACCCTAGCGGTCCGGGAGGCTGCCGCGGACCCGCCGACCAGCGGGTATGCGGGGTGACGGAGGCGACAGGAGCGGGACGGGGGCGCGGGTCGCCGAGGGCGCGCCGGTGGTCGCGGGCGCGGACCCGGCCCGCCGGATCACGAGGAACGAACGGGCCGGTCCGTCAGGGCGCCGCCCACTCGGCGGCGAAGGCGCGGGCGGGGTTGGCGGTGAGGAGCTGGTGCGGGAGGGCGGGGCCGAACTCGCGGGCGAGGCGGGGTGCGAGCGCGGTCAGGAGGTGGGTCGGGCCGGGGCTGTGGCGGGCGCCACGGGTGGTGGTGTCGCCGCCGAGGAGCAACTGGGCGGCGTGGCCGGCCTCGGCGAGGGCGGCGATGGTGTCGAACAGGTGGTGGTCGGTGGCGTGGTGGGCGCGGGAGGGGCCGTCCAGCGCGAGGTAGGCGCCGGAGGCGGCGAGGTGCCGGTGCAGCCGGAGGTCGGGGAGCCGGTTGAGGTGGCCGAGGACGATCCGCCGGGGCGGGACGCCGTACCGACCGCAGAGCAGGTCCAGGACGTCGGGCGCGGCGGTGCCGAGTTCGTGGTGGACCGCGATCGGCGCGCCGGTGGCGTGGTGCGCCTCGGCGGCGGCCGCCATCACCCGGCGGGTGTGCTCGCCGAGGCCGTGGTAGTCGCCGGCCACCTTGATCAGTCCGGCCCTGGTGCCGGCCGGCGCCCCGCGCAGGCCGGTGGTCAGCTCGGCGGTGAACAGCCCGGCCAGTCCGTCGTACAGGTCGGCGAGCCCGTCCGGGTCGTAGTGGACGGCCTGGTGCAGACCGGTGGCCGCGACGAGGTGGACGCCGGCGCCGCGCGACAGCCCGGCGAGCGTGGCGCCGCCCCGGCCCATGCCGTGCGGGGTCCACTGGACGAGCGCCCGGCCGCCGGCCGCCGCGAAGGCGCGCAGCACCTCGGCGGCGGCCCCCTGGTCGTCCAGTTCCTCGCCGGGCAGCCGGGGGCTGCGGAGGAAGAGGTGGTCGTGGGAGTCGCAGACGCCGAGTTCGGCCGGATCGAGGTCGCCGAGCACCGTCCGGACGGTGGCGGTCACGCGGCATCCGGGTCGGTGGTGTCCTCGGCCGCGGCGGCGTACTCGGCGAAGGCCGCGGTCGCGGCCCGCAGGCCCGCGAGCGCCTTGGGGACGCCGACGTAGGGCGCGAGGTGGACCAGCACCTCGGTGATCTCCTGCCGGGTGAGGCCGATCCGCAGGCTGTTGCGGACGTGGTCGGCGAGCTGCGGCTCGACGCCACCGAGGGCGGTGAGCGCGGCCAGGTTGGCGACCTGGCGGTCGCGCGGGGAGAGGCCGGGCCGCTGGTAGGTGCCGCCGAACAGGCTGGTGACGATCCAGTCGGGGAAGCCGGGTGCCACCTCGTCCAGGCCGCGCAGGGTGTCGGCCTGGGTCTGCGGTCCGGCGAGGTCGTTGAGCAGCGCGTAGCCGGCGGCGCGGTCGAGCGGGGCGGGGGTGAGGTCGGCGGGTTCCATCGGGTCGGGCGGTCCTTTCACCAGTGGCGGCCGGCGGGCAGCCGGTCGAGTTCGGGGCGGCAGAGGTGCAGTACGCGGTAGTGGACGCCGGGCTCGTCCTCGGGTGCGTCGCCGTGCCAGAGCGCGATCCGCAGCAGCTCCCAGCGGGCCGGGTCGACGGCGACGGCGGCCGTGTGCAGGCCGGGGTGGTCGGGCAGCCCGGCAAGGGCCCGCTCGACCGCCTCGGCCGGGTCCGCGTCCTCCGGGAGCCGTTCGATACGGCGGGTGGCGGCGGCCGGGCTCCCTGTCGAGGTGCCCCGGCGCAGTCCGGCTCCGAGCCAGTGCCGGACGGCCGGGCGGCCGAAGTCGGCGCTCACGCCCCGGAAGCCCGGGCCCCAGAGGAAGCTGTTCATCCCCTCGGGGGTGCGCCAGAGGTAGAACGGCGCGTACTGGTTGACCGGTGAGCCTCCTCCGGTCTCCGGCCGGGAGGCGGCCCCGCGTCGGCCGCGCTCGCGCACCAGGTACGCCTTGAGGCCGAGGCCGGGGTAGTCGTCGAGCAGGTGGCCCTTGTCGGCGACCCGCTTCCGGATGATCCCCATGTCGTAGTCGGCGGGGAGGGTGATCTCGTACTGCATGGCGTGCACGGGCGGTACCTCCGGAACGGCCGGGCGGGACGGGGCGGGGCAGGGCGGCGGGCGGTGCGACGCGGGGACCGGGCCTCAGCGGGAGCGGTGGGCGGCGAGCAGGCCGAGGGCGCCCCGGACGGCCTGCTCGAACGGTTCGGCGGAGCCGGCCGCGCGGGCGAGGACGTAGCCGCCCTGCACGACGGCGACCACCGCGGCGGCGGTGTCGGCCGGGTCGGCACCGGGGATCAGCTCGCCGGCGGTCTGCCCCTCGGCCACCAGTTCGGCCAGCCGGCCGCGCAGCCAGTCGAAGGTCTCCTCGACGGGCGCGCGCAGCCGCGGGTCGGCGATCACCTCCGGGTCCTGGGCCATCCGGCCGATCCGGCAGCCGCGCAGCACGTCGCGTTCGCGGTGCAGATAGGCCGCGATGCGGTCGTAGGCGGTGCCGGGCCCGGCCAGGTCGGCCTCGGCGACGGCGCGCAGCTGCTCGGCGCTGCGGCGCAGGGCGGCGGCGGCCAGATCGGGTTTGCCGTCGAAGTGGTGGTACATGCTGCCCTGGCCGACGCCCGCGCGCTGCTGGATGGCCTTGGGGCTGGTGCCGACGTAGCCGCGCTCCCAGAGGAGTTCCTGGGTGCTCTCGATGAGACGGTCCTGGGTTGCCATACCGGTCACTGTACATACCAGTAGGTACAGAACGCCAGGGGTGCACCGGGAACGGCCCGGCCGGGCACGACCCGACACACCCCGACAGATCCCGACAGGCCTGCCGAGGGCCGTGGGCCGCCCCCCGGCGGTCCACGGCCCTCCCTGTGATCGTCGTCCCCCGGAACGGCGGGCGGCATTCCCCCGGGCCCCGCGGTCCGGGTGAGGTGTACGTCACCCCCGAGGGGCCGTCAGGGCAGCTCCCGCCGGATCACCGGGGCGACCTCGCTCGCGAACAGCTCCAGCTGCTCGTGCTGGACGTCCTCGGTGAGCGAGTCCACGCCGATCCCGACGACCTCGTTGCCGAAGGCCTCGTGGTAGCGGTGGATCTTCTCGATCACCTGCTGCGGGCTGCCGACCAGCGCCGAGCCGCGCTCCAGCGCGTCCTCCAGCGACTCGAACGGCGAGTTGTTGTGCTTGCCGGCCGCCGAGTTGAACAGCGCGTCCCAGTACGGGCGGAAGCCCTCGACGGCATCCTGCGAGCGCCTGGCGATGAACAGGCCGCCAAAACTGGTGCCGACCCGGGCGTCCTTCGGGTCACGGCCGTAGTGCTCCCAGCGCTCGCGGTAGTGGTCCACCAGGGCCTTGTACTTGGCCAGCGGGTGGAAGGAGTTGGCGGAGAACAGCGGGTCCCCGTAGCGGGCCGCCAGGTCGGTGGACTGGGTGCTGGTGGCACTGCCGTGCCAGACCGGGATCGGGTCCTGGAACGGGCGCGGCGAGATGGTCGCGTCCTTGAGCGGCGGCCGGGTGCCGCCCTCCCAGGTCACCTTCTCCTCGCGCCAGAGCCGGCGCAGCAGAGCGTAGTTCTCGGCCAGCGCGTCCCACTGCCGTTCCTCGGGCAGGCCGAACAGGTCGAAGTGGCGCGGGTCGTTGCCCTTGCCGATGATCAGTTCGAGGCGGCCGCCGGAGAGTTGGTCGAGCAGGGCGTAGTCCTCGGCGACCCGGACCGGGTCCAGGATGCTGAGCACCGTCACGGTGGTGAACAGCCGGATCGTCGAGGTGCGGGCGGCGATGGCGCTGAGCAGCACGGGCGGCGCCGGGGAGAGGAACGGCTCGCCGTGCCGCTCCCCCACCCCGTAGCCGTCGTAGCCGAGTTCCTCGGCGGTGACGGCCTGGTCGATGACGTTGTGCAGCTTCTCGTTCGGGGTGCGCCGCACACCGGTGACGGGGTCGGGGCCGTTGGCGACGAGGGACGAGACGGTGAACCGCATGGCGGTCTCCTTGTGGGGCACTCGGTGGGAGTTCGGCGAGGACGGCGCGGCGGCCCGGGCTGAGCGCTCCGGACACGGCCGCGCTCACCCGGGGGCGGCACCGGGGAGGGATCGCGCGGAATCGGCTCGGTGGCGGCGTCAGCGCGAGGTGCTGCGGGGACGACAACAGCGCAGGGGTGCGGCGTACACGGACATACCGACTCTCCCTCGCCTCGCACACACACGATCCACCGCGAGCATATGCACCGCTCAGGAACGGGGCAAGAGCTTGATCGGAGGGCCGGGGCTGGCAGGATGTCCGGCATGACCTACCTCGCGGCGGATGACCGCTATGCCTCGATGACCTACCGCCGGGCCGGCCGCAGCGGCGTACAGCTGCCCGCCGTCTCACTGGGCCTGTGGCACAACTTCGGTGACGCCCAGCCGCTGGAGGTGCAGCGGGCGGTGCTGCGCCGCGCCTTCGACCGCGGCATCACCCACTTCGACCTGGCGAACAACTACGGCCCGCCGTACGGCAGCGCCGAACGCAACTTCGGCTACCTGTTCGCGCAGGACTTCCGTCCGTACCGGGACGAGCTGTTCATCGCCACCAAGGCCGGCTGGGACATGTGGCCCGGCCCGTACGGGGACGGCGGCAGCCGCAAGTACCTGCTGGCCAGCCTGGACCAGTCGCTGGGCCGGATGGGCCTGGACTACGTCGACATCTTCTACTCGCACCGCTACGACCCGGACACTCCGCTGGAGGAGACGATGGGCGCGCTGGACTCGGCGGTGCGCGCGGGCAAGGCGCTGTACGCGGGCATCTCCAACTACCCGGCGGAGCAGCACCGGAAGGCGGTGGAGATCCTGCGGGAGCTGGGCACGCCGGTGCTGATGAACCAGTCGGCGTACTCGATTCTCAACCGCTCCGTGGAGGAGGGCGTGCTGGACGCGGTCGGCGAGACCGGGACCAGCCTGATCTCCTACTCCCCGCTCGCCCAGGGGCTGCTGACAGACCGTTACCTCTCGGGCGAGGTGCCGGCCGGATCGCGGATGTCGGTCGGGCACTTCCTGAACAAGGAGGCGCTGACCGGCCCGAAGCTGGAGCAGCTGCGGGCGCTGAACAAGGTGGCCGAGCGGCGCGGGCAGACGCTCGCGCAGCTGGCGCTCTCCTGGGTGCTGCGCGACGAGCGGGTGGTGTCGGTGATCATCGGCGCCAGCTCCGTCGCCCAGCTGGACCAGAACATCGACGCGCTGAACGGCGGTCCGCTGACGGCCGAGGAGCTGGCGGAGATCGACCGGCTGAGCCGCTGAGGACGGCGCGCGGCGCGGCCCCGGCGCCCCCGGGTGGGGCGTTCGGGCCGCGCCGCGTGACCTGGCCGGCGCCGTTCACCCTGCTGACCGGTGCGCTACCGGCGGGTGACGCCCAGCGCCGGTAGCACCGTCTCGGCCACCCGGTGGGCCTCTTCGAGCAGCGGGTTGCCGGAGAGTATGAAGGTGTCCACGCCCAGCGACTCGAACTCCTGGAGGCGTTCGATCACCTGGGCCGTCGAGCCGACCACCGCCGTACCGGGACCGGGGCGGAACAGGCTCATCCCCGGCCAGAGGTTCGGGTAGCTCTCCAGCTCCCGGGCGCGGGCCGGGACCTTGCCGCCGTGCTGGCGGAACTGGCGCTGCCAGCCGACCCCGTCCTCCCCCTTGGCACCGCCGAGCTGGCGCGCGTAGGTGGCCTCGCTGGTGACGTCGAGCAGCCGGTCCGCGGCGGCCCAGGCCTCGTCCTCGGTGTCGCGGACGATCAGGTGCAGCCGCAGCCCGATCCGCAGGGTGCGCCCGTACGCGGCGGCGCGTTCGCGGACCAGGTCCAGCTTCTCCTTGAGCAGGTGCGGCGGCTCGCCCCAGGTGAGGTAGACGTCCACGTGCTCGGCGGCCATCTCGATGCCGGCCGCCGAACTGCCGCCGAACCAGAGCGGGATGCCGCCCGGCTGGACCGGGGTGAGCTCGCGCAGGCTCGCGCCGGCGTTCTTCAGGTTGTAGAACTCGCCCTTGTGGTCGAAGACTTCGCCCGAGGTGAGGCGCTTGACGATCGACCAGTACTCGGCGCTGAGCCGGTAGCGGTCGTCGTGCTCGACGTCCAGGCCGTACTCGCGCAGCTGCGCGGTGGAGCCGTTGACCACGTTGAACCGCAGCCGGCTGCCGTGCAGATGGTCGAAGCTGAGCGCCATCTTGGCCAGCAGGGTGGGCGAGACCAGCCCGGGGTGGATCGCCAGCAACGGCTTGAACGCCGGGGTGGTGGCGGCGGCCAGCGCGTTGCCGAGGTCCCACACGTCGTAGAGGTCGGTGGCGAGCAGGGCGCCCGTGTAGCCCAACCGCTCCACACTGCCCGCGAGTTGCTGGAGGTAGCGGAGGTCCGTCGGGCGGCGCCCGGCCGGCTCCCACGGGTAGTGGCCCTCGCGCGGGATGATGTACCAGAGGAATTCGGAGGCCACGACTCAGACCGCCTTGGCCAGTGCGGCGGCCACCGGGGCCTCCAGCGCGGGCAGATGGGCGTCGGCGACGGTCAGCGCGCGGCCGATGAAGCCGACCCCGTGGAAGATGTCCGCGGCCTCCTGCTGCTCGGCCACGAAGGCGGTCGTGGCGGGCTCCAGCCGCCACGGCAGGACGGCCAGCGCACTCTGCCAGTCCTCGGCGGTGCCACCGAGGTCGTCGGCGGCGATCGCGGCGGCCTCGGCCAGGTTGGCGGCCACCCAGGCGTCGGCCCGGCGCAGCGCGGCGCCGATCGCGGCCACCACCTCGGGGCGGTCGGTGGCGAAGTCCCGGCGGGTGAAGAAGACCGAGCGGTCGGTGATGAAGTCCCCGGTGCGGATCAGCTCGCGGAACTCCCCGGTCCGGCGGGCGGCGGCCAGTTCGGCGCCCTGGGCGATCCAGCCGGCGATCTCGCCGTCACGCAGCCGCTGCGCCGGGTCCTCCCCGGCGGCCGGGCGGACCGGGGTGATGTCGTCGGCGTAGGAGAGGCCCTCGGCGTGCAGCGCCTTGGCGAGCAGGTGGGTCTGCCAGGAACCGATGCCGAGGACGACGGTGCCGCCCCTGAGGTCGGCGACGGCCCGCACCGGACCGTCGGCACGCACCAGCAGCGCGCCGTGGTCGGGGCGGGGCGCGGAGACCGCCGCGTACACCAGGTCGTACCCGGCGGCCTGGGCGGTGACCGGCGGAGTGGAGCCGGTGCCGCCGAAGTCGATGGTGCCGTCGGCGAGCAGTTCGCCGGTGCGGGTGCCGTCCGCGTAGCGGTGGAACACGCCGGTCTCGCCGAGCGGGGCCAGTTCCTCGTTCAGGTAGTCCAGGCGGGAGAGGTAGTAGAGCGAGGGGTTGCTGGCGTGGACGCCGAGGGTGATGGCCATGGGGATCAACTCCATTGGTGCTGAGCGGGGTTGCTGGGCGGGATTGCCGGAAGGGTCAGGGTGGTTCGGGGCGGGTCGGATCAGTGGACGCCGAGGTCCGCGAGCAGTTGTCGGCGCAGCTCGGCGAAGGCCGGGTCGGCCGGGTCGCGGGGACGGTCGACGGTGACCCGCTCATCGCGGACGAGGTTGCCGTCGCGCAGGACGGCGACCCGGTCGGCCAGCCGGACGGCCTCCTCCACATCGTGGGTGACCAGCAGGACGGCCGGGCGGTGGCGGCGGACCAGGTCGCCGACGAGGTCCTGCATCCGCAGCCGGGTGAGCGCGTCCAGGGCGGCGAACGGCTCGTCCAGCAAGAGCAGTTGGGGCTCGCGGACGAGCGCCCGGGCCAGCGCCGCCCGCTGCGCCTCGCCACCGGAGAGGGTGGCGGGCCAGGCGTCGGCGTGCTTCTCCAGGCCGACCTCGGCCAGCGCGGTGAGGCCGGTCTCCCGGGTGGCCGCGCCACGTGGCAGGCCGACGGTGACATTGGCGAGCACCCGCTTGGAGGGCACGAGCCTGGGCTCCTGGAAGACCACGGTGCGCACCGGCGGAACGAGGACGGTGCCGCCGTCGGCCTTGTCCAGGGCTCCCAGGATCCGCAGCAGGGTGGTCTTGCCGGTACCGCTGGCACCGAGCAGCGCGACGAACTCCCCGCGCGCGATGGACAGATCGACGCCGTCGAGGACGGCCCGGGTACCGAACACCCGGCGCAGACCGCGGATGTGCACGGCGGGGGACGCGACGGTGGTCATCGGCCTGCTCCTTGGGTGGCCTTGCGCCAGGGCATCAGGAACCGTTCCAGCACACGGACGATGCCGTCGGCGGTGAGGCCGAGGAGTCCGTAGATCAGGATGCAGACGGCGAGGATGTCGGTGCGGGAGTAGTTCTGCGCCTGGGCCATCAGATAGCCGATGCCCTCGGTGGAGTTGATCTCCTCGGCGGCGATCAGCGCGATCACACTGAGCGTCATGGACAGCCGCAGGCCGGAGAGCAGCGAGGGCAGCGCGCCGGGCAGCACGACCGTACGGACGATCGCCCAGCGGCCGAGGCCGAAGCTGCGCATCGCCTCGATCAGCTTGCGGTCGGTGTTGCGGACGCCGCCGGAGGTGGAGACGTACATCGGGAAGCTGGTGGCGACACCGATCAGGGCGATCTTCGCCGTCTCGGTGATGCCGAACCAGACCATGAAGAGCGGCACCAGGGCGAGGAAGGGCACGGTCCGCAGGACCTGGACGGCGGAGTCCAGCAGTTCGTCGCCGAGCCGGAAGAACCCGGTGACCACGCCCAGCACCAGACCGGTGGCGGCTCCGAAGACCAGGCCCAGGCCGGCCCGGGTGAGCGAGACCGCGAGGGCGTCGGTGAGCTGGCCGTTGCCCCAGAGCTCGCCGACCGCCTCGGCGACCTGGGCGGGCGAGGCGAGCACGTCCTGGGTGAGCACGCCGGTGGCGGAGGCCAGGGCCCAGCCGCCGAGCAGGGCGAGCGGGCCGATGGTGCGCAGGATCACGGCGAGGGCGCGCGGGCGGGGCGCGGGCAGCCTGGTCCGGGGGACGACCAGGCCGGCTTCGAGGGCGGCCGCGGTGTCGGCGGGGGTGTGGCCACCGGCGGCCACCGGTGCCGCCTCTGCCGGTGTCGTTGCGGCCGGTGTTGCCGCTGGTGTTGCCGCTGTCGAGGGGGCAGGGCTCACTTGGCACCGTCCGCGATCTTGCTGATGTCGATCAGGTACGGCTTGACGTCGACCGGCTGCTTGGTGACCTTCTGGTCGGCGAAGAACTGGGCGACGGTGCCGAAGCGGGCGATGTCGGCGTCGGCGATCACGTCGGCGGTCGCGCCCTGCTTGCCGATGTTGACCGCGATGTCCTTCTCGGCCGGGGTGACGGCGGTCGGTCCGGAGTCGGTGAAGACGTTGAGGTAGGCGGCCGGGTCGGCCTTCTCCTTGAGGCCGTTCTCGTGCAGGTAGGTGTAGAAGGCCTTGACCACGTCGGGGTGCTTCTCGGCGAAGCCGTTGCGCACCGCCCAGACCGCGTAGTTGTCGGAGCCCACCTCCTTGCCGTTGACCAGGAAGTGCGCGCCGGAGTTGGCGATCGACGGGGTGGAGAAGGTGTTCCAGGTGGCCCAGGCGTCCACCTGGCCGGAGTTGAAGACGCCCGAGGTCTGGTCGGCGCGCAGGTAGACGCGCTCGACCTTGTCGGCCGGGATGTTGTTTTTCTCCAGCGCCTTGAGCAGCAGGTACTCGCTGGTGCCGCCCTGGGAGACGGCGACCTTCCGGCCGACCAGGTCCTGGACGGACTTGATGGGCGAGTCGTTCTTCACCAGGATCCCCTCGCCGACGCCGTCGGGGGCGGTCTGGGCGAACAGCTTGAAGCCGGGCTTCTGGGCGAGCGCGGCGACGGCCGAGGTGATCGAGCCCAGCGCGACGTCCAGCTGGTCGGCGGAGAGCGCCTGGGCGGCGGGGGCGAACGGGCCGGCGCTGCCGGTCCAGGAGACCTTGGCGTGGACGGCGGCCAGGGCCCGGTCCAGCGAGCCGTCCTTCTTGCCGAGGGCGAGGAAGCCGTTGTTGCCCGGGTCGGGCAGTCGCAGGACCACCTCGGCCTTGCCCCCGCCGTCGGCGGAGGCCTTGGCCCCGTCGGCGGACGAGCCGCAGGCGGCCAGGGCGGTGGTGGCGAGCAGCGCGGTGGCAGCGAGGGCGAGGCGGGGGGTCTTCACGGGTCAACTCCTGATGGATCGGCAGCTGGTCGGGGGCTGCTGATGACGGGCGGTGGCGGAGGGGTGGGCGGGCGGCGAGCGGGCGGGCGGGCGGGCGGGCGACAGGTGACGGGTAACAGAAAACGAAATCTGTTATCCGTCATCTGTTTCCTGTTTTCTGTTTTCTGTTCCCTGCCGCCCGTCAGTCGCGCACAGCCGCGCGACGACGGTCGAGCAGCTCGCGGGCCGCACGCAGCGGCTCGGGGTCGGTCCAGGCACGGATGTCGACGGCCGCGTCGAGGAAGCCCTGGCCGCGCAGGAAGCGCTCCTGCTGCTCCAGCAGACCGAGGCGCTCCTCGGAGAGGTCGAGATGCAGGGCGCGGTGGCTGCCCGCCACGTACGCCCCGGTGACGCCCTCGGCTCCGGCGCCGGTCTCGGCCTGGAGGATCCGGACCACCTCGGCGGGGTTGTCGACGGCCCAGTCGGCGGCGTCCAGCAGGACGGCGAGGAACCGGGCCACCAGGTCGGGGTGGTCGTCCAGCAGACGCTGGTGGACGGTCACCGGGCGGGGCGTGCCGTTGTTCACCCGGGTGCGGCGGTCCGGCGCGGTGTCCAGCTCGACGGCGACCTCGGCGCCGAACCGGCGGGCGGCCTCGACGGCGAGCGCACCCTTGACGTAGACCGCGTCCACCACACCGTCACGCAGCGCGGCGAGTTCGGCGGCCCACTGGCCACCTCCGGGGGCGGCCGGCACATCGACCAACTCGGCTTCGTCCAGGGTGAGTCCGGCGAGCGAGAGGGCGCCGTGCAGCCCGGCCAGGGCCATCGCCCGCCAGAAGTCGATACCGATCCCATGACGTGGGACGGCCAGACGCAGACCGCGCAACTGCCCGGGGGTGGTGATGCCGCTGCCGGCCCGGACCAGGACGACCTGGCGTTCCTCGATCCAGGTGAGGCCGATCAGCCGGGTCTGCTCACCGCGCGAACGGGCCCAGAGCGCCGGGACGTTGCCGCCCTCGCGGAACAGGCCGGTGAGGGCGTGGGTGTAGTGGTGGTCGGCGGCCACCTCCGGCGGCGCGTCCTGGAGCGAGCGGACGGTGATGCCGTCGGCGGCGAACTCCTTGGCGAGCCACCCCTGGTCGGCGGCGATGCCGGTGGCGGTGGGGACGGGGCAGCGAGTGAACCAGAGGGTGTCCGGGGCGGCTTCGGAGGTCGCCTGGGCGCTGGGGGCGTGACTGGGCACGGTGGTGGGGTTCCTCTGCAACGGGGAGTGCGCGGGCGCGGCTGGGCGCGGCACAGGGCGTGGAGCTTCAGGGAGTGCGGGAGGCGCGGGGGAGGCGTCAGCGACAACAGGCGCAGGGGGCGGGGCACCGGTGGGTCGTCACGGCGCTGCTCCTTCCTGCGGGTTCGGTGGTTCCTGTGGTCCTGCTCGGTAATGCTTGGTGCTGTTCGGTACTGCCCGGTACTGCTTGGTGCTGTTCGGTGTTGCTCGACACCACTCGGCCTTGCTCGGTCCTGCTCGGTGGCGATGTGCCGAGCGTTCCACGGCAAGGGAGCACGAAGCAAGCCTTTGCCACATGGTGGGATCACTTGTTCATGAACGCCATTCCATTGCAACGCCGCCGACACAATCCCGAAGCACTGGCTGCCATAGTCTGGAAGTGACTTCGGTGAACCAGCCGGAGCGTCGGACAGAACGCGAGGTGCCATGGCCGAGGCCGCCACCGCCGTCCAGAGCCCGCCGGCCGGTGCGCAGGCCGTCCAGCGGGCCCTCGGGCTGCTGCACTGTTTCCACGACAACGGCCCCGACCTGAGCGCCTCGGACCTGGCCCGCCGGATGGGCCTGTCGGTCTCCACCGCGCACCGGCTGGCCCGGACGCTGGTCAGCGCCGGCTTCCTGGAACAGGACGAGCAGACCGCCCGGTACCGGCTCGGCCCGGCCGTCGCCGAACTCGGCCAACTCAGCTTCCACCAGCGGGGACTGCACCTGGCCGCGCCGGAACTGGACCTGCTCGCCAAGCGCACCGGCGCCACCGCGGACCTGGCGATCCGCAGCGGGTCGCACGCGGTGATCCTGGTCGGCGCCTCGGTCCGCCCGGACACCGGGCTCGGGCTGCGCCGGCCGCTGCACTCCACCGCGCTCGGAAAGGTGCTGCTCGCCTGGCCGCGCCCGGGGGACGCGGGCGCGGCGGCGCTCGGCCCGCTGCACCCGTTCACCGACCGGACCATCACCGAACCGGAGCGGCTGGCCGAGGAGTTGGCGAAGGTCCGAATAGCCGGCTTCGCACTCAACGACGGCGAGTCGGCCGCCGGGGTACGCACCGCGGCCGTCCCGGTCCTGGACCGCTCCGGGCAGGCCCGGTTCGCCCTGGCCGTGCGCTCGACACCGGCCCACCTGACGGACGACCGACTGGACTGGTTCCTCGGGCACGCGCGGACCTGCGCGAGCGCACTGGCCGTCCTGTTGCTGCCGCCCGACCAGCGGGCGTGACCGGCCGCCCGTCGAGCGAATTTCCCTGACGTATCGTCAACGGGGCCGGGCGGGCCTGACGTCCGCGATGGACGAGCGGCCCGCCCGGCCTGGTTCAGCGGCGGTTCACGCCACCGGGGTGTACTTGTAGCCGACCCGACGGACCGTCACGATGCTGTCCCGGTAGGCTGATCCGAGCTTGCGGCGCAGCCGGGCCACGTGCACGTCCACCGTGCGGCCGTCGCCGACGTGGCCGTAGCCCCAGACGGCGGAGACCAGGTGATCGCGGGTGTGCACCCGCTGCGGGTGCTCGGTCAGGTGGGCCAGCAGCTCGAACTCGAGGTAGGTGAGATCGAGCAGCCGTCCGTCGACATAGGCGTTGCGGCGCTCCACGTCGACGGCGATGCCCCGGCCGGCGGGCCGGACCGGCCGGACCGCGGCGGGTCCGGAGACGGCGGCGGCCGCCGCGGCTCCGGTCGGCCCGACGGGCGGAGTCTGGACGACGGCGGGAGCCGTGACCGGGGCCACCACAAGCGGGTTCTCCGCGGGCACGAGCACCAGGTACCCGACCATCGGGTGCCCGGTCGCGCCGCCGAACTGCGTGCCGAACTGCGCGCCGTACTGGGCGAGCAGAGCCTGCGGCAACGCGCCCTGCGGGAGCGCGGCGACGACGGTGGCCCCCTCCGGCAGCGCGGCGAGCAGGGCCTGCGGCGCCTGCGGAGCCGGGGCGGTCTGCGGGGCCTGGACGGCGGACGGGTGCTGCGAGGCACCGGGGTGCGCGGAGGCGCCGGGGTGCTGGGGAACGGCCGCCGGGCGCTGCGGGGCGGACCCGCCGTGCCATCGTTCGGCGGTCGGGGGGAGGGAGCGGACCGCGCGCAGGTGCGGGGTCGCGGCGGGCAGGGGAAGGGTGGCCGTGGAGGAAGAAGACATGGTGCCGCTCATTTCGCGCGTGACGGACGGGGTGGAGTCGTCTGCGCGTCGACCGGGCGAACTGCCGGGGGCTGATTTGAGGTCAGCGGGCGGAGAGCCGGGACGCGCTGGGCGAACCCGGACACGTCTGGTCGAACAGGTGCGGCTGCCGGGACGGCCAGAACGGCTCGAGGTCGGAGTGACCTCGGCTGCTGTCCACGACGTTGTTCATGCACGTATTCAACCATGTGAACGGACCGTTGCAGCGCACCGGGAGTGTCGCCCCCGTCACGCGGACGGTAGCGGCGGCAGGGCTGGAGCTGGGGCAGGCGAGGTTCACTGGTGCTCTCCGCGAAGCGGGCCGGGGCAGGTGCGGCGCTCCGGACGGGGTGTCCGGTACGGCCGGGTCGACGAGTTGACGGAACGTCAGGAACGTCGGGAAGGGATGGCCCGGTCGACCCGGCGGGCTGTCGACGGACCGAGGGCGGGCTGACCGGTCACCGACAGCAGGCGCTGCAGATGAGCGCGTGGTCGATGTACCGGCGGATCGTCAGCGTCGGCGTGACGGGGGTGGGCACGGTGACGGCACGCCGGTGGTCGACGGTCACGGTGCTGCCCTCCCCCACGGTCTCGGTACGTCCCGGCGGCAGGGCCGGACGGCTTTCGCCCACTGAGCCTTCCACGCCGCGCCGGTCAAGGCAACCTTCCATGCGCCGGACGTCCGGGATTCGGACGGCCGAATGAGACGGCGCGGTCGGCTCAGGCTCCCGCCGACGCCCCTCGGCGGCGTACGGCGGCGTGCTCGACCAGCGTGACCAGCAGCTCCTTGCCGTCCTCGCGGCGCCGGGCGTCGCAGAGCAGCACCGGGATGTCCGCGTCGAGGTCGAGCGCGTCGCGGACCTCCTCGGGGGAGAACACCTCGGTACCGTCGAAGCAGTTCACCGCGACCACGAAGGGGATGCCGCGCTGCTCGAAGAAGTCCACCGACGGGAAGCAGTCCGCCAGCCGCCGGGTGTCGGCCAGCACCACCGCGCCGAGCGAGCCGCGCGCCAGCTCGTCCCAGACGAACCAGAACCGGTCCTGGCCGGGGGTGCCGAACAGGTAGAGAGCGAGCCCGGGCCGCAGGTCGATCCGGCCGAAGTCCATCGCCACCGTGGTGGTCCGCTTGGCCTCGACACCCGCGGTGTCGTCCACCGGGCGGCCCAGCTCGCTGAGCTCCTCCTCGGTGCGCAGCGGGCGGATCTCGCTGACCGAGCCGACCAGCGTCGTCTTGCCCGCGCCGAACCCGCCCGCGACGAGGATCTTCACGGCGACGGCCGGTCCGCCGCGCCAGCGCGGATCGTTGGCCCCCGGGCCGGCGGGAACGGCGGCACCGGTACTACCGGCGGCACCGGGACCGGGACCGGAAAAGGCGGCGGAAGCAGCGGCGTCAGAGCGCACGGAGTCCATTGATCACGTCTCGCAGCAGGCGCTCGTCCGGCAGCTCGGCGAGCGGAACGGGTCGGGTGACGCTGATCAGCTCGGCGTCGTAGAGGTCGCCGAGCAGCACCCGGACCACACTGACCGGCAGGTCGGTGTAGGAGCCCAGCTCGGCGACGGACAGCGGCTCCCGGCGGCACCAGGCCAGGATGGTCTGGTGCTCCGGGTCGAGCACGTGCGCGGGCACGGCCCCCGAACCGGGTCCGGGCTCGACGGCGGTGATCAGCGAGATCAGGTCGAACAGGCCGTCCTCGACCGGTCGGGTACGGCCCCGGGTCATCGAGTACAGGCGCACCACCGGGCCGGCGTCGTCGTCGAACCAGCGCTCGTCGACCGGGGTGCGCGGCCGGAACAGGTCGACCTCGGGCTCGTCCCCGCCCGGGTCGTCCCGCTCCCGCCTCGGCTCGTCCTCCGCCATCGGACCGCTCATCTCCCCGGCGGGGCGGTCTCGGTGCGCGGCTCGGCGGCCAGGTGCTCACCGACCCGCTTGACCAGCAGGGCCATCTCGTAGGCGATCTGGCCGATGTCCGCCTCGGCCTCGCTGAGCACGGCCAGGCAGCTGCCGTCGCCGGCGGCGGTGATGAAGAGGAACGCCTCGTCCAGCTCGACCATGGTCTGCCGGACGCCGCCGACCTTGAAGTGCCCGCCGGCGCCCTTGGCCAGGCTGTGGAAGCCGGCCGCGACGGCGGCCAGGTGCTCGGCGTCCTCGCGGTCGAGGTCGCGGGACGCCCCGGTGGCCAGTCCGTCGCTGGACAGGATCACCGCGTGCCGCAGGGCCGCGACGCGCCCCACCAGGTCGTCCAGAAGCCAGTTGAGGTCCCCGGACGGCTGCGTCGAAGTGGTCATGAATCTGTTCCTTCCGCTGGAGCGGGTGGTGCGGGTGGTGCGGGTAGTACAGGTGGTGCGAATCGTGCCGGCGGTGCGGGTGGTACGCGGCGCGCCAGGGGGGCCGACGCGCCGCCGGACGGCGCGGGCAGAGCGGCCGGCGCGGGCGCCGGGGAGATCGCCCGGCGGGCCGGGTCGGGCGGGCTCCAGGTGGGTACGGCGGCGGGCCGGACGGACGATCGGGACGATGCGGCCGGCGTGCCCGAGGCAGGCGGGGTGCCCGTACCGCGGCCTCGGGTGAAACCGCGCTGGAAGGAGGCGAAGGTCGCCCGCGCCTCTTCCGGCGAGCGCTCGCGGGCGGATTCGGCACCGGCCGCGGCCCGCTCGGCCTCCTGTCCGGCACGTTCCTTGAGCTGCGGGGCGAGGTTGGCCTGCCGGATGCGGCGCGGCAGGGCACCGTCGGCGGGCCGCCGGTCGGCGGGGCCGGAGTCCGCTGGTCGGGAGCCCACGACACCGGGGTCCACCGGGCCGGCGTCGGCAGGACCGACGTCAGCAGGACCGGAGCCCGCCTGCGGCACACCCGTCCGGCGGTGCCGGCCGGTGCCGGACACGGTCTCACCGTTCGGCGCGGGCACCAGCACCGGCCCGCCCTTGACCCGCGCCCGGCGCGGCAGACCTCCCGGCGTCCGGGTCGGTTCGGGCGCCGACGGACGCGGCCCGCCACTCCCCCGGTGCCGCCCGCCCTGCGCCGCCTCGGCCGCACGGCCGCCGCCCCGGGCACCATCGGCGCCCTCCGCACCGAAATCGCCGGAATCACCTGAATCACCGAAATCGCCGAGGCCACCGGATCCGCCGACCTCGCCGAGGCCACCGCCCTCGCCGCCCAGCGCGGGCACGGCGACCAGGTCCCGCTGGCCCCGCCGGGCCTGGGCGGCCCTGGCCTGGGCGGGCCTGGCCTGGGCGGGCCTGGCCCTGCCGCCGACGGCGGACGCGGCGGACACGGCCGACGCGGCGGCCGGGGGTTCGGGCAGTCCGTCCGGCGCCTCCGCCAGCAGCTCGCGCGGGATCAGCACCACCGCGGTGGTCCCCCCGTACGGCGAGGGCCGCAGATGGACCCGGATGCCGTGCCGCCGGGCCAGCCGGCTGACCACGAACAGCCCCAGCCGGTCGGTGTCCGCGAGGTCGAACTCCTGCTCCACCGCGAGCCGTTCGTTGATCTCGCCGAGTGCCTGCTCGCTCAGTCCGAGCCCCCGGTCGTCGATCTCCAGCGCGAAGCCGTGCGCCACCACCTCGCCCTGGACGGTGACCTGGGTGCTCGGCGGGGAGAACACCGCCGCGTTCTCGACGAGTTCGGCGACCAGGTGGGTGACGTCCGCGACCGCGCTGCCGAGCAGCCCGGTGCCGGGGAACGGCCGGACGGTCACCCGGGCGTAGTCCTCCACCTCGCCGACGGCGGCGCGCACCACGTCCACCATCCGCACCGGCTTGCGCCAGGCACGCCCCGGCGACCCGCCCGCCAGGATGATCAGGCCCTCGGCGTGCCGCCTCATCCGGGTGGTGAGGTGGTCGACCTTGAACAGGTCCTCCAGCTCCGCCGGGTCCTCGGTGCGGCGCTCCATGGTGTCCAGCAGGGTCAGCTGGCGGTGCAGCAGCACCTGGCTGCGCCGGGCCAGGTTGACGAAGACCGCCGCGACGCCGCGCCGCAGTTCGGCCTGCTCGACCGCGGCCTCGACGGCGGCCCGCTGCACCGCGTTGATCGCCCGTCCGACCTGCCCGACCTCGGCCGGCCCGAACTGCAGCTCCGGCGCCTCGGCCGCGACGTCCACCGCCTCGCCACGCCGCAGCCGCAGCATCACCGAGGGCAGCCGGGTACCGGCCAGTTCGTTCGCCGCGTTGCGCAGGCCGATCAGCTCGCGGACCATGCCGCGGCCGATCCGGTACGAGATCATGATCGAGAGCACCACCGCGACCAGGCCGATCGCACCGGCGATGCCGCCGCGCCAGAGCAGCCCGATCGCGTACGAGCGTTCGCGGTCCCCGAGGCTGCCGGCCAGCCGGGAGTTGATCGCGGCGAGGTCGTCCAGCGCCCGCTCGGCGGTCTCCCGCCAGGAGTCGCCGCCGATCGCCCGGACCACCCGGTCCGGGCCGCCGGCGCCCACGAAGTCGGCCTCGGCACGGGCCAGCGCGGCCCACGCCTCGCCGCCGCGCAGCGCGATGTAGTCGGCCTGGTCGACCGGGTCCAGCTCGGCGATGTAGACGGTGAACAGGGCCTGCTGGTTGTGCAGGGCGTCCAGCGCCACCTGGTACTGCTCGGCGGTGACCCGGCCGGTGGTGGTGCGCAGCCCCTCCATCGCCGCGTCCTCCTGCGCGAGGTACTCGCGGGCGCGCACCAGTTCGTTCAGGATCGTTCCCTGGCGGGGCAGTTGGCCGCTCTGGCGGGCGACGTAGGCGGACCGGAAGCCGAAGGTGGGCTTGATCAGGTCGCTGTACTGACCGAGCGCGAACTCCCAGTTGAGCGCCGTACGGTTGATCTGGCCGCGCAGCGGGGCGAGTTGGTCGGCGGCGGCGAGGATCTGCACATAGCGGCCGCGCTGGGCCGCGTCCAGCCGGCCGGCCGCGCCACTGTCCTTCTTGACCCGCAGGACGGCGAGGTCACGGTCGGTGACCGCCTGGGCGTGCTCGAAGGCGTCCCGGGCGGCCCGCGAGCCGGGGTCCGCCAGCCGCTGGACGGCGGCGCGGCGTTCGTTCTGCAGGTCGTCGGCGTACCGGTCGACCGGCGTCCCGAACTCCTTGTACGTACTGCTGACCTCCAGCTGGGTCCAGACGTCTCCGGTGGTGGCGAGCGTCGCGTACACCCACAGGGCGGTGAGCGCGACGATGGGCACCAGGAGCAGCGCGATGATCTTCGCGCGGATCGAGCTGCTGCGCAGACGCATGGAGTCCTCGGTCGGGAAGTGCCAGGCGCGGACGGGGAGCGGTTCGAGGCTTCGGGAGCCCGGACGGAGGTCGGCTGACGGTCGGCTGGGGGTGGTGGCTGCGGGTCGGCTGTGTGTCAGGATCTCGGCCGGATCACAGTCGGATCGCGGCGAGATCGCAGTGAGATCGCGGTCGGCTGGAGGCCGGCTGGAGGTCGGTTCGCGGACGGGTCGTGGGCGGGTCGTGGACGTCGGATCGGGCCCGGCCGGGAGGGCCCCGGTCGCAGGTCTGCGAGAGCCTACTACGCCCTGACCACTCGTTCGAGGGTCGAATGCCCACTCTTCGCACCCCCGCCCTGATCATGTCCGAATCATCCCCGACATCCCGGATTCACCCATCACGCGCCCTGCCCGGACCGCTCCCCCCGGCGGCACTTTCCCCACGCGCCGGTGCCGATCTCGTCGCGTCACGGTCACAACCCTGGGCAGTGGCAGAGCAATCCGATAGTTTCGCTGCACCTGCCCGACCGTCCAGCGCGCCGCCGATCCGGACGCCCCACGGGCCCGGCAGGCAGGGCCGCAACAGGATCGGGGGCGATGTGCGCGAGTTCACCACCCCCGCCCTGGACCGGCCCCCGGCCGCCGGCGGACTGGCCGACTCGCTGTACGACACCGCCGAACGCACGCCCGAACTGGTCCAGCTGGCCCGCCAGGACGAGGGCTCGCAGGAGTGGCGCGAGGTCACCGCGCTGGCCTTCCGCGACGAGGTGCTGGCGCTCGCCAAGGGCCTGCTGACCCGGGGCGTGCGGTACGGCGACCGGGTCGCCCTGATGTCCCGCACCCGCTACGAGTGGACGCTGTTCGACTACGCGCTGTGGTCGATCGGCGCGATCCCCGTCCCGATCTACCCCACCTCGGCGGCCGAGCAGGTCCGCTGGATCCTCGCCGAGACCCAGGCGGTGGCCTGCGTGGTCGAGGACGAGGACCACGCCATGACGATCGGCGCGGTCTGTGACGCGCTGCCGGACCTGACCGGCATCTGGCAGCTGGACCGCGACTGCGTCACCGCGATCACCGAGGACGGGCGCGGGGTGCCCGACTCGCTGGTCCACCGCCAACGGCTCGGCGTCGCCGCCGAGAACATCGCCACCATCGTCTACACCTCCGGCACCACCGGCCCGCCCAAGGGCTGCCTGATCACCCACGCCAACCTGACCGCCGAGGCCGACAGCCTGATCGGCGGCTGGGCCGACGTCTTCCAGGACACCGGCGGCGGCCAGCCGTCCACCCTGCTCTTCCTCCCGCTGGCACACGTCTACGCCCGGGCCGTGCAGGTCGCGGCGATGCGCGGCGGGTTCCGGCTCGGCCACCTCCCCGAGGTCTCCACCGACGTCCTGTTACCCGCCCTCGCCTCCTACCGGCCCACGTTCCTGCACGCCGTGCCCTACATCTTCGACAAGAT
Source organism: Kitasatospora sp. NPDC088351 (assembly GCF_040685575.1). NCBI lineage: Bacteria > Bacillati > Actinomycetota > Actinomycetes > Kitasatosporales > Streptomycetaceae > Kitasatospora > Kitasatospora sp. NPDC088351. The sequence goes on along the minus strand of NZ_JBFBIL010000009.1, from coordinate 34,045 downwards.
CTTCCAGCAGGCCCGGCGCTCCGCCGAGCGGGCCGGGCGGGGCGAACTCTTCGAGCAGGCCCGGCAGGTGGCCGTCGACTGGGCCGCCGCCCGGGAGCGCCGCGCGTTCGGCCACGGCCCCGGCCCGGGCCCCAAACTGCGGTTACGGCACCTGGCGTACGAGCGGACCGTCTACCAGCGGCTGCGGTCCGTGCTCGGCGGACGGGTGCGCACCATGGTGTGCGGCGGCTCGACGCTCCGGCGGGAGCTCGGCCTCTTCTTCACCGGCATCGGCCTCAACATCTACGAGGGCTACGGCCTGACCGAGACCACGGCCGCGATCACCGCCAACCCGGCCGGGCGGCAGAAGCTCGGTACGGTCGGCCACCCGCTGCCCGGCGCCTCGGTGGCCATCGCCGACGACGGCGAGGTGTGGGTGCGCGGCGGCAGCGTCTTCGGCGGATACCTCAACCACCCGCGCTGCACGGCCGAATCGCTGCACGACGGCTGGTTCGGCACCGGCGACCTCGGCTCCCTGGACGAGGGCGGCTACCTCTCCATCACCGGCCGCAAGAAGGACCTGATCGTCACCAGCAGCGGCAAGAACCTCGCCCCCGCCGCCCTGGAGCAGCGGGTCCAGGCGCATCCGCTGGTCTCCCAGTGCCTGGTGGTCGGCGACGACCGCCCGTACGTGGCCGCGCTGATCACGCTCGACCCGACGGCGCTCGCGCACTGGCTGAAGAGCCACGGGCGCGGGCAGCTGGACACCTGGGCGGTGCTCGCCGACGAGGAACTGCACGCCGAGATCCAGCGGGCGGTGGCGGCGGCGAACACCGCGGTCTCCCGGGCCGAGTCGATCCGCGCGTTCCGGCTGCTGCCAAGGGAGTTCAGCCAGGCCCAGGGGCTGGTCACGCCCTCGCTGAAGCTGCGGCGAACGGTGATCACGGAGTTCCACCGCCAGGACATCGAGGAACTGTACCTCCCCTGACGGTTCGTCTTGTCCCCTTTGTCGTCGGCCGTACGGCGATCGTTCGACCTGCCGCTCCCTTGACGATCCGAGTGGTCCAGTCCATTGTTTTGCCTCGGTCTGAGTGCGGCACGCCAACGGCTCCCGCCCCTCGGGGAGCGCCCCAACCCGTTCCGACGCGCCCTCCCCACGGGTGCGTTTCCCCCACGCAGGAGTCCCCACTTGTCCATGTCCTCGCGCCTGTCCGCGCTCGCCGCGTGCGCCGCGCTCACCGTCTGCGGCCTCGCCGCCCCGGCGTCCGCCGACACCGGCCCCACCAGCCCCACCGCCCCCGCCGCTCCCACCGTCAACCTGGCCACCAACCCCGGCTTCGAGATCCCCGCCTCCTCGCTCGCCGACTGGGGCAGCGTCCCCGGCTGGAGCTGCGCCGGCGGCCCCGCCGAGGCCGCGGCCACCACCGCAGCCCCGCACTCCGGCGGCTCCGCGCTCACCGTCACCCCGGCGGGCGACAACTCCACCGGCGAGTGCGCCCAGACCGTCTCCGTCCAGCCCAACACCACGTACACCGCCTCGGCTTGGGTACGCGGCAAGTTCGTCTACCTGGGCGCCACCGGCACCGGCCGCGACGTCGCCCCCGCCTGGACGGAGAACACCAACGGCGGCTGGCAGCAGCTGACCACCCGTTTCACCACCGGCCCCACCGCGCGCACCGTCCGGCTGTACGTCCACGGCTGGTACCAGCAGGGCCCGTTCTCCGTCGACGACGTCCGGGTGGACGGCCCGGCCCCCGCCCCGGCGACGGCCACCCCGTCCGTCCCGACCAAGGACAAGGTCGTCTTCTTCACCGTGGACGACGGCTGGCAGCGCACCCCTGAGGCGGAGCAGTTCATCGCCGACCACAAGCTGCCGATCACCGCCTTCCCGCTGCCGATGCCGGCCGCCGCCGACCCCGGCTTCTTCCAGCGGGTCACCGCCGTGCCCGGTTCGTCCATCCAGGACCACAGCGTCTCCCACCCGGACCTCACCACGCTCTCCCCCGCCGAGCAGCAGGTCGAGATCTGCGACGCCCGCGACTCCCTGACCCGCACCTTCGGCACCGTCCCCACCGTCTTCCGCCCGCCCTACTTCACCTGGAACGCCGACACCCTCCAGGCCGCCGCCAACTGCGGCATGCGCACCGTCCTGACCGCCGACGCCGACTTCAGCTGGGGCGCTTCCAACGTCTGGCACGAGGGCCCCTTGCAGCCCGGCGACATCGTCCTGATGCACTGGACCGACACCCTGGCCACCGACCTCCAGCGCGCCCTGGCGGCAGCCGACGCGGCCGGCCTCAAGCCGGCGGGCCTGGCCTCCTACCTGCGCTGACTCCTGGGCGCGCCGCCAGTCCCGGGGGCCCGGCGGCGCGCCTCACAGCATCGGGCGGTCCCCGGAGAGACGGTGCGCATACCACCTCCGGGCCGCCCCGCCCATGACCCGATCCCCTTGCCGGCACCGCACGTTGGCCAGGGCGAAGGCATCCAGCTGTCCTGCACCAACGATTCGCCATAAAGCCCGTCGTCATGCGCGAGTCACTACGTAACCTCCTTCATGTCTCGAACCTGCCGAACGTCACGATCCAAGTCATGCCACTCAGCTCTACGCCCCACCCAGGGAGCGCGGGCCCTTTCAGCCTGATCAGATTCCGGGGCCCGGTCCCAGCTGTTGTGGTCTTGGAGAACCTGATCGGCGCGACCTACATTGAGGACGCCCACGGCGTGAAGAGCTACACCACCGCGTATGAGCGGATCGTTGCTGCAGCTTTGTCTCCTGACGACTCGCTCGCACTGATCGCACACCTAGAAAAAGGAAAACGGACATGAACGCCGAGTCCTCCAAGGCCGAGCTGTACGCCATCGACCTCTCCAACGCGGCCTGGACCAAGTCCTCGGCCAGCGTGGGCGAGCATGAGTGCGTCGAGATCGCCGTCCTCCCCAACGGCGCCCGCGCCGTGCGCGACTCCAAGAACCCCGACCGCCCGGCCCTCCTGTTCACCGAAACCGAGTGGCACGCCTTCCGCACCGGCGTCATCGCCGGCGAACTCTGACGCCCAGCTGTCCACGATCGAGCCACCGGCCACCCTGAGTCGAGACGCCTCCGCCCGGCCGCCACTCACGCGGGCGCCAGCCCCGGTCAACACAGCCAACGACGCACCCGACTGATGTGACTCACCGGCGGCCGACGGAGAGTCGGCCGCCGGCTGCGGGAAACCGCCGACACCTCACGAAACCGGCTACGGGCCGGTCAAACACCGGTGCTACCAGGCACTTCCCGCCCCCGCGGACGCGAACGGATCCGGCAAGATCCGCCATACGAACTCCGCATCGAGCGCCGGCCACGGCTGCCGCAGTTCACCGCGCGCAGCCGACGACAGCGCGTCCTGATCGGCTTTCCCGGGGTCGTGGTGTTGGAGAACCTGCTCGGCGCGACCTACATTGAGGACGCCCACGGCGTGAAGAGCTACACCGCCGCCTACGAGCGGATCGTCGCCACCGCGCTCTCCACAGACGACTCCCTCGCACTCGTCACACGCCTACACGAAGGAACACGCACATGAGCACCGATTCCTCCAAGGCCGACCTGTACGGCACCGACCTCTCCAACGCCAACTGGACGAAGTCGTCGGCCAGTGCGGGTGAACACGAGTGCGTCGAGATCGCCGTCCTCCCCGGTGGCGCCCGCGCTGTCCGCGACTCCAAGAACCCCGACCGCCCGGCCCTGCTGTTCACCGAAGCCGAGTGGCACGCCTTCCGCACCGGCGTCATCGCCGGCGAACTCTGACAGCCGGTTGTCCACGATCGAGCCACCGGCCACCCGGAGTCGAGACGCCTCCCACCCGGCCGCCACTCATGCGGGCGCCAGCCCCGGTCAGTACGGCCAACGACGCACCCGACTGATGTGACTCACCGGCGGCCGACGGAGAGTCGGCCGCCGGCTGCGGGAAACCGCCGACACCTCACGAAACCGGCTACGGGCTGCGCTCCAGCTGTCGCTTCGTCTGCTCCTGGTCGTCCCAGCCCATCCTGGCTACATCGAACAGGATGAGGATCTTCGCCGCTTCCTCGCTGGCCGGACCGTCAATTACCACCCGGCTCCGGGGAACGCTGCTCTGCTGAAGCAGCTGCAGTTCGCCGTGGAGCGCGCCGACGTGCTCGGCGAGTTTGGCCATGCCTTCGGCCAGCACGCGGAAGCGCTTGGGCTTCGGCAGGTTGAGGATGGTAACCGCTTGCGGGGGATGCAGCCGTCGAGCAGCGGCTTGGTCATGCGCTCCCACCAGTGGTCCTTCGCCGCAGCGTGCTGCCGTTGGCGTATCGAGGCCATCGTCGCCGTGGCGTGGTCGGAGCTGATCGCAAGGACCCTGCATTTCGGCGCTGGTGTATGAGGAAAGGCGGCTCCAGGGGCTGGGTGTTGCCCGGGGCCGCCCTTCGGGTGGTCTGCTGGGGTCTTCTCAGGTTCGGGTGGCGATGATCGCTTCGGTGCGGACGAGTTCGTCGTAGCGGCCCTCGGGGTTGAAGGCGGTGAGGGCTTCGCGCAGGTCGTGCTCGAAGGAGTCCTTCCGGTCGCCGAGTTGGGCGGGGCTGGAGTAGCTGTAGGAGAACTGCAGGCCCACGACCTCGTCCAGGGTGCGGGTGACGGTGCGGTCCCAGCGGACGGTCTCGATGTGGGAGAACGGGGAGCGGGCGACGACGTCCTGGTGGCGTTCTTTGGGGTGGCTGTAGGTGCTGGAGCCGGCCCGGCGCTCGGGGCCGAGGTAGCGGGTGCGGACCTCGGCGATCACCTCCAGCCAGGGGGTGGGTTCGACGTCGCCGGGAGCTCCCCCGGAGGCGAGGACGACGGCCCCGCCGGGGGCGATGAGGTGGTCCAGGTCCTTGAGGAGCTGGTCGCGGTCGGTCCAGTGGAACGCGGCGCCCATCACCGTGAGCAGGATCTGTCCGAGGTCGAGGGTGTGCAGGGTGGTGGAATCGCCTTGCAGCCAGGTGATGTTGGTGATGCCGGCCTGGTCGGCGAGCGTGCGGCCTTCGGCGAGCATGCCGGGCTCGGGGTCGACGGCGACGACCTCACCGACGAGGCGGGCGAGCGGGAGGGCGAGGACGCCGGTGCCGGTGCCCAGGTCCAGGACGCGCTGGGTGCCGTCGAGGGCGAACTTCTCCTTGAGCAGGTCGTAGAGCTTCGGGTCGTAGCCGGGCCGGTATTTCGCGTAGTAGGGGGCGGTGGAGGCGAACAGTTCGTCGGGCGTGTAGGAGGTCATGGTCACCAGTCTTTCGCGGACGCTCTCGTGGTTTGTGGCTCTTCAGGAGGAATGCGGCGGAGTGGAGTTGACACGGTCCCACCACTGCTGGAGGGCCCAGGCTCCGGCGCCTTCGTGGGTGACCGAGCCGTCCGGGTTGCGGTCGGGGGTGCCCAGCAGTTGGCGTTCGACGTCGTCCAGGCCGGGGTGATCGTGCAGGTGCGGGGCGGGGTCGTCGAGGTCGGCGAGCCAGCGGTAGCCGTATTGCATCATCACCGCCAGGCGCGGGCGGCCAGAAACGTTCAGGCCGCCGGCGTGCCAGGTGCGGTTTTCGAACAGCAGGACGTCCAGGGGACCGAGGTCGGGGGTGATCGCGCGGGGCGGGTCGATGGCGCCCTGGGGAACGGTGACCGGGCCGGGGTCGTGGCTGCTGCCGGGCAGGACCATGGTGAGGCCAGCATCGGGGGTGATGTCGCTGAGGTAGTAGGCGGCCTTGATCGCGAGCCGGGGGACCTTGCCGGTGCCGAGGTCGCGGGTGGCGGCGGCCATGTCGCGGTGCCAGCCGTGCCGCTGTGGGACGCGGATGGTGCGCGTGCCGCCGGGCGGGATGGACGGCATGGAGATCAGGTTGCTGGACATCAGGTGCAGGTTCGGGCTGAGCAGGCCGACGATGGTGGGCAGGACGGCCGGGTTGGCGACCAGCGGCAGGAAGGCGTCGTCCACGGCCACGACGCCACGGAAGCCGTCTTTGCCGTCCGTGCTGCGGTCGCGGCCGGCGGTCCGGTCGCCGGCCAGGAGCCGCTCACTCGCCTCGGCGAGCTGGTCCCGGAGCTCGGGGCTGATGACGTCGCGCAGGATGAGGTAGCCGTCGCGGTCAAACGCGGCGAGCTGGTCCGGGTCGGGCGGGGCCGGGAGGGTGCGGGTCATCGGCGGTGCTCCTCAATGAGTCGGGTCGCGCGGGCGGACAGGGCCGGGGTCGACAGGTCGGCGTGTTCGAGCAGGGCCTCGTTGCTGACGGGGCGGCCGGGGTCGCGGTAGCCGACCACGTGGAAGCGGTCCGTCTCGCCGCGGGCCGCGAGCAGGCCGCGGACGGCGCCGGGGAAGGTCGGGACGGCCAGCAGGACGGGGCAGTCGGCGCCGAACAGGTCGGTGAACGCCTGCCGGGTCAGGGCTGCCGGCCAGGTCCCCGGGGAGCCGAGGACGGTGAGGTCGTTGATGTGCAGGTATCGGATCGTAGTGGCGGCCCGGACGCGACGCAGGTTGCGCGCGGCCTCGGCGAGTTGGCGGGCCGGAACGTCTCCGGCGGAGGCCAGGACCACCTCCGGGGTGCCCCGGCCGAAGGACAGGTGCGGCCAGATCGCGACTCCTCGGGTGAGCTCGTCGCGGAACGGTCCGGGCGGGAAGTTCAGCCCGCCGTGCTTGTCGGTGATCAGGAAGTTGACACGGTCGCGGCCGGCGAGCATCTCGGCGAGAACGGCGGCGGCCCGGGTGGTGTCCGCCGGGGTGTAGATGTGCACGGACGGGTCTTCGAGTTCGAGCATCGCGGAGGCCAGGCCCGGGTTCTGGTGGGTGTAGGTGTTGCGCCAGCCGAGCGAGGTGATCAGGTAGTTGATCGACGGCAGGTTCGCATGCCCGGCCGCGTACCGCATGTTGCGGTGCTTGAGGTGCTGGGCGAGCAGGCTGGTGTTGACCGGGGCGAACGCCTCGTAGGTCGCGAGCACGGCGTCGCGGCCGGTCTCGGTGTAGCCCTGCAGCCAGGCGTGGCAGATCTCCTCGTTGAGGATCTCCACCGCCCAGGGCGGGGTGCTGCCGTCCGGGCTGAGGCGGAGCCGGTTGGAGGCGATCTCGTCGGGGCTGAACAGCCGAAACGCGGGGTGCTCGGCCCGGGCCCGCAGGACCGTGCTCACGTCCGCCCAGGACTGCCGCTGGCCGATCACCGCAGTCCCTGCCGCAGGTGGTTGTGCGGCAGGGCCGGGCAGGGCCCGGCGGACCAGTTCGGTCGGGCGGCCCTGGGCGGTCAGCAGCTCGGTCGGCCGGTAGGAGGCGAGCCAGCCGGCGAGTGCGGAGAACTCCGCGTCGTTCTCCAGCGGGTTCGCCAGTGGTGTCTTGTGGACCGCCGGTGTCCCGGCGATCTGCCGTCCGGCGACGTGCTCGGGCCCGGTGTAGCCCTTGGGCATGGTCAGCACCACCACCGGCTGCGGGCCCGCCTCGCCGAGCGGGCGAAGCGCCGTGAACGCGTCGGCGAGCAGGCGGCGGAAGGCGGTCAGGTCGCTGCCGTCGGCGACCAGCGGCCGGTAGCCGAGCCCCGCGAAGTAGGCCGTCATCTCCTCACTGGTCAGCCCCGCGAGGAGGGACGGGCCCCCCATCCGCAGGCCGTTGGCCAGCACCACCGGCAGCACCGCCCCGTGCCCGCCGGATCCGGCCAGGGCCCGGCAGGCGAGCCAGGCCGCCGCGGTGGCACCGGTCTCCAGCTCGCCGTCGCCGATCAGCGGGACAACCAGGCGGTGCGGGGCGTCCAGGGCCATGCCCTGGGCGACAGCGAGCACGGGGCCGAGCTGCCCGCCGGTGTGCCGGACGCCGGGGATCAGCGGGGTGACCTCCGATCCGAACCGCTCGGGGTCGGGGAAGCCGGCGACGAGGGTCCGCAGGTCGGCCATCGTCCAGGCTTCGCTGCCGGGCCGGGGCAGGCTCTGGTTGAGGTAGGCGTGAGCGAGCGCAGACGGCCCGGCGTGTCCGGCGCCGTGCAGCACCAGCAGCTCCGAGCCTTCCGGCCGGTGAGCGGTCAGCGGGCCGAGGTGGGCGAGCAGGTAGTTCACCGGCGGGCAGACGCCCCAGTGACCTCGCGGGCTCGCCTTGAGGTCCTCGTGCCGCAACAGTCGGGCCAGACGTGGATTTCCGGTCAGATAGAGCTGGGCGGCGGACAGGTAGTTCAGGGCCCGCCAGTAGGCGTCGACGGCCTGGTCCGGGACAGCGACGAGGGCCTCGGCCGCGGCTCGGCCCCAATCGGGGAAGCCAGCAGTCGCCGGGGTGGGGTCCGGGTCGGTGGTGGTAAGGGCGGTGGTCACTTCGGGCTCCGGGTGCGGGCGGCGACGACGGCCCCGGCGATGCGGTCGGCTCGGACCTGGGAGTCGGCGGACTCGGTGATCAGGTGGAGCATCTGGGCGCGTTCATGGTCCGGCAGGACTGCCCAGTCGGCCCCGGCCCGGGCGAGGGCGGCGGCCAGGTCATCGGGGACGCTGTGCCGGGCAGCCTCCCGGATCCCGCGCAGGACGAGCGGGACGCCCGCTTGGTCGGTGGGGTGCTCGACGAGCAGGGCCGCCTGCCCGGCAGCGGAGACGGCGACCAGGGTCCGTGTGCCGGACTGCGGGAAAGTGACCCGCAGGCGCCGACCGCGCAGACCCGCCGGCCCCTGGCAGGGCAGCAGTAGGACGGGTCGGCCGCCGGGATGGGAGGGCCGGGCCGTCACGTGCAGGACCCGGTCCGGTCCGGGCAGCGGTTGCAGGGTGCCCGGCGAGGTGTGGCCGGGGGGCTCGGTGACGGCGATGACGCCGCCAGCGGTCCCGGCGGTGCGGCGGGCGGCCTTGTGGGCGAACAGGCAGCGGTCGACGGTGGCCAGCAGGTGGTCGGTGAAGGTGTGCTTCCAGGCGTTGCCCTCCCGCCCGTCGGGCAAGTGGGCGGGACCTGCGACGGCGAGCGCGAAGGACACCCGGGTGGGCAGCACGTCGGCGAGCCGGTCGCGCAGGTCGGTGACGGCCTGCTGGAAGGCGGCCGGGGCGTCGACGGCAGCGGCGATGATGACCTCGTCGCCGCCGAACGTGGCCGTGCAGGCCGCCTGCCAGGGCTGGTCGCGGAACCAGTCCCGGGTGGCGGCGCCCAGGCGGGCCATGACCTGATTGCCAGCCAGATGCCCGAAGCTGGCCGCGTCCGTGGCGTTGGCCTGCTCGACGTGCTCCTTCAGCCCGTCGACGTCGCCGATCGCCAGGGCGACCATCCCGCCCGCTTCCAGCTCGCCGGCCAGCGCACGGGGGATGGAGGTGTGGAAGTCCGGGAAGGCGACCAGCCCGGTGAGCGGGTCCTCCCGGCTGCCGGTGCACCACTGGCGAAGCGGCATCCCGGACGGGTCGAAGTAGGGCACGGACGTGGCGAGCACGTCCTTGGTGGTGTTGGCGCTCTGGTCCATCGAGGGACCTCCCCCAAGGTGTAAGTGGGATCAGCTGCGGGCGGGCAGCAGGTGGCGGAGCGTGCGCAAGGTGCGGATCGTAACGGCCAGCGGATCGGCCAGCTGCGGCAGCCGGGTGTCCTCGGGCCGGTGCAGGTAGGCCGCGTGCCAGCCCGCCGCGACCGCCCCGGTGGCGTCCGCCCGGGCGGAGTCCCCGACGTGCAGCAGCTTGTGCGGCTGGAGCCCGGACAGGGCCTCGACGGCGGCGAACGCCTCCTTCTCCGGCTTGCAGAAGCCGGTGTCGGCGGAGTGGACGACCGCGTCAAGAAGCGCGTGGAAGCCGGGCTCCTGCTCGGGGATCGAGGAGCCGAGCGAGTTGGTCATCGCGAACAGGGCGAACCCCCGGGCCCGCAGCAGTTGCAGGGCCGCGAGCGCGTCGGGGAACAGCTGCGGGGACGCCGCCCGGGTGCGGGCGCCCTCCAGCACCCGCAGCAGTTGCTCGAATGCCTCGGGCCGGGCGAAATCGCGGGCGAGCTCGCCCGCCAGGTCGGCGGGGGTGATCCGGCGGCGTTTCGCTCCGGCTTCCATCACCTCCCGGGCCTGCTGCAGCGTGATCCCCAGGACGTGGGCGACCTGCCCGGTGGTCGGGTGGGTGTCGGTGACCACCAGGGTGCCGCCCAGGTCGAAGCAGACCCCGCGGACCCCAGCCCAGAGCGAGCTCCGCTCGGCCCCGGTCATCCACGCCCCGATCTGGCGGCTGGTCATCGCCCCACCGACCAGGCCGGGTCGTCGCCGACGGTCGTCAGCCGATCGGCCAGCCCCGGCCCGGTGCGGGCCGGGAGCCAGCCCCCGTCGACCGTCACCGGGTGTTCGTGGATCTGCTGCCGCAGTGACTCGACGGTCAGGTGGTATTCGACCGCCGGGATCTTGTCGCGGCAGCAGACGGCGGCCAGCGCGAGTGTGGCGTTCAGGTGGGCGCCGTGCGGGAAGGTCGGGATGCCCTGATCCGCGGCCGTCTCGACGGTGTGCAGGGAGCGTGCGAGGCCCCCGGCCCAGCCGACGTCGACCTGCCAGACGTCCACCTGCCCGCCGGTCAGCAGCCGTGTCTGCTCAGCCTCGTCGACCGCGTGCTCTCCGGCCGCGAGCGGGACCTCGGCCGGGGCGAGCCGCAGCCGCTGCCAGCCCCAGGAGCCGGCCGGGACCAGCTCCTCCGCCCACTGGACCTGGAGATCCGCGAGGACCGGCAGCAACCGCAGCGCGTCGTCCAGGTGGCAGCGGCCCAGGCCGTCGACCATGAACGGGCCCTCGCCCGCAGCTTCCCGCAGCCGCCCGAGCGTGGCGGCGAGCGCGCGGGGCCCGGCCAGGATCAGCTGCTTGGTCAGCGGCCACTTTTGGCCCCAGAACCCGGCCCCGGCGATCCAGGCCGCAGCCTCCCCGGCGCCCGGGTGGGCCGGGTCCAGGCCCAACGCGGACGCGTAGGCCGGGACGCGGGAGCGGACCTGCCCGCCCAGCAGATCGACCACGCTCGTCCTGGACGCGGCCGAGGCCAGATCCCAGCAGGCCAGCTCGACCGCGGAGACCGCCTGCCGGGCGTGCGGGCCCGTCCGGTGGCGGCCGGTGGCCTTCCGGTAGGGCAGGCGGCGGTGCTCGGCGGCGTCGTGCCCTACCAGCCCGGCCGCGTGGTCATCCCGGATCACCTGTACCACCGGCCCGCTCACCGGGCCGTGCCAGCCGAGCCCGCCGTCGCCGACCAGGCAGAGCGCGAACCGCTCGCGGTGCTCAGCCCACTCGGGCCCGGCCGGGGTGACCGCGACGGCGGCGATCTCCTTCGGCAGCCCTTCGGGCAGACCCGCCTCCTGCGGGGGCAGGCGCCATGCCTGGACCTCGCGGATCACCGTGCCCGCCTCCCGGACCGGACCGGCGTCCTCGCAGCGGCCCGCCGCGGGCGCCGTGTCGGTGGCCGCCATCAGATCCTCGCTCCGGTCAGCTCTTCACCGTCGAAGGTGAAGCACCACGGGCTGCGGTAGTTCTGCCACCAGGCCGGCCGCAGCCCGGTGCCGGCGAACAGCCGCTCGACGTTGCGGCGCATCGTCAGGTGCCACTCGATCGAGTCCGAGCCGGGCGTGCGGTAGACGTCCATAAACGGGTTGTGGGCCTGGTAGGTCTGGAACCGGGGGAACGTCGTGGTGACCGGGACGAAGCCCTTCAGGTTCTCGACGGCCGCCTCGATCGGGTCCAGGCCGACGATGTAGGTGAAGTCCGTGGTGATCCCGCGCTCCTTCGCCGCCCCGAGGGCGGTGACCATCTCCTCGGGCGTGAGCTTGGCCTTGGACTCCTTGAGGATCTGCCGCCGCTCGGTGAAGCACTCGGCCGTCAGGGTGAGGTGGAACGAGCCCAGATCCGCGGCGGCGTCCAGTCCGGTCTCGGTGGTCAGCACCGAGGACAGGAAGTGCAGGGTGCCGGTGCAACCGTTCGCGCTCATCGCCGTACGGACCTCCGCCAGGTGCTCGAGCGCGAGGTGCTCGTGGAGGAAGCACCCGGTGCAGACCGTCACCGTCTCTACCGGCGACAGGTCCTCCATCCCCGAGTTCGCGGCGAGCGCGCCGAGATAGCCGGCCAGGTCGAGGGCCTTGATCTTCGGGTCGGAGGAGTCCTCCAGGGTGTTCGGGCAGAACACACAGCCCGTGCACTGGGAACGGGCGTTGGAGTTGAGGGTCAGCGTCCTCCTGCCGTTACGCCAGTAGCCGAGCACAGCATCATCGTCCTCGATGCCGTCGACCTCGCCGACCTTCACCCCGCGCAGCCGCAGCTCGTGCTCGTCCAGCTCGAACGGGGAGTTCTGACGGCCCAGGGAGAGGATCAGGAACAGCGGATCGGCGGGGCGAGAGTCCAGCCGCAGCTGGAAACGCATGCGCGGCTTGGTCAGCGGCGAGCGGGCGCCGCAGGCGTTCAGGGCGATCAGCAGCACGTCCTCGGTGTTGACGTCCCACTGCTTGGCCACCTTCTCCAGGTGGGCGACCGATTCGAGCATCTCGTTCTCCTTCACGCAGTCGTGTGCGGGCAGGACGCGGCCAGGCCGGCAGCATCCGGAGGAGCGGTCGTGCGGTGGTGCGGACCGGGCTTCAGACGGCGACCCGAGGCGAGCGGCAGATGGAGGACGACCGCCTTGCCGCCGGTCGAGGCGTCGTCCACGACCTCGTGCCTGCCGTGAGCCTCCTCGACCAGGCCCTTCGCCAGGGCCAGTCCCCAGCCGCCCGAACCGTTCGGAGCAGGCAGGGCCTTGGGGCGGAACGGGTGGGCATCCGCGACGGAAACCGTCAACTCGGTGTCATCCGTGCTCAGTTCGACCTTCACGGTCGGCGAGATCACCGCCGCGTGCCGGGCGACGTTCGTGACCAGCTCGCTGACGCTCAGGCAGGAGGTGGCCACCAGCTCGTCGTCCAGACCCCAGCCTTCGAGGACCTTCCTGGTCTCCCGGCGGGACGCGCTCGGCGATCGACAGGACCTGGAAGACGTGGATCATCGCGTCGGCGGACATCACAGCCCCTCCCTTCCGGGGTGACTCGGCAACCCGGCATCACCGAAGGTAAGCGAGAGAACACGCTGCGGTGTTCACGGCTGTGAACACACCGCCCCGGACAGCGATCAGGGGCCCTCCCTGATGGGAGAGCCCCTGATCAGGCATCAAAAAGGGTTAGCTGTCGAGTACGGATGAACGTGCCCGGCCGAGTGTGACTTCGACGCGCCCAGGCGGCCGTCACGGCTCGCGCAGCGTCCAGGCCGGGTCGTAGTCGGGGTGTTCCCGGTAGGCCATGGCCAAGGCCCTCACCGCGTCCCGCAGAGCCTCGCGGGCCGGTCCCGGTTCCGCTTCCTCGAAGAGGTTGATGACCATGTAGCGGCTGTCGGCGTTCAGGATCGCGGGCCAGGGACCCCAGGTGGCGATGTGGTCGGCGACGACCCGCAGCGAGGTCTCCACCACCAGTTCGTCGTGGCCGTCGACAACTCGCTGGCTGCGGCGGGGCCAGTGCCGCCAGGGAGTGATCCCCGCCGCCGCGGCTGCCGCCAGTTCCTCCTCCAGGCGGTCGTGCAGGAAGACGACGACGGGCTCGTGCGGGCCCTCGTCTTCGGAGTCCCTCGGGCCGCCGTAGGACTCGCGGGCCTTCCGTCCGCTCGGGCCGTCGGCGGGGCAGTAGGTCAGCCACCCCCGTTCACCGCGGATGAGCACTCCGCCGCCGGGCGGAACGTAGGTCTGGCAGCCGGCGGCCGCGCAGACCGCCCCGTACTTGTTCGTCGCCACCGGGCAATTGTGCAGCTCAGAACTGCAGGCCCATGCGGTGGGCCAGCCCTCGCAGATCCCGGGCGGCATGCGAGGGCAGCTGGCGGTCGAGCAGGTCGGAGACGGTGTCACGCACCAGCGCGTTGGCGTGGATACGCTGGGGCGCGACATGCTCGGCGGCCAGCAGCGCGGCGACGGCCTCGGCGTCCCGGCCGCGAAGGTGCGCGAGCGAGCGGCCCAGGTCCGCGCGGAAGGCCGCCTCCCGGCCTGGGGCGGACAGGATCTGCGGGCGGACGCCGCCGCCCGCCGCGACCGCCTTTCCGTGCAGGCCCAGGTCGGTGTTCAGGCTCACCTGGTGGATGCCGACGTTGGTCGGCCCGAAGTTCAGGTGCCATGCCTTGGTCTCGCCGGTGCGGGCGGCCAGGCTGGCGGCCTCCACCAGGTGCTGGTTGACCTCGTGGGTCCGCTCGGCGCCCGAGCGGCGGACATCCTGGGTCAGACAGGTCGCCTGGATCAGGTGCAGCTCGCCCAGCAGCGCGTGCGCGGCCGGGCTCACCAGGCGCCGCTCGACCTCGGCAGCGGCCTGTCCGGCGCGGGCCAGGGCCTGGGCCGGGCTGCCGGCGGCCATGAGCACGTGGGTGTGGAAGAACCCTGACAGCGCGTGGTAGATCGGGTCGTCCAGCTCGGCGATCGCCTCCGCCGCCCGGGTGACTGCGATGAACGCCAGGTCGGTGTAGCCAAGGTTCTTCAGCAGCAGCGTGCAGGCCGGGTGGTAGGCGTCCGCCAGCAGCCGCAGCAGCACCTGCCGCCGCGGACCGGTGGCCGCATCGGCCGCCGCGTGCAGATCCCCAAGCAGGCCGGGAAGCACGTCCGCGACCTGGCCGTACTCGCAGGAGTGATAGAGCCGGTTGGCCTCGGCGACCCGCTCGGCCAGCACGCCGACCGGCTCGGCCGGCGGCCCCTGGTCCGGAGGCAGCCCCAGGTTCATGCCCATCAGCGCCAGGCGAAGGGCCGGGATCGCCTCGTGCGCGCTCGCGGTGGATCGGGTCGGCGGGAGCGTAGGGCTGGCCGGTCAGCTCCGAGGGTGCGATCTGCAGGGCCTCGGCCAGGGCGTTGATGTGCCCGGTGCGGTCCAGGTGCCGCTGGCCGTTCTCCACCATCGACAGGAAGCCGGCCGACAGCCCGGACAGCCCGGACAGCGTCCGCAGGCTCATCCCTCGCTGACGGCGGGCCAACCGCAGCCGCTGGCCGATCTGCTGGGCCTGCTCTTCGCTCATCACGCCCCACCCTCGCAGTTCCGGTGACCAAGCCGTAGCGTAGGGCGACCGCGGGGCCCGCCGGGACAGGTTTCCCCGAACCGGGTGCCGTCACCGCACTCCGGCCCGCTCCGCGATTCGCCGGATCGTCTCCGCGGACGCAGGGTCGTGGGTCTGGGCAGGCAGCACGGCCAGCAGCTCGCGAGCGAACGAGTCCAGACGCACCCGCAACGGCGCCAGCTCCTCGGCCGCGGCGAGGTTGGCCGCCGTCTCCTCAAGACGGCCGAGCCGGGCGTGAGCCAAGGCGGCGGCCACCATCACCGAGGCACGCCAGGCCGGCTCCAAGGCATCCAGATCCGCGCACCGGGCATGCTCGACCACCTCGTGCGCCGCTCCGCTCTCCACGGCGACCACGACCCGGGTGGCCGCGACCACCGCGCCCGTCCGGGAGTCCTCCGCTTGACCGGCCGCCTGGTCAAGCAGCCCATCGGCCGTCTCCCGCCGCCCGGTGACGGCGTGCGCGAGTGCTTCCACCAGCGGCAGGCCCTGCCCGCCCCCGGCGGCCCTGGCCCGCTGGAGGCGGGCGAGGGCGTACTCCGGCAAGGCCATGTCGATCAGCAGCCGGGCCTCCTCAATGAGGACCTCCACCGGCTCGGGGCCGCCAGGCCGGGCGGTGTGCAGCAGCATCCAGGCCAGATCCCGATAGCCCAGGCGCCGCAGCAGTCCGGCCGCCGCGACGTGTCCCAGCATCCGCAGTTCCGCCGCCCGCTCCCGGCCGGCCTCCGAGCGCGCCGTCGCGGCGATGCTGTCGGCCAGACGGATCGCGCCCGGCAGGGCAAGCGCCAGCGCGTACTCGTCCCCGGCCGCCTCGGCGGCCAAGGCCGAGGAGGTACGGGCGTCAAGATCGTCCACCGACCCGGACAAGGACGCCGCTGCGGATCCGGCGATCTCGCGCCGCAGCTCGAAGGCCACGGCCCGCACCGCCGCGTGCTCGGGGCCGGCCGGGGGGTAGGGCTGCCCGGTCAGATCGGTGGCGTCCAGCCGCAGGGCCCCGGTCAGGGCGGCCAGCTCACCGCGGCGGTCCACCCAGTTCCGGCCGCTCTCCAGAAGGGCGATGCGCTCGGACGGGATCCGGGCACGCTCGGCGAGTTCGCCGACGCTCACCGCCCGCCGCACTCGCCAGGTGGCCAGATTCCTGCCTATCAGGCTTCCGCCGTCCTGATCGCTGTGTCCGTCGTGCCTCACGGGGCCTGCTCGATCCTCTGCCGTCGCGTCCGCTGCCAGCCGAAGGCGGCTCCCTCCGGTCAGCGGAGGCCCCCGTGTGAGCGCATATGCCCTTCACCCGCACCACAGTAGTGACCCTGGCTCACCTGAAGTGCAGGCCCCGGTAGCACAGGGCAGGGATCTCACAACGGGAGACTCGACGAAGCCTGCGCGTCCTGGCACCTGGCCGTCGAAGACTACCCACGCGTCCAGTCCGGCCTAGCCGACGACCGCATCCGCGCAATGCTCGCCGCCCTCAGACCTCACAGCAAGAGGGGAGCGCGCCCGGGAACTCCACGAACGCGCACGGCAGATGACCGCCGCAACCGAACGACCGGCCCGACCCGGGCGAAGGAGCACGGCGGCGCCGTCCCGACGAAGGCCGTCCGCCCCGGCCGCACCCGCGCCGGGTACTACAGCGCGGGTGCGTGACCGTACTCGGGCAGGGTGATGTCTCCGGCCTTGGCGAACTGTGCGGCAAGCAGGTTCCGCATCGGCCAGCGGTTCATCGAGCGCATCGAGAGGTCCCGCAAGCGGATGGCTAGCGCGCTGGAGGGCGCGTATCCCGAAGCACCGCCGGGCGGCAGTCGCTGGGCCTGGCCGACATAGGGGCGCATCACCCGGTC
The DNA here is from genome assembly GCF_040685575.1 of Kitasatospora sp. NPDC088351. NCBI lineage: Bacteria > Bacillati > Actinomycetota > Actinomycetes > Kitasatosporales > Streptomycetaceae > Kitasatospora > Kitasatospora sp. NPDC088351. The sequence continues at coordinate 17,255 of NZ_JBFBIL010000009.1, read as the reverse complement.
GTAGTTCCGGAAGGCGGCACGGTGGTCTCCGTCGGCGGTGGCGAGCTCGCCGGCCAGCACGTAGGCGCCGACCAGGGCCACGCTCGTTCCCAGACCGGTGAGCGGCGTCGGGCAGTAGCCGGCGTCACCGAGCAGCACCACCCGGCCGCGAGACCAGTGGTCGAGCCGCACCTGGCCCATGGAGTCGAAGAAGAAGTCCGGCGCGGTGCGCATCGCCCGCAGCAGCCGCGGGACCTCCCAGCCCGCACCGGCGAATCGGTCGGCCATCATGTCCTGCTGCGCGGCGGTGTCGTGGCGGTCGTAGGCGATCGGTGGCGACCGGAAGCTGAGGCCGGCCTTGATCTCTCCGGGGAGGCGGCCCGGACGGGCCGACGCGACGAGCCCGCCGGGTGCGTTGTACATCTGGAACCAGCCGTCGAGGTCCAGCTCATCGGTGGCCGTGAACCAGGCGGTGTACACGTTCAGCGGGCGGACGTACGCCGACTCCGGGCCGAAGGCCAGTGCGCGCACCGCGGAGTGCAGCCCGTCCGCCCCGACGACCAGGCCGTATCGACGCGGCTCGGCTTTCTCGAAGGCGACGGTGACGCCGTCGTCGTCCTGGTCGAGCGCGGTGATGGTGTCATCGAACAGGTACTCCGTCTCCGGCCGGGTCGCCTCGTACAGCAGGCGGCCGAGGTCGCCGCGCAGTATCTCGATCTCCGAAATGATTCCCTCGCCGCCGAAGCTGTCCGCCGTCATCCGGGCGGTGTGCCGGCCGGAGGCGTCGACGAAGGCGATGCCACGCTGGTCGACGCTGGTCGCCCGCGCCTGCTCCAGCAGTCCCATACGCGCCATCACGGTGCGCCCGGCGCCGCGCAGGTCCACGGTCTGGCCGCCCGGCCGCGGCGCGGGCGCGCGCTCGACGACGGTGACGGTGATGCCTGCCCTGCGCAGCCAGTACGCGAGCGCGGGCCCGGCGATGCCGGCGCCGGAGATGAGTACGTCGGTGTTCCCCATAGCGCCGAATGTACGGCGTACACATGAGATCAGACAAGCCAGGAAACCATTGCCATCAAGGCGAGTTGACCCTTCGGTGCACTAGTGCTGGAGCGCCTGCTCCACCCGGACGGGCACGGTTGCGAAGACCGCCCGGCTGGGGACTAGGGTGGTGCGCGTTCAGGTGCACTAGTGCGGAGGGGACGCCGGTGAGCGGACAGCGAGCGCCACGCTGCGGCCAGATCGTCGCCGAACTGCGGCAGCGGATCGAGGCGGGCGAGCTCGCACCGGGCGACCGGGTGCCCTCGACCCGTGAGATCACCCGGCAGTGGGGCGTCGCGATGGCGACCGCGACAAAGGCGCTCACCGAGCTCCGCCGCGAGGGCCTGGTCCGCGCGGTCCCGGGTATCGGCACAGTCGTCGAAGCCGGGCGCCGCCCCGTGGGCACCGGCCCGCTCCCGGCCTCGCCTCACCCGGACACACCCGCCGCCCCGGCATCGTCCACCCACCGAAAGCGCGGCTCGGACCAGACACTGACGGTCGGGCGGATCGTCGCTTCGGCCGTCGCGGTCGCCGACGCGGAGGGAGTCGCCGCGGTCTCCATGCGCCGGGTCGCCGCCGATCTCGGGGTCGCGACCATGTCGCTGTACCGGCACGTGGCCGACAAGGACGACCTGCTGATGCGGATGCTGGACGCGACCCTCTCCCAGTGGCCGTTCCCCACCGATCCGCCGGAAAGCTGGCGGGACCGGCTCACGCTCGCCGCCCGAACGCTGTGGGACATGTTCCGTCGCCACCCGTGGCTCGCGCCGACCCTGTCGGTGACCCGGCCCCAGCCCGTCGCCGGCGCACTGCCCTTCACCGAGTGGGTGCTCACCGCCCTGGACGGCCGCGGTCTGGACCTGCAGACGATGTTCACCACCCACCTCACGTTGTTCAACTACGTTCGCGGCACCGCTGTCAACGTCGAGCTGGAGGCGGAGGCGGAGGCCCTCAGCGGCCAGAACAACGAGGAGTGGCTGGACACCCAGGAGCCGGTGTTCCAGGCCATCCTGGCCACCGGCCGATTCCCCACACTCGCGCGGCTCACCACGGCCGGGTACGACTTCGACCTGGACGAGCTGTTCGAGTTCGGCCTGCAACGCCTCCTCGACGGCATCGCCGCACTCCTCGAGGAGACGCCCTGAGCCGACGCCGCCGGCACCGCCGGGCGGTCAGCCCAGCTCGTACCCGAAGGTGTACTCGACGGCGGGCGTGCCGTGGCGGGAGGTGAAGCTCCCCGTCCCGCGCAGGCCGGCCAGTTCGCCCGTGCCCGAGCCCGGCACCACCTCGAAGGTGCAGCGGGTGGCCTCCGCGTCGAAGGTGCCGCGCTCCTCCAGCGCGAACGAGCCCTTGCGGCCGTCGACGGCACCCGTCACAACCTCCATGCCGGTGAACGTGCCGACGCTCTCCCCGACATACACGATGGCGTACTCGCAGGTGGTACCGGCCGCTTCGATGCCCCCGGTGAAGCTGTTGGCGACGGAGGCATGGGCGAGCCTCGGCGTTCCGTCGGCCGGGCCGACCGGGGCCTCCTCCCAGTTGGCGAAGGTGAACCGGCCGCTGGTCTGCGTGGGCATGCGCGTTCCTTTCGATCCGCCGCACGGCCTGATCCGTGCGGCGAGGCGTGATCAGCTTCCCGCCCGTACCTGACACCTCGTGTCAGGTACGGGCGACACAATGGCCCCATGCGCGCCGACCGGCTCCTCTCCCTCCTCCTGCTGCTCCAGACCCGTGGCCGGATGACCGCCCCCGAACTCGCCCGCGAGCTGGAGGTTTCGGTCCGCACCGTCTACCGCGACATCGAGGCCCTCGGCGCGTCCGGTGTCCCGGTCTGCGCCGACCGCGGCCCCGAGGGCGGTTACCGGCTGCTGGACGGCTATCGCACCCGGCTCACCGGGCTCACCGATGCCCAGGCCGGGTCGCTGTTTCTGGCCGGCGCACCCGGCCCGGCGCGGGAGCTCGGCCTCGGCGCCGACCTCGCCGCCGCCCAGCTCAAGCTCCAGGCCGCCCTCCCCGCCGAACTGGCCGGGCGCGCCCGGCACATCCAGGACCGCTTCCACCTGGACGCGCCCGCCTGGTTCCGGGAGGCCGACCCGGTGCCGCACCTCGCGCAGATCGCCGAAGCCGTCTGGGAGCAGCGCCCGCTGCGCACCCGCTACCGCCGCTGGCGCGGCGAGGTGGACCGCGAGCTGCACCCGCTCGGCCTGGTCCTCAAGGGCGGCATCTGGTATCTGGTCGCGCGGGCCGGCGAAACCGTCCGGACGTACCGGATCTCCCGATTCCTGGCCGTGGAGACGGAGCCGGACGCCCCCGAACGGCCGGACGCCTTCCATCGGCCCCCCGGCTTCGATCTGGCCGCCTACTGGCAGGAGTCGTCCCGGCGGCTGGAGGCCGCCTGCCACCAGCAGACGGCCCGGGTCCGGCTCTCCCCGCTCGCGCAGAAGCTGCTGCCGGCCCAGTTCGGCTCGGCGGGTCTGCGCGCGCTGGAAGGGGCCTCCCAGCCGGACGGGGCCGGCTGGGTGGAGGCGGACCTGCCCGTCGAGACGGAGTCCGTCGCGGTCGGCGACCTGCTCCGACTCGGCGCGGAGGCCGAGGTCCTGGGCCCGCCCGGACTGCGCGCGGCCGTCGCCCGCACGGTCGCGGCCCTGGCGGACCGCTACCCGGACACGGGCTGCTGACCTCCTCGATCCGTGCCTGGACGCGCCCGGCGATCCTCCCCAGGACCTGGCTGTCGCGGTCGTCGTCCGCACGGGCACTCCGCCCGGCCGGGATCCCACCGCGGTGTCCGGCCACGGCTCCGGGCCTCAACGGCCCCCGGCCCCTGCCATCAGGGATTTCGCGGCCCCGCCGCACTCGCCTCCGGTATCCAGGTGTATCCCCTCCGTGGCCGAAGCGCGATCCGCCCTGGCCAGACTCATGCGCATGAGGGATCGGGGAGTTCACACGCTGTACTGGGGGCTGGGGTCGGTCGTGGCGGTGCTGCTGCTGGGCGGCTGCACCCCACCGGAGCGGAGTATCACCGGCATCACCGTCGAAAACGGCCAGCCCGTGGTGCTGCTGCGGACCTGTGGCGACGAGGCCTACGCTTACATCACCGTCTCGGAACACCGCAGCGACTCGTGGCTCAGCTTGACACCGCAGAAAGCCCACAGGGCCACCTCGTTCCCGCTGTTCCAGCCGCCGGCCGGCTGGTCGGCCAAGGGCGCCACGCCACCACCGCTCACCGACGGGACCTCTTACTACGTCGAGGTCCGCACCACCGAACCGGCCTACTCCTCGGTCAGCTTCACCTCACTGGACATCTCCGGCCTGAAACCCGGCCAGGTCTGGGCGGGCGGCAGGACCTGGGCGATCGAGGAGTTCGACCGCCACGTCCGGGATAAGTGCTGAACGGTGGCGCGCGGGTCGGCGCGGCGGGTGTGATCTCCCTCACCGGGGCCGGGGACAGCGTGCGGGGTGGCCATCAACTCACCTCGACGGAAGCCGAGTTGGCGGACCAGCGGATGCGTCCACCCGGGACCCGATGTGGATCGTCCACGCAGCTTCGCTACCGTGTCCTGCGGAACGAAGGGGGAGATCGACTTGGGGAAGAACCCCGCACTGCGGCGCCTGGCGGGCGCCGGGCTGACGGTCGCGCTGGTCGTCGTCGGCGCGTCGGCCTGTAACGACGACGCCACCGACTCGAAGGCCACGGGAGCGGCCGCCGCCCGGACCGGCGCCGCCGCGAGCGCGACCGCCCCGGCGAGCGCGACGCCGACGCCGGTGGCGTTCGGCGCCGCCGGCTACCGCGGCCTGACGCCGGGTATCGCGAAGGACGCGGCACTGGCGACCGGCGCGCTGGAGCCCGCGCCGGTGTCGCTGCTCGACGGCTGCACCGACTTCGCCTACAAGGGCGGCCCGGCGCCGGACGCCGCCCGGATGGCCTCCGAGGCGGCCACCGAGGCCACCTACAAGGACCTGAACGCCAAGGCGGACGCGCTCAAGAAGCCCGCCGCCGGCTCGACCCTCCCGCCGAACGCCTCGGCGAAGGAGGCGGCCGAGTTCGCCGCGGGCGCGTACGGCTCGGCCAAGAACTCCGCGGCCGACGCCAAGACGATCGCGGACGCGACGATGTCCACCGCCCAGCTGATGGTGGCCCGCGAGGCCCGGGACGCGGCGTTCCTGACCGCCGGGCGGGTCTCCTTCGGCGTCGACGGACTGCGCGAGCTGGTCGCTCCGGCGGACGCCCGGACCGCCGAGGGCATCGGCGCCGGTTCGACCGTGGACGCGCTCAAGCAGGCCTACGGCGCCAAGGGCCTGGAGTTGGCCAAGAGCGGCAAGTTCCAGCTGCCGGTCGAGGGCAAGCCGGGCTGGCAGTACGAGTTCACCGTGGACGGCGACAAGGTCACCGGGGTCGCGCTCGCCAACCGCACCACGAAGTGCGCCTGAGCGGTCCCGAACAAGCCCTACCGCGGCCCCGGCCCGACACCACGTCGGCCGGGGCCGCGGCCGTTCGGGCCGCGGAGGTGATCCCGGAGCCCGGCAGCATTCCGCCCTCGCCACCGGCGGACCACTGGTTCGACCGGGCCGAAAACCCCGGCGACACGCGCCCGCGAGAATCCCCGGGCCACCGACGGGACGGCCATCCGGCGTGATCACGCTCGTTGACAGGCGGTGGGTGGGGTGACTCCAATGGGGGCGTGCAGCGTGGCGCCGGCCAAAGAGATGTGGGCCGGCCGGTGACCGGGCGAGCACCTTTCACCGAGGGACGATGCGCGATGAGTTCTCACTCCGCTCCCCTGATCTGACGCAAGCGGTCGCAGCAGTGCCTGCGCGCGCCCGCCTCGTTGTCGTTCCGTCGCGTGCGTGCGCCGTTCTGTCCGCGGCCTCGGCTCCCCTTTTCCGGAGACTTCACACACACGTATGCCCATGTCTTTCAATGAAGCGATCATCGAGGAATTCCGCGCCAACGGCGGCCGGGTCGGCGGCCCCTTCGAGGGGGGTGACCTGCTGTTGCTGACCACCACCGGCGCGAGGTCGGGCCGCCCGCACACGGTGCCGCTCGGGTACGTCCGGGCCGACGGGCTGCTGCTGGTCGTCGCGTCGGCGGCCGGGGCGCCGGAGCACCCGCACTGGTACCGCAATCTGCTCGCCCGCCCGGTGGTGCGGGTGGAGCTCGGAACGGAGGTGTTCGACGCGATCGCGGTACCGGCCGAGGGTGCGCGGCGGGACCGGCTGTTCGAGGCCGTGGTCCGGGCGGCACCGGGGTACGGCGACTACCGGGCGCACACCGCACGGGTGTTGCCGGTCGTGGTGCTGGAGGCGCATCTGGCCTATGAGGAGGAATCCCTGCTGCCCGTCCTCGCCGGGATTCCGTTCCCGCCGAACCCGCGGCCGAGGGCGTAGGGCCTGGTGACGCTCCGCCGGCCCGCCCCCTTCGGGGGGAGGGGGAGGACCGGCGGAGCGGGGGTGCTACACCTGCGCGGAGAAGACGGGCAGGTAGCCGCCGGACTGGCCGGAGGCCTTGGGGTGGTAGCTCTCGTCGACGGGGAGGGTGGTGCTGTTCAGCCAGGTGGTGCTGGAGCCGCAGATCTCGTGCTCGGTGAAGATGCTGCGGACGTCGCCGAAGGCGAAACCGGCGTTGGCGGCGCGCTTGGCGAGGACGCCGTCGAGCGCGTCGGCCGCGCTGTTGATGGCGGCGCGCTTGGTGTCGCCGATGCCGAAGATGCAGCTGCCGCCGATCTTGTACAGGTGCGGGTAACCCAGCACCACCACGCGGGCGTTGGGGGCCTTGGCGTGGATGGCCGAGTACACCCGGTCGAGCTGGGCGGGCAGGGTGTTGGTGGCGTAGTTCTTCGCGGTGGCGACGGCGCTGAGGCAGGCGCTCTCCGAGTCCAGCACGCAGGTCTGCATGGTGCCGGCGAAGCCCGCGTCGTTGCCGCCGATGCTGATGCTGACCAGCGTGGTGCCGGAGGTCAGCGCCGACAGCTGGTTGTTGAGCACGTCACCGGTTTTGGCACCGGAGCAGGCCACGAAGGAGAAGGAGGACGGGGAGTGCGCGTTCTTCCAGAGGTAGGGGTACGCGTTGGTGCTCCGCTTGCAGCTTCCGCTCTCGCTGGTGTAGCCGCCGGCGCCGACGCCGGCGGAGTACGAGTCCCCCAGCGCGACGTAGTTGACGGTGGCCGCGCCGGCTGACGAGGCGGCGAAGAAGGTGGTCAGGGTGAGGGCCGCCGCGAGGGCGGAAGTCGACATGACACGAGTGGGGCGCAGCATGAAGTCTCCTGGAGTGACGAGGGTCACAGAAGTGATACCAGGCAGTAGCTTCCCCGGGAAGTGGTCATGCCAAGGATATTGACGAACAGTCTGATAACGACGGGGTGAATTGGATCCCGCACGGGCGCTTCCGCGCTGGTCAGACCCCGTTCGCGCCGTTCGCGCCGGGGGTCGCGCCCGAGGGGTCGGCGGGCGCGGCACGGTAGACGACCTCAAGCTCGAAGCCCTGACCGTCGATCAGGTGCGCGGCCTCACCGGTGTCGACACGTACCGTCCAGCCGGCGGAGAGCGCGGCGGCCACCGCCTCGCGTGAGCCGTGCACGGCGAGGTGGTTGAGCCCGGCGCGCAGGCGCTGGTGGCCGCCCGGCAGCAGGGCGGGCGACTGCTCGATCACCAGGTACGCGGCGCCGAGGCGCCAGCTGCGGCCGGCTGGCCAGTGCTGGAACGGCTCGCAGCCGAGGGCGAGCAGGACCGGGGCCCACTGCGCCTCGGCGGTGGCGAGGTCGTCCACCCACAGCTCGACGTGGTGGAACAGCCCGCGCCGGTCCCCGGCCGTGCCGGGTTGCGCGTCCGGCTGCCCGTCCGGGAGCGACGGCGCGGCCGGCTCCTCGCCCCACTCCGCGCCCGGGGACGACGACGCGGCCGGTTGCCCGGCAGCCCGCGGTTCCGGCGTCGGCAGCGTCACCGGCTCAGCCTCCGGCCGGGTAGACGGTGCCCGAGTGGGCGGTGCCGGGGAACACCACGGCGCCCCCGGCCGGCAGTTCCTCGATCGTCTCGTTGGCGGCGGCGGGCACACCCAGCCACTGGACGGCGGCGGACACCGCCGACCGGGCCTGACGCAGCCCGGGCCCGCCCCAGCCGAGAAGTTCGACGGCGAGGCCGGGCGCGACCAGCAGCCGCCGGTAGTGCCGGCCCGAGGCCGGGTCCGCGGCGCTGGGGCCGACGGCGCGCAGCGCGGCGGCCATCCGGACCCGCGCGCACTCGTGCCCGCCGTTGGCCGAGCCGACCCGGTCGTAGAGGTAGCCCAGGTAGTAGGGCGCGCCGATCACGGCCTGGGCCTCCTCGGCCGCCTCCCGTGCCAGCGCCGAGCCCGGATCGCCGGTGTCCTCCGGTTCCAGTGAACCGCCGGGGAGCGAGACGATGCCGTCCCGGGGGTTGACCAGGGTCAGCACCCGGCCGTCGGGGGCGAACAGCCACCCCCACGACTGCTTCACCGGCAGCCCGGCGGGCACCGGCTCCCCCGGTCGCCACGGCCAGCCCGCGGTGGGACGCCGCCGCACCTTGCCGAGCAGCTCGGCGATCTCCGCGCTGAACTCGATCCGGCCCATGCGTCCCCCTCTCCGTGTCGGGCTCGCCGGACCGGCGGTGCGCGGGGAGACCTGCGGTACGCGGTTCGGGGCAGAGCTTCGGGAGCGGCGGCATGGGGCACCGCCCGCTCCTCCTGTTGATCTTCCCCGAAATCTTCCCCGAACAGGCGGTCGATGAACAGTCCCCAGCGCCGCTTGGTGGACACCCGAGCCAGAACCGGCTGGTCAGCCCAGGGGCTCACCGCCGTCCTCGGCCCCGGACGGCCCCGCCGCCGACGGGCCGTCCGGCAGCGGGAAGCCCGGCAGCGGCACGGCTCCCGGCGGGAAGGGCAGCCCCCGGTCGGCGTCGTCGGTGAGCGAGTCGGCCACCTCCTGGACGGCCATCGGCCGCAACCGCCCGCCCGCCAGCGCCCAGCCGCGCACCTGCGGTCCGGCGGACGCGGCCGGGTCGCCGTGCAGCAGCAGCGCGCCGGAGCCGCGCGCGGCCACGCCCGCGGCCAGCGTGACGCAGAACGCCTCCGCGTCCCGCCCCGTGCCGACGAGCCGACCGCCCTCGACACGGACGTCCGCCGCGGCGGTGAGCTCTTCGCCGTCCTCCGGGCCGTGGCAGCGCAGCGTCAGCAGGTGGCAGCCCTCGCCCGCGCCCCCGGCCAGTGCCAGGTAGGCGGCGGTGACGAACCTCATCACCGCCACCAGCCGCCGCTGCCCGTACGGGCCGTCGCCGACCGCGTCCAGCAGCGCCTCGCCGGCGACCGAGATCCGCACCCTGGCCCGGTGGTCGTCGACCAGTACCGGAAGCAACTCGGCCAGCCGCTCCCCCGCGTACACGAAGGGCTCCCCGGCCAGCTCCGGATCGGCCGCGTACGCGACCCGGGCGGCCGCCTCACCGGGGTCGAGGCCGAACGCCTCGCAGTAGTCCTCGTAGTCGGCCGCGTCGAACACCCGCAGGTGCACCTCCACCCCCTGCCCGCGCAGCGCTCGGAGCCGGCTCTCCGTCCGCCGCAGGTACTCCCGGTAGGGGGCGGTGCCGAACAGCCCGTACCGGGCCAGGCCCACGAAGTCGGCGGCCCGGGCGGCCACCGCGAGGGCCACCGGCTCCGGGGGCGGCGCGCCCCGCGAGCCGCCACCCCGGCGACGCGCACGCCCGCCGGGCCCGCCCGCCCCGCCCCCGCGCGGAGGACCCCCGGCCGGAGGCCCACCACCCGACGAGGCACCGCCGCCGGGCAGGCCACCCCCCGGCCCGCCCGGGCCCGGGCGCTGCCCGGCGTGCACCCGAACCCGCGGCAGACCCCGCCTCCCCGTCGGCACCGCCGCCCGGTACCGGTCGGAACCGGCAGGGCCGACCGGACCGGAGAACTCGATGTACCGGGACCGAACGGACATGGCTTCCCTCTCTCTTCTCGCATCTCTCACGGCCGCCCCGGAATCCCGCGGGCGACCGACGATCGAGAACCTACACACCGTCACCGACAATCCACCCAGAGCGATTCCCGGCAGGCCGGTGGAACGGGCGGGATCCCAGTTCCGGGCCGGGTTGTCGGTGACGGACGTTAGGGTCGGGGACCATGCGACTGCTGCATACCTCCGACTGGCATCTCGGGCGTTCGTTCCACCGGGAGAGCCTGCACGACGCCCAGCGCGCCTTCCTGGACCACCTCGTGGCGGTGGTCCGGGCCGAGCGCGTGGACGCCGTGCTGGTCGCCGGCGACGTGTACGACCGTGCGCTGCCGGGCCTGGAGGCGGTCGCCATGTTCGACGACGTGCTGCACCGGCTGGCCGGGCTCGGCGTGCCGACGGTGTTCATCAGCGGCAACCACGACTCGGCCCGCCGCCTGGGGGTGGGCGCCGGGCTGATCGGCCGGGCGGGCGTCCATCTGCGCACCGACCCCGGCGAGTGCGCGGTGCCCGTGCTGCTGGCGGACCCGCACGGGCCGGTCGCCGTCTACGGGCTCCCGTACCTGGAGCCGACGCTGGTCCGGGAGCGCTTCGGGCTGGAGCGCGGCGGCCACGCGGCGGTGCTCGGCGCGGCGATGGACCAGGTCAGAGCCGACCTGGCGGCCCGCCCGGCCGGTACCAGGGCGGTGGTGCTGGCGCACGCCTTCGTCACCGGCGGCGCGCCCAGCGACAGCGAGCGGGACATCGCGGTGGGCGGCGTCGCCTCCGTGCCCGCCTCGGTCTTCGACGGTGTGCACTACGCCGCGCTCGGCCACCTGCACGGCTGCCAGACCCTCGCCCCGCACCTGCGCTACAGCGGATCCCCGCTCGCCTACTCCTTCTCCGAGGCCGCCCAGCGCAAGACGATGTGGCTGGTCGACCTCGCCGCGGACGGTTCGGTGGCCGCCGAGCGGATCGACTGCCCGCGGCCGCGCCCGCTGGCCTGCCTGCGCGGAAGGCTCGACGAGCTGCTGTCCGACGAGAGGTACGCGCCGTTCGAGCAGTCCTGGGTACAGGCGACCCTGACCGACCCGGGCCGCCCCGCCGAGCCGATGGAGAAGCTGCGCCGGCGCTTCCCCCACACCCTGCAACTGCTCTTCGACCCCGAGGAGGCCGAGGCGGCGCCCTCGCAGTCGTACGCGGCCCGGGTGAGCAGGCGCGCGGATCTGGAGATCGCCGAGGGCTTCCTCCGCCACGTCCGCCCGGGCTCCGAACCGGACGGGGACGAGCTGGGCTGGCTGCGCGAGGGCTTCGAGAGCGTCCGGGAGACCACCGACCGGAAGGCGGAGCTGCCCCGATGAGACTGCACAGGCTGACCGTCACCGCCTTCGGCCCGTTCGCCGGCGCCGAGACGGTCGACTTCGACGCCCTCTCCGCCGGCGGGCTCTTCCTGCTGCGCGGTGCCACCGGCGCGGGCAAGAGCAGCGTGCTGGACGCGGTCTGCTTCGCCCTCTACGGCGAGGTGCCCGGCGCCCGCCGGGCCAGCCGGCTGCGCAGCGACCACGCCGACCCGCGGCGGCTGACCGAGGTCAGGCTGGAGCTGACGCTCGGCGGGCGGCGGCTGGAGATCACCCGGCTCCCGGAGCAGCGACGGCCGAAGAAGGTCGGCACGGGGACGACGGTCGAGCGGGCCCAGACCCTGCTGCGCGAGTGGACGGCCGACGCGGGCGGGGGCGCACCCGGCTGGCAGGCGGTCAGCAAATCGCACCAGGAGGCCGGCGAGGAGATCCACCGGCTGATCGGGATGAGCCGGGAGCAGTTCTGCCAGGTGGTGCTGCTGCCGCAGGGCGACTTCGCACGCTTCCTGCGCGCGGACGCCGTGGAGCGGGGCAAGCTGCTGAGCCGGCTGTTCGACACCGAGCGGTTCGGGCAGGTCGAGTCCTGGCTGGCCGAACAGCGCAGGGCCCAGGAGGCCGCCGTCCAGTCCGGGCAGCGGAGCCTTCGGGACTTGGCCAGCAAGGCCGAACAGGCGGCCGGCCCGGCGGCCGAGCCCGCCGAGGGCTGGGTACCCGCCGAGGACGAGCCCACGCGGTCCGGCACCGATCTCGCCGGCGGGGTGCTCGGCTGGGCCGCCATGCTACGCAGCGGCGCCGCCGAACAGCTCGCGGTCGCCGATGCCGCGCTGGCCGGGGCCGAGGCCGGCCACCGGGAGGCGCAGCTGGCGCGGGAGGCCGCCGAGGAGCTGGCCGGCCGGCAGCGGCGCCACCAGGAGGCGGCGCTCCAGGCCGCCCGGCTCGCCGAGGGCGAGGCGGCGCTGGGGCGCGACCGGCGGAGGCTGGCCGCCGCGCAGGCGGCCGTCGGCGTGGAGTCGGTGCTACGGCTGCGCGAGGCCGCCGCCGAGGCCTACCGCGTGGCGGGCGACGAGGAGCGGCGCCACCGCGCGGCGCTGGCGCGCATCCCGGAGACGGCACGCGTCCCGGGCGGGGAGCGTGTCCCCGACGGGGCGGCCGGGCCGGACAAGGCCTACGGCCCGGACGAGGCCCGCGTCATGGCCGGCACGGGCCCGGCGCTCGCCCATGCGGAGGCCGAGGAGCTGGCGCAGGCCGAGCTCCGGCTGCGGGCCGAGGTGGTCCGGCTGGAGGCGGCGCAGGCCGACGAGCGGCGGTGCGCCGAGCTCGGGCACCAGGAGCGGGCGCTGGACGCCGACCGGCAGCGGGCCGAGGAGCTGGCCGAGGAGGCGGGTGAGTGGCTGGACGGCTTCGACGGCCGGCTCGCCACGTTGCAGGAGGAGCAGTCCGCGGCCCGGGCCGCGGGTGCGCGGGTCGAGCAGGTGGACACGCGGCGCGGCGAGGCGACGGACCGCCTGGCCGCCGCCCGCGGCCGGGACGGACTGCGCGCGGAGATCCGGGACGCGGAGCCCCGGGCGCTGGCCCTGCGGGCCCGGGCGCTGGACGCCCGCGAACACAACCAGGACCTGCGTGAACGCCGGCTCGGCGGCATGGCCGCCGAACTGGCGGCACAGCTGCGGCCCGGCGAGTCCTGCCGGGTCTGCGGCTCGCCGGAGCACCCGGCGCCGGCCCGGCCCGCGGGCGGCCAGGTCAGCGCGGAGGACGAGGAGCGGGCCAGGGCGGCCCAGACGGCGGCCGAGCAGGCCGCGGACACCGCCGAACGGGAGCTGGCCGGGCTCCGGGTCCGCGAGGCCACCGCCGCCGGCGCGGCCGGGCCGGAGAGCACGGAGACGCTGGCGGAGGCGCTCACCGCGCTGGAGCGGGAGCACCGCGAGGCGCTGCGGGTGGCGGAGGGGCTGGGCCCGGTCACCCAGCGGGTCGAGCGGCTGACGCGGGAGCAGACCGTCCGGCTCGCCGCACTGCGCGAGGCCGGTGAGCGCAGCGCCGCGCTCACGGCCCGGATCCAGGCGCTCCGCACCGAGCGGACGGACCTGGCCGAACGGGTGGCCGCCGCCCGGGGCGACGCGCCCTCGGTGGCCGACCGGGCGGCGGCGCTCACCCGGCTCACCGGGGGCGTGGCGGCGCTGGCCGCGGCCGCGCGGGCCGGTACGGAGGCGGCGCTCCGGCTGAAGAACGCCGACGACGAGCTGGCCAGGGCCGCGGTGGCGGCCGGGTTCCCGAGCGCGGAGGAGGCCACCGCCGTCCTGCTGCGACGGGAGGAGCGCGAGCGGCTGGAGGCCCGGCTGGAGCGGCACCGTGCCGAGCTGGCGGCGGTGGAGCGGCAGCTCGCGCTGCCCGAGCTGGTCGAGGCGGCGGCCCGCCCTCCGGCGGACGTGCCGGGCGCGCGGGCCCGGCTCCAGGAGGCCGTCGACCGGCTGCGCCGGGCGCACGCCGCCCAGACCGCGGCGCGCGAGCGCTGCGAGGCGCTGGCCGCGATCGGGCGGCGGCTGGCTGAGCTGGCCGCTTCGCTGGCCCCGGCCCTGGTCCGTTACGGCCGGATCAACCGGCTCGCCGCGCTGGCGGCCGGCACCTCCACCGAGAACCGGCTGCGGATGCGCCTGGAGTCGTACGTCCTGGCGGCCCGGCTGGAGCAGGTCGCGGCGGCGGCGAGCGATCGCCTGGTGCGGATGTCGGGCGGCCGCTACACCCTCGTCCACAGCGACGACCGGGGCACCGGCAACAAGCGCTCGGGCCTGGCGCTGCGTGTGGTCGACGCCTGGACCGGCACCGAGCGGGACACCGCGACGCTCTCCGGCGGCGAGAGCTTCTTCGCCTCGCTCGCCCTGGCCCTCGGCCTCGCGGACGTGGTGACCGACGAGGCCGGCGGGATGCCGCTGGACACCCTCTTCATCGACGAGGGCTTCGGGACGCTGGACGAGCAGGCGCTGGAGGAGGTGATGGACGTCCTCGACGGGCTGCGGGAGCGGGATCGCGCGGTCGGCATCGTCAGCCACGTGGCCGACCTGCGCAGCCGGATCCCGGCCCAGCTGCTGGTCCGCAAGGGTCGTCACGGCTCCACCCTCGCCCTGGCCGGCCGGGAGGACGCCTGAGGGGCGGGCGACGCCGAGCCGGCCGGCCCGCGTAATCTCCGGGCCGGCCGCCCGGGGTGCGGGCAGTCCGCACCCGCACCGATACCGTGCGGGCATGGGAAACGCACGAAAGCCGTACTGGCGTACTTTCGGGACGCCGAGGACGCTCGTCCTGTACCGCACCCCTGACCGCTGGCGCTACGCCGTGTACTTCGAGAACCCCCGGGGCATCGCCGACGGCGCTCTCGATCGGCCTGCGGTCTCCTGCGAGCCGGAGACCGCTCAGGCCGCCATGCGGCTCAAGGCCGCGGAGCTCACCTGCCGGGAGCTGGACGTCGACTGGGCGGCCACCGATCAACCGGGCTGGTGGACCGGAGCCGTGACCAGGGTCGGCCCGCTCCCCGACACCGACGGCTGAGCCAGCCCGGTGCACCTCATCGGGTGTAACGGACAGGCGGCCATGGGACCACGGGGCGTCCGTCAGCCGGTGCAGGCGATCCGCTGGGCCTGCTGCCAGGCGCAGACGGGGCAGAGCGTGCTGCCGGGGTGGTCGGCGGGCAGTTCGGTCGGCTCCCCGCACAGCACGCAGTCCGCGCGCGGACCGGCCGACTCCGGGGCACGCGTCAGCGCCGCCTCCGCCCCGGTGGGAGCCAGGGCACAGACCGGCCCGTCGTCCTCGTTCAGCACGCCCGCCGTGTCCACCGCTTCGCTCATGCCGCCTTCCTACTCCGCTCCCCCGCCTGCCCGCAAGGTCGTCCGGGCCCGGGTGGCGGGGCTCGGCCCAGCGACCCGCCACCCGGACCGACCGCCTCACCCGCCGAACGCGCCCGCTACGGTGGGGCCCATGCCGACCGCTCTCCACCGGCGCCTTGAAGCCGCCCGCGCCGCCTCGCCCAACTACCCGGAGGTGGGTGCCACCCGGGACGCCCGACTGCCCGCGGGGTACGCGCAGCTGCGGCGGCGGATCCACCTCGGGCACGGGCCGGAGGTGCTGGAGCGGGCCGGACGGTACGTCCTCGGCTGGGGCAGCCAGCTGGGCAGCGGGTTCGCCGTCCACCCGTACGCCCCCGCCGAGCAGGGCGCCACCGTGCTGCTGCGGCTGAGCCTGCCCGGGCTGCGGCGCCCGCACCTGGTGATCCCCTGCCGGGTGGTGTGGACGGTGGCCGCGCCGGACCGGATCGGCTTCGCGTACGGGACGCTGCCGGGACACCCGGAGTGCGGCGAGGAGGCGTTCCTGGTGAGCATGGACGCGGCGGGCGAGGTGTGGTTCGAGGTCACGGCCTTCTCCCGGCTCGCCGCCTGGTACGCGCGGCTGGGCCGCCCGGTGGCGGTGCTCTGCCAGTACCTGGCGATCGAGCGCTATCTCGCGGCGGTCGCCGGGGCGGCCGCGGACGGCACTGCCGCCACGACCGCCCCGGCCGGCGCCCCGGCCACGCCGGGCACCGCAGGCCCGTCCGGCACTACAGCTCTCTCGGACACCGGGGCCCGGAACACCGACGCCCCGGACACCGCGATCCAGCGGTAGCCCGTCAGCCGAACGGTGGCGCGTCAGCCCAGGAAGGACAGCCGGACCGTCCGGTGCGGGTTGTCGCCATTGGTGTCGATCAGGACCACGGACTGCCAGATGCCGAGCGCCAGTTGACCGCCGATGACCGGCAGGGTGGCGTGCGGGGCGACCAGGCCGGGCACCACGTGGTCGCGGCCGTGGCCGGGGCTGCCGTGGCGGTGGCGCCAGCGGTCGTCGGGGGGCAGCAGCTCGCGCAGGGTGGCGAGGAAGTCGTCGTCGCTGCCCGAACCGGTTTCCAGAACGGCGATGCCCGCTGTGGCGTGCGGTACGAAGACATTGAGCAGACCGTCGCGCCCGGTCGCCTGCTCGTTGAGGAACTCCGCGCAGCGGTCGGTGATGTCGAGCGCCACCTCGTGGCTGCCGGTGGTGATCTCGAAGGTCGTGGAGTGAAAGGTGCTGGAGTAGGAGGAAGGGAATTGCAGGGGGGTGGAGTGGATGTTGTCCGCCATGACGCCATCCTGGCCCACGCCCGGGGGTGCGATGACCTGCCTCGCCGACTCTCCGTGCCAGGTGGGCAAGGTGTCGTACGCTGAGAGGTTCAGACCTTTCCGCCCGGAGAACCGGGCTCGCGCGGGCGGCCCGAAGCAGCCCCCCGGGAGCCTCCAGGAACCCCGGAACAACCCGGCACCGCGCCCCGCGAAGGAGACATCCGGACACGCCGAAGACCCGACGGTCCCGGAGGTCCGTCGGGTCGCGTGCCGAGCGGCGCGACAGCGAGCCGTGAGGGCCCTAGCCTCGCCCGCCGAAGAGGCTCCGGCGCAGTCGGCGCAGCGGCGTCAGCAGCGACACCCGCGCGTGACGGCGACGGGCGGTCGGGGCACTGGCGCCGCGGGGCGTCAGTTCCCTTATCAACCCGACCGCCTCGGCGGTCTCCACCGCCGGGAGTGCGGGCGCGCCGAGCACAGCCAGGTGGCGGTCGATCCGGCGGCCGGTCGCGCCGACACCGCACTGGATCGCCGGCACTCGGGGCCGAGTCCGCACTTGCATCTGTTCCATCAGTATTCCCACCCCTACGAGGCGCCAGGGCCGTGAGGCGAAGACTATCCGTGACAGACGGTCTTCGCGCAACCGTCCTGGTGTTCTGCCACCGTATCGTGCGGCGTCAACTGACGCTGCACCAGGGGCCGCCGGGCCGGTCACGACTAGGCATCGATGATGGTGCACGACCGGCCGGTCGAAGAGCAGCCGTCCGATGCCGCTGCGGAAGACGTTCGAGGACACGGTGACTCCATCTCGCGAAACTCGGGGCGCGGTCGCCGGC